>NZ_JAKKSH010000025.1:0-69659 GCF_025653395.1 Shewanella sp. SW24
AATTTCGACCTAACTCAGTCAAGGTCAGTGTCTTACATTCAATCAGTGCCTTAGAGGCCAGCATCAAGCTGTTTAATCGTTTTAGGTGAAGTTCTGGGCAGTATTGGTGTAAAGAATGTTGTAGGATATTGGCTTCGCGCATCTTGTTGTCCAAGTGTAGTTTTTAGCGAAACCATTTGATCATGCAACAAGATGCGCTTCCACCCTAATTTGATGATTTATTTGTAAATCATCAGGGGATTCTTCAGGTGCTTGCCCTGATTCTGAAGTGACATACAGCTTATTCAACACTTTAAAATCACTCAGTTTGTCTAAGTTTACTTGCACTTGAATAGGATAAGTAAAACCATCGGTAGCATGTAAGTCCGCCGCCTTCACTGAGCCAAGAAAGGTAGAAAGTGCATTAGTGACATCACCATAACTCACACCTGAGAGGATAATGGCGTTGCGATCGATAGACAGATCGTAGCGTAGTTGGTCCCTAAGCACTGAGTTGCCCACGTTATTCAGGCCAGGATAATCCTCGAGTAATTTTTGCACTTTGGCGGCGGTTTCGCTGAGTTCGTCCTTATTCCGATCTAAGGTCGTCAGCTCTAAACGCAAATTATTGGCAATATTGAGATTATTTGCTGAGCGAATGCTAAACGACATGTTATAGGCAGAAACGTTTTCCTTTGATGTTGTAATCAAGTCGCTGATCACATCATCTATACCCTCACTGCGCTCACCCCAAGGTTTGAGTAGCACATGGTTCACTGGCTCTCCCTCGATATAGGACAAGTTAGCCCCAACCGCGGGATGCTCGTCCATCACACCATTAAGCTCAGCATTGTGATTGAGATGATACTGCCTACCGACACCGGTAGGGCCATTAGACGCCACATCGATAAAGCCAGAGTCCTCCGCAGGCAAGAGTATTTTGGGTAATTGCCAGTAAGCAATACCCGCAAGACCCACCAAAACCACAGCCACACCAAACATCAAGCGCTTGCGGAAAAACCACTTATTCAGCTCATTGATATACAAATGATTTAACTGCTGCAGCGCATTCTCGACTCGGCTAAACCATTTAGGGTGTTGCTCAGTAGTATTGATAAGATAGGCGCTCATCATAGGCGACAAAGTCAACGCCACCACGCCAGAGATCATCACGGCCGCTGCTAAGGTAAAGGAGAATTGCCGAAACAGATCGGCGGTTAAGCCCGACATTAATCCGATCGGCAGATACACGGCGGCGAGCGTTAACGTCATCGCAATGATAGGGAAAATGATCTCCTGACAGCCTTTAATCGCCGCATTGAAAGGCGTTTCACCGTTTTCAATATGGCGATAACAGTTCTCGACCACCACAATGGCATCATCCACCACCAGGCCAATGGCCAAAATAATCGCCAGAATAGTCAACACATTGATACTAAATCCGAGCGCCGACATCACAGCAAACACCCCAATCACGCACACGGGAATGGTAATAATGGGGATCGATGCCGCCCGCAAGCTACCCAAAAATAACACCACAATCAGCGAAACTAAGATCACCGCTTCAATCAACGCAGAAAATCCTTCGTCGATGGAGGCTTCAATAAAATCAGCTTGGTTATAAGCCAAGTTCATTTCTAAGCCTTGGGGTAAATGTTTTTGCATGCGTGCAATTTCGGCTTTAATGTTCGAAGCCACTGTCACTGGGTTAGCGTTGCTCAGCGGTAAAATCTGCAATGACATTGCACTATGTCCACCGATAGACAACATACTCGGCGACAGACTTTCCTCGCCCATCACCACATCGGCGACATCGGACACGCGGATGATCTTACCCTCGCTAACCTTAATCACCAGATCCTTCACGTCTTCAAGCGTTTCAACTTGATTCAAAGGGTTAATCGAGAAATCCCGCGACTTACCTTTGATCGCGCCCGAGGTAAAACTGGCATTGTAGGAGCCTAACGTGCCCACCACATCGGCAGCTTTAATATTCAGCGCTTTCATTTGTTCAGGATTGAGCCAGACTCTGACCGCCTTTTGTGAGCCACCATAGGGCCCCCAAACAGCACCAACGCCTTGAACTTGTTTGAGTTGCGGTACTAACTGCTGGCTAATGTAGTCGTACATAGCCTGCTTTTCCATGCCACCCGCGTTCACAAAGGTGATGATATTACTGGCCGAATCTGTGGCCGAGGTATCGTCAGTGACTGTGGGCTTATCTATCATGCTCTGGGGGAAATCGTTAATCCCTTCGACGCTGCTACGCAACTTGTTCATTAAGTTGGTGTATTCAATATCGCTGGTGTCATCATTGAATTTAATCGTTAATGAGCAACGCCCCTCGCTACAGTCGGTCGACATGGTATCGACTTTATCTATGCCCGAAGCCGCAGCAATCAACTTATCGGCCACGTTGCTCGACATAAAATCGGCGCTCGCCCCTGCAATCGACGCATTCACAGATGCCGAGTGGGTGGTATGCTCAGGGAAGTATTGGATATCGAGTTTTTGAAAGGCAATCAAGCCCAGTAACACAGCCATAATACTGAGTACGGAGGCGAAGATAGGATGACGAATACAGACTTCGGGTAAACGCATTATTCAGCCACCTCAATATTTGGAGTAGCGCCTGAATCAGCACCTTTGTCAGCGCTTGATGTTGCCGCTTTATCTGCAGTGTTTCTATCCTGCACGACTTTGATCTTGCTATCGGACTTGAGGTTTTGCATACCCGTTTTAACGACTAAATCGCCTTCGGCTAAACCTTCAGTCACGACGGCATAACCGTCATTCGTATTTTGAGCGAGTTTAACCACTTGCTTTACTACGCTATCACCCTGCACTAGCCAGACAAAACGTTCATCGTTATTGGCAATAATCGAATTTTGCGGCACTAACAGACGTTTAATCCCCAGACTATAGAACTGCTTAATGTTGGCGAACATGCCAGGAGCAAGCTTAAACTCAGGGTTTTCAAGGGCGGCATGCACTTCAACCCGTCCTGAGCTTTCATCTACCGCAGGGGCAACATAGTTAACTAACCCTTTGAATACCTTATTACCATAGGCCTCAACAGTCACATTCACCTTTTGGCCCTTTTGCGCCTTGCCTAAATCCTTCTGACTGATGGCATAACGCACTTCGACCGGATTTAAACTATAGAGGGTGACTAAGGCCGTACCAGCACCAATTTGACTGCCGATAGACTGACTAAAGCTGGTCAACTGACCATCGAAGGGAGCCTTGATCAGGTAATCGTTCATGGTTGCTTGTTTCTGGCGAAAATCCGCATCGGCCAGATTCACATTTTCCCGTAGCTCATCCACATCTTGCTTAGCAAGCGCAAAGGGTTCTTTAATCAGTAAATCTTCGATACGCTCCAGCTTAGTTTTAGCCAGTGCTAAGGTGCTCTTGGCTTTGTCTAAATCAGCCTTGGCTTTAATGTTGTCCTGCTCGGCAATCACTTGGCCTTTAATCACTTTGTCGCCGTTACTAAAATGAATCGCGCTAATTTTTTCGCTAGCATTAAAGTTCAGCGTGGCTGAATCGATAGCGTTGATTTTACCGACTTCATTCACTACATCGGCAAAGGACGTTTCTTTAACGGCCTCGACCGTCACAGGGATGATGTCGACCTTGTCCGCCGACATCACGGCCATAGGGGCTAAAGCGAAAACACTCGCCAGTAGAAACGGCAAAGGCGCGAATAAGGGCGCCTTTGGGAGATGATGGGGATGGCTTTTTAATGAAATATCGCATGCACTGCGTGCTTGTTCAGTTACTCTTTGTATAAACAGCGTTCGTGTAAACATAGTATGCAAACCTATCGTTCTTACTATTCAACGGACATCCTATCCGACAACAGCAAACCGGATTGAACCCAAAACTAATACCAAGTCCCCCCAAAGTGCCTGTTTCAGCAATTTGAGGTTATTTGGGTATACAGCCTATAGGCTTAATCCCAGTCAGTGCCAGTAAAAACTCGGTTACACAACCAAACAAAACAATAACTTAACGATAAACTTAATAGTGAGCACTTAAATCACACAAACAACCATAAAATACAGCAAACTTGAAACAAGTGTAGAGCCAGCCTATTAGCAAGCCACTATTTACCTTTTAGCAGGGCTCCGATGGCCTTTTTCACGTCAGCAAAACAGGGGCGCTGAGCCACATCTAACTGCATGCACTCATCTTTAATCGCACTCAACTGTGTGTAGTACAGAGGGCCAATCGAGGCACTCACATAGGCAGATGCATCCACATAGGCCAATAGATCTTCAATCAAGCAACCAAGCGCCCGCACTTCAATAGCTTCTATCGCTAAGCGTTCTGCTGTCGATAGATTGCGTAAGTTTGATGCCGCACCAAAATCCCCAAACAATAAGCTCATCTGTTGATTAACCATAATATTATGGGCGTAGACATCACCATGGCTTACTTGTTTTGCATGCATGTTCGCCATCGCATCGGCCAACTGGTGCGTGATTTTGGCGACTTCATCAAGGCGAAATTCGCTACCGTCTTTAAAGGTATCGCGAGTGCAGGTGACAAGACTTGGTGGTAGCCCTAAGTTACTAAACCCTGGCGGAATAAGTTCCATCACTAAACCCAATTGATCTTTCTGGCTAATGTGCGCCACGACCTTAATAAGGCTGGGATGATCACCCGTTGTGAGACAGCAATCTAACTCGTCAGCGGGATAACCATCGCTCGTCACTTCACCCTTAAAGAGTTTTACCGCAATCTGCGCCGACCCCGTCGCGGCTATCATGGCTTGATTCAACCAATCGCCTCGATAAATGACCCCAGAAGCCCCTTCGCCAAGCTTCTCAGCCAACTTGATATCACCCAGAGTCACATTCGCCACTGTGGCCACATCGGCGTGGGGATCGACTAAGGTATGGCTGAATGGATTTCCCGCAAAGGCGAGCCAAGTCAGTTTGGGCAAACTGAGTAACCAAGCTGGCAGTGCGTGGAGTTGATTGGCCGATAAACGCACTAACTCTAAGTTGCGGCAATTAGCCATGGACTCGGGCAAGGCTGTTAAACGGTTACCCGCTAAGGCTAATTTTTGCAGACGATGTAAATCGCCCATGGCCGCAGGCAATGTCTCAATGAGGTTATCGGTTAGGATGAGCCAGCGGGTTTGCAGCGGTAATGCCGCCGCAGTCACTGTTTTAATTTGATTGGCCTTAAAGCCAATCATCTCTAAATTTGTGCATAGCCCTAATGCCTCAGGCAAATGTTCAAAGCGATTATTCGAGGCGAAAATTATCTTTAAATGCGATAAGCGGTGTAAATCCTCGGGCAAAGTGCTCAGTTGATTATTCGATAAATCGAGGATTTCGAGGGTATCAGCTAAATCAAAAATCTCCCGCGGGAACTCGGTTAAATCCTCAACCAATTGTAAACGTGTGATCCCTTGTAACTGCCCTACCCTTAACTGCGCTAACGTCTGCACTTTGCTACCCAAGTTAATGAAAAATCGCGGCTATGGTAGCGTATAAATCGATAAAGCTAAACGCAGGATCTGCAATCAAAGGGCCGCACAATCGGCCTTAAGACAACTTTGATACAATAGGTAAAACTTGGGGGAGCTATCCAGAAACTCGAAAACAGATTAGCATGTGCACCAATATGGAATGCCCAGTCAACTCATCACAGGACAATCATGCGGACACATTTTCGCCAAACGCACTCATTTACAGTGCTTATGCTTGCCATGCTAATGGCCCTACTGAGCGGTTGTGCTACAACATCAGCAAGCCCATCAACCACTGAATTCAATGCCACAGCAAGTGATGTCAGTAATGATAACGACCACTCGCCACAACAGCATCAAACACCACCCGAAGTGGTTGAGCAGTACAGCGATGTATGGGAAAAGATCCAACACGCCAATACCATTGACGTCCATGATGATGCCGAAGTACGTAAACAACGTAACTTTTTCGATGATAAACAAAAATTTATGAATCAGGTTGGCGATCGCGCCGAGCCATTTTTATATTACATAGTCAGCCAGCTCGAAGCGCGTAACATGCCATTAGAATTGGCGTTATTGCCCATAGTCGAAAGTGGCTATAACCCCTTAGCACAAGCTAACGGCCCCGCAGGACTGTGGCAAATGATCCCTGCTACTGGACGTAATTTTGGCTTAACGGTGAATTCTGCCTACGATGGCCGTAAAGATGCGCTGGCCTCAACCGATGCAGTGCTCGACTATCTACAGCACCTATACGACACCTTAGACAAAGACTGGATTAACGCCGTCGCCGCCTACAATACCGGTGAGCTAGTGATCAAAGCCGCCATTGATAAAAACAAAGCCAAGGGCAAACCTACGGACTTTTGGTCACTGGGTATCCCCGCTAAGCGAGTACAAACAGTCCCTAAGTGGCTGGCATTTATTCAGATTATTCGAAATCCCAACCACTACGGTTTAAAAGTCCCCCCTATTGCTAACCGCCCTTTCTTGGAAAGAGTGCCAGCACCTAATGGCGTAGATATTGGCCAGATTGCTAATGCAGCAGGGCTCAGCAAAGCAGAATTTAAAACCTATAACCCAGGCTTTCGCCAAGGTGTAATCCCCAGCAAAGGCAAATATCAAATCGCCTTACCGCTGGAAAACATAGGTCATTATCAGGAAAATCAGGACAAGCTCTACGCTCAAAAACGCTATGATAGCCAAAGCTATATCGTCAAATCTGGTGACAGCCTAGGCACAATCGCAGCCAAGTTTGATATGTCAGTGAAAGCATTAAAACAGGCCAACAATCTGACATCGGACCGCCTAAAAATCGGCCAAGAGCTCACGCTGTTAACGCCAATGGCGGGCAATGATAATGAGCCTGAACCCACTAAAACCAAGGCGAAGACAGATAAAAAAGTGAACAATAAGTCGTCGACCAAAGCTAAAGCGACTACCTCAACATCGACCGATAAACCTGCAGTAAAAGCGACCACTTACAAGGTGAAATCTGGTGATTCGCTGGATAAAATCGCCCGTAAGAATAAGGTTAAACTGGCTGACTTAATGAAGTGGAACCAGCTCAATGGTAAAAGCATTATTAAGCCAGGCCAAGAACTGAAAATTTCCGAATAACGATTGTAGTTTGAACGGCAAAAAGCCCAACAAAGCGCAGTTCCCAAGCGCTGTGTTGGGCTTGTTTCTATCCCAATATCAGAGTTAACCGCCACAGTTCAGCGTTACTGCTCAGTTGACCTAATCAATACTCCCAGACAATCATTCCAAAACAAACCACTCCAATTGCAGCGCCATTATTTTGTGTCTTTCTTCGCTAAACCAAGGGGATACAATTGCTGCTTAAACATGCCAACAGGCATGTAATCGCCCACGACACCATATTGCTCTGGCCACTCTTTCTGGCCTCGAACTGCAGTCCCAAATAGGTAATCTAAAAAAGAAAAATGGGCAGCATAGTTACGGTCGATTGCCGCCTTATCGGAAGCATGGTGCCAATGGTGGAATTGCGGACTGACAATTAAGTAACGTAGCCAGCCAAAGTTAACCTGCACATTGGCATGATTAAAGACCGCCTGCACGCCAACGATAATCACATAAATACTGATGATGTCTTTGGAGAATCCCAAGATAAAAATCGGCGTGAGCACTAAACAACGGGTAGCAATCAACTCAAACATATGTTGCCTTGAACCAGCCAACCAATCTAAATGTTTCGCGCTATGGTGCACCGAATGGAAGCGCCACAGGAAAGGAATTTCATGGTAGGCACGGTGCGCCGCATATTGCATTAAATCGGCGACCAATAGAATCAACAGTAGTTGCAGCACAAAGGGAAGACCCGCAATAAAGCTTTGCACTGTGCTGGAAATAGCCCAAGAAAAGCTCGACTGTACAAATTGGTTGGCCACCAATAATACAAAGCCAATCGCTAAGTGATTCACCAGAAAATGATTTAAATCCCCTTGCCACTCGGGTCTCAATATTGCCTGTTCTGGTTTATGGGGTAACCATTTCTCGATAAAAATGAAAATTAAGGTTGAGCCTAATAAGTCTAAAATAAACCAATCTAAACCCAGTGAGACCTTATGATTAGCAAAAGGCTCGACCTCAACTTGATGACCACCAAAGGCAATCGCTAAACTCACAAATACCCAAGCCACAAAGCCGAAACGCTTATTTTTATTTCGAATAAAATTCAATAAACCTAAACTGCCCGACACCACTAAGGCGACAAATATTAAGCTGCGAATAACATCGACATTATAGCTTTGGCGTAATTCTGGAGTGGTGAGATATTCGGGAAAATGAAACGCCAATACACCCAGAAACGATAATATCGCTAACATACACGCTATAGTGCCGCTAATACTGCCTTCACCAATTTGGAAATGGCCGTCTTTAAATCCTTTACTCATCACAGTGAACTCCTTTTCCTATATTGCTCGCGTTACTCACATCACAGCAATGCTCGGCTTAATTTTTGCCGATCAGCCTACATTAACCCCGCAGCCACAATCAATAAAAAGTGAATGCTAAGACAATAATGCTCAATCTACTAAGCCCACTAAAACGAGCACAAAAAAACAGCAAAAAAAGCGCTACCTAAGTAGCGCTGTTTTATTAGAGCCGTTCACTCACCTTAGCGGTTAGATCTTAATCAAGTTATAACCAAAGCTAGTAGAAGGATCTTTATTCAGCACCATAGTCACATTGTCTTCATTGCTGAAATCCATTAAATCGGATGCATAGACAACGGTTTTAGTACCGTTTTCCACAGCGATAACCTTAATAGAATATTCGCCAGCTGGCACAGTCAATGACTGAGGGCTCGCAGGATTGACTGCGGTGATCTTATTTACAGCCGTTTCAATCGTGTCATTTGCCTTTAAGAAATACACGGTTAGATTGCTTTTATCGGCAAAACTCACAATGTCGAACTTAAAGCTATAGGGACTTGGCGTCTGAGTTTGCTTCATCTCCATCGCCTTCACTTGGCTGCCCTGCTCGGTCGTTTGCTCATAGATGAAGATGGTTTTAATGTCATCTTGGTTAAGGGTGATAAGCACATTATCGAGCAATTTATTTTGCGTACCGTGGTCGAACACACTCACACCAAAATCATTAAACTCAGCACTTTGATAGCTAGTCACCCCAAAAGATGGCACTTCACTAAACAGAGTATCTTGCTTACTGCTAGCCACTTTCACATCGATAATGTGCGAACCTAAACCGTTAAAGACGCGATAATCGACACTCGCTTCTAATGCTACATGATTGCGAACATTGGTAGTTGAATCGACACTGTCCAAGGTGATTTTTGAATCCGAAGCACCAAAACCTTCGCGGATGATCAGCTTATAAGGCACCTTAGAACTGAATTTAATGTTCGCAGTTGTATAAGAAACATTGGTTGTTCCCGCTGGTGCGAGGTAAACCTTATATTCACCCGTATCCATCACTTGCGGCTGCGACACTTCACCGTAGGCCACACTGCCTAACATCACGGCATCGGCAAAGGTTTGGGTCGACTTAGAAACATAAGCGTCAAAGGCTTGGGCATGTACAGCAGTATTGGCAATCAAGAGCTGCATTTTACTGTTTTCAGCCACTTCGTTGAGCTTATCGAGTTCAGTGCGAGAATAGTTAATATTAAGTAATTTAGGTTCGGTAAAATCACCATGTAATACAAAGAAATGGTCCGTTGCAACTTTCAAATCGATATTTTCTTTATAAATAGAGATATCTTTATCAGAGGCATCCTTAGCCATCACTTCAATCGCAGTTACGCCAGCCGTCGACGTAAATCGCGGCATAGTGTCCCCATAGATCACACTTTCATAGGTTTTATCGGCAACTTTGAGTGCAGTAGCAGTGCTTCCAGCTGAAGCATTATAAAATTGCACATAGGTGGCATTTTGATCTGTGCCCTCTTCATTATTATCATCTGAGCCACATGCCGTTACCGCTAAACAGGCAACAGCCACCGCAGCGAATCCCTTTAGCTTACTTTTTATCATTGTTTCCCTCATTAGCAGACAAAAATTCAGTTCAATCTACGCAGTTATACAATGACAACAATGGCAATTTCCACTAAAAACAAAAACAAATATTTTACAAACTCAAACACTTAACAAACATTTCAATAACACACAAAAAAGTGATACAAACCACACTTTTCTGGCCCTTAATTGATACAAATGCGGCTGCTGATACTTTTGCTCGCCTCTCAAAAATTCTGCTCCAGTGGAAAATGACTGTTCTATCGAACACCTCTCTTTTAGGCTTAAAGCGACTATGGATAAACTATCCTCAAACGGTACAAACCTTGTTCGACTAATGCGATTAGGTTACTCTCGCATCGCCAATTAAGCCTTTGGGATGGATAGGATTTGCAAGGGATTCTCAACTACTACAAACAATGTTTTCAACACGATAGTGCCGAAATCAATCTCTGGTCTAACCACAAGCTTGCCGAGCAAGATCAGCTATTACTCCAACATGAAGACGAGTTAAGCAGTGGCTTCCTACCCCGCTTGCCTGTGCCATTTGCTCCCGCCAGTGCATTACTAGCACGTAGCGCTTTGTATTTACGTGAAAAGGTATTATTGCACTGCTGTCTGTTTTTCTGCGGCACAGTCGACCTTAATGGCGAAAAACGTAAAGTCGTGACACCACTCCTTTATCGCGAATGCCAATTACAGGCTGACGGCGATAATCTCTACCTAGAGAGCAATAACACTCTAGCTGGCAGCGGACCATTCACTATCAATGAAGCTCTATTAGAAAAATTAGTCGTTGAAGGACATAGCCTAAGCCAAGATTTACGCGATAATCCAACGGATGTCAGTGGCTGGATATCTTGGCTGCGGGCGGGCCAAGCCGATGTTGATACCAGTCACTTATTGCATTTTCCCAAGCTGATCGATGAGGCTGAATTCACGAGCTTATGCCGTAAACGTGGGCAGTTTCTTGTCAGTCGAAGCCAAATCATTTTGGCAGAACGTTCGATCGCAAGTCGGGGCATTTTGCACGAACTCGACAAACTAATGACAGCGCCTGAACCATCAGCACCACTTAAAGCGCTATTCGCAGAAACACAACAAACAACATCAATCAGCGCCAGTGTATACACGCAAGAGGCTTATCTTCCTGGGCTGTTAAGCCGCGCGCAAATTCAGGCCTTAAAGATTGCGGCCAATCATACTTTGGGGCAGATCTCAGGCCCACCAGGAACAGGTAAGAGTTACACCATAGCCACAGTGGCGGCGGAGCAGGTATTAAGGGGCAAATCTGTCCTCATCGTCGCCCACACCGATGTAGCTGTTGATGTGATTGCCGATAAATTGCAACAACAATTCCAGCTAGGGAGCAGCCTTATTCGAGCAGGCTCGCCGCAGTTTATAAAAGTCCTTAAAAACCAGATTGATGAAATGCTCCATGGTCAGCACCCTGCATCTGATGAAGCCGTCTCGGATAGGTTGCTACTCAATGCAAAACAACAACTTAATACTGTGACTCGCGAGCAAGTCAAAATGGAAGCGGGCTTTATACGTCATTGCCGCCACGCCATACGTCGCGGCCAAAAACTGGCGACCTTACAACAAGGACAATCCCGTTGGCGCTTAGGATTTTACAATTGGGCTTACCGTGCAGGTATCGAAAGGTTTGCCCAGCAATGGAATGAACTCGATAAATTAACGACACTGATAGCGCAAAAAGAAAGCTTAAGCCTCAAATACTTACAATTGGCCACTCACTATCGATTAAACCAATTACTCAAAAATAAGCGCAGTACGCTGGTGAGTTTTGCCAGTGCGTTACGCGCCCGGCAATCCGCTAAGCAACTCGACGGCTTCTACAAGACGGATTTTGATGCCTTAAAACAAACCTTTCCCATTTGGTTATCTAGCCTTGCCAGCTTACATAAAGTGCTGCCCATGGAGCAGCAAATGTTTGATTTAGTGATTATTGATGAAGCCACCCAAGCCAATATTGCCGCATGTTTACCGGCCTTGCAGCGGGCAAAAGCGGCACTGGTGGTGGGCGACAGTAAACAGCTGCGCCATTTCTCGTTTTTATCCCGCGCAAAACAAACCCAAATCCAGACTCAACTCGGACTCGCCCCGGATTGCCGCGGCCTAATGAGCTACCGTGATGCCAGTATGCTCGACTTAGCGTCACAATCCCTCGCAAGCCAATCCCAAGTGGTATTTTTAAATGAGCATTTTCGGAGTAAACCTGAGCTGATCCAATTTAGTAATCAGCAGTTTTATCAAGGCATGCTGAAGATTATGCAGCACAGACCCTGCACGAGTTCAGGGCACTTACACAGAGTCCACGTTACTGGCAGCCGTTATAGTAAGGGAATTAACGCCATAGAAGCTGAGGCATTAATTCAAAAGTTAGCTCAACTGATTAATGAACAAGATAATGTATTAGTGCCTTCCAGCATTGGTGTGCTCTCCTGTTTTCGCAATCAGGCAGAGTATTTATCCCAGCAGATCCTCACGCGCTTTAGCACGCAGCAAATAGAACGCCATCAATTACGGATTGCCACGCCCTTTGGTTTTCAAGGGGAAGAGCGCGATATTATGCTGCTGTCGTTTAGCATTACGGCCAACGACAGCCGCGCCGCCGTGTACTTAAATCGCGAAGATATGTTTAATGTCGCCATCACCCGCGCTAAACAGATGCAGTGGCTATTTTTATCGGTACAAGCACATGAGCTCCCCAACAATAATTTACTGGCAACTTACTTAGCATCGGCGGGCCAATTTCAAGCGGCGCACAATTATGTCGATGCCCTCGATAGCTTCGGCCAGTCAGTGGCACAGGCGATTGAAGCAAAAGGCATAACAGTCTGGCGCGCCTACCATATGGCGGGGCTAGAACTGGATATTCTGTGCCGCTATGGTAACCAATATTTAGCAATAGATTTAATCGGTTACCCAGGACCTTGGGCGGACTTTTTCGATATTGAACTGTATAAACTCTTACAGCGCGCGGGCATTAAACTGATCCCCGTCAGCTATGGGCTATGGTGCCAACAGCGAGAACTTTGTATCCAACATATTTGTCAGCAATTGGGTATTACCCAAACAAGTTAATGCAGTAAATAACAGCCTTGATCATGCTGTTGGTAAATCGCTTTTATCTTGCTTCGCAGCCAAGTGATTTTGGGGTTGTGGCTGTTTCTCTTATGCCAAATCAAGGTAAAAGGAATAGCGAGTTTATCAAGATATTCGTCGCTTAACGGGATGGGGCGACTCACTAAGTCAGGGTGTAATTGGCGAGCATATTGTTCGCAATATTGTGGCGCAATTGCCATCATGCTGTGGTGAGGCTCTGCCGCGACAAACAGTGACTGCTCAAAACTGGCCAAGGTCAGCACAATATTACGGCTTAACCCAAGCTCAATAAGCACATCATCTAAGGCCCAGGTTTCGCTCTTTTCCCACAAGATATTGATATGCGAGTATTTTAAGAAAGTGTCTATATTCCACTCTTCCTGCAAGGCGGGATGATCGCGGCGCAAATACACCTGAGGAAGATCGGTAAATAAAACCTCAAAATCGATAAAATAGGGTAATAAATCAAGGGATTCCTTGGAACGTGGATGACTTTCTCGGCCGGTAAAACCCATATCAGCTTCACCACGCACAATCGCTTCGAGTGAATCGTAATCCCAATTTCGTACCTTCACCTTTGCATCAGGGTATTGAGTATAAATGGCCTGAGTCAGCTCATTAAGCATGATAAGCAACAAAGGCGACTCAAGCATCAACTCGAAGGTGAGCCCTTTGGTCATCTCGTCACCGCGCTTAGCCATCAGTTGCTTACCCATTTGCAACCATTCCGATAACTCCTGCTCCATACCGTGAGCCAATGGCGTTAACTGAAATCCCTGCGGCGTTTTGACAAATAAGGGATCGTCAAACCAATCCCGTAATTTGGCCAGCGACTTACTCACAGTGGATGGCGTGACATTGAGCTTTTTGGCAGTCTTAGAGACACTCCGCTCCTGTAATAAAAGCTGCAAAATAAACAATAAGTTAAGATCAAGCCGACTCAGGGATTTGGTCATTAAGTACAATTTCCGGCAATTTAGGAACCGCTAAGATCAGTGTAATGCTCACCAGCGCACCGACAGCGAGGATCACTAATAATATATTAATCGCACTCACTTCGAGCAGACCCATCACCCAAATATATAAAGCTGAAGTACACACTTGGGCAATTCCCAGTAATGAGCTGGCAACTCCAGCCCGAGTAACAAATGGGCTGAGCGCCTGACTCATGGTGACCCCAAATCCAATCGAAAAACCGGAACAAACAAAAGCAAAACCTAACAGGTTGAATGACTGACTAACCCCGCCCAATTGAGTCAAGATAAACACCAATGCCGCTGCGGCAAATAATATCTGAGAGAACAAGATTAACGATTTTTCTTTAAACAGGTTAAGCAAAAAGGGCGTCGAAAATGAGGCTAACATACTCACCAATGCCATCATTGCCATGGTATTGGAATATTGCCCACGGTCAAACCCCATCTGCCCCATGATCAACATGGGAGAGACATTTACATAGCTTAAAATCGTGGTCACACCTAAAGTCGTTATCACCACACGACTGAGAAAAAACCGCTGTTTAAAGGATTCTTTATACCCACCCAGCTCAACTGTGGTGTGAAATTGCGGTTTAGGATAGGTTTCGTGCAATACAAAAATACACAGGATTAAGACCATTAATCCCATCCCCGCCATAGTGTTAAATAGGCTAGGCCATGGGAATTTAAGCATAATTAAATGGCCTATCACAGGCGCTATCACAGGGATAATGCAAGTCACGCCATTGACCATAGAGAGCACTTTTGCTCGGCGCTTATCGTCTAATACATCACGCAAAATCGCAAAAGCCACAACATAGCAAGAACCCGCACCAATGCCTTGTGCAAAGCGTGCCATTAAAAAGAGATCACTGGTTTGCGCACTACCGGCAAAGTAAGAGGCAATAGCAAACAAAAATGCGCCAAACAAGGTAATGGGTTTACGCCCAATCCTATCGGCTAAGCTCCCCGCAAACAGCATAGTGGTCGCCATTCCCGCAAGATACACAGAAAAAGCAATATGCAGCTGCGCCTCACTCGCCCCTAAATCCTGCGCAATTTGCGGCAAACCGACCAAGTACATATCTATCCCTGTCGGGTACAAAAACACTAGACAAAAACTGCACAATAGATATCGAAACATATACCTCACCCCGTTAGCCATCTCACACATAAGTTGCGCCTAGACTAGTTTCACTCGCGCAGATCTGTGAGTGGCATTTTCGACAACAGGTATTTCCATTGACGACCTATGGGTGGGCATAACACCACGAACGTGAAAGAAAAGTTGGTAAAAGAAGATAGAGGAAGAAAGAGGTAGAAAAATATCCCCTGTGGTTTGCGACCACAGGGGATATGTCGGTGAATGATCAGTCTACTATTCTATGAGCCCAATACTCATTGCTGAGGTTCTGGCGGTGCAGGAAGGACTTGGATCATTAAACTGCTATCGTCTTGCAGATATTGCTGCGCCAATTTATTAAGTTCTGCAACTGTCATCTGCTGCGCTAACGCTTGCCTTTGTTTAAAGGCAGCAAAACGACCAGGATGACTCTGGGCAGTTGAGGTGAGATCTAACCAAAAACCATTGGTTTGCGGCGCAGCTTGCATCCACTCAAGCACTGGTTGGCGGGCTCGATTAAGCAAATCCTCACTGATCCCCGAAGGCGCTTTAACTTGCTTAACTGCGGCGGTGAAATACTCGGCAACCGTTGGCAACATGGCTTGAGTCGTCACGCTAAACAAACCTAAGTAACCATAACCGCTGGCATTGAAATCGTTGTAAGAAAAGGCCGATGGCGAATAACTCGCGCCCGCCTTCTCCCTCACGTTTTCCGTTAATAGAATGCTTAGCACTTGCTCCAGCAGACCCAATCCCGCGTGTTGACTCAAGTGAGTCATGTCCGTTGTAGGCCACACCATGGCAAGTGCCGCCATATCAAGTTGACCATAATGCGTTAATGTTTTCTGAACGGGCACTTTCGGAAACACAGGTACTATCGACTGAGCATTAGCAATAGGGCTACGCTTAATGGCGCCAATTGTTTCAGCCACAGCAGCAATGGCACTCGCTTCGTCAAAATCGCCCACAATAGCGAGTTCAATCGCCCCTTGCTCGACGGCCGAATGGAAACTCGGCGCTAATTCTCCAAAGTGACGTTTGAGAATTTCTTCAGGCTCACCATAACCATAGCGTTTATCACCATTATGGGAGATACGGGCAAACTGATTAGAAAACTCAGATTGTGGGTTGCTATGAATACTTTGTTGCTCGGCAATCACTTGTTCACGAAACAATTGCTCAGCCTGCTTATCCATACCCGGCTCAATTAAATAAGCCGTCATTAAGCCAAGCTGCGTGCGTAGCTCTGCGGCATTAGTGCTAATCTCGCCGCCAAAACTTTGCTCACGCAGGCCTAAGTTGATGGAAATATCTTGTCCAGCAAAAATATCCTGCAGACTGTCATAATCATGGGCCTTGAGTCCCCCCTGCACAAACGCACTGTTAAACAGATAAGACAAACCATCCAACTCAGGGAATGGCACTTCACCAAAGCCAATGTTTAGGCTGACCAATGTGGTGCCTTTATTAAAGTTGGTAGGCTTAAGATTAAGGCGCACGCCATTGGCAAATTGCAGTTGGCGAATCCCCGTTTCCTTATCGTGACTGTCGGCCACTAACTTGCCTTGCTCGCCAAACTGAGTATAAGCAAACTCATCAATCGCCTTGATTGCTGGTGCGCTCACCGCTTGTTTACGGCTTTTCTCGTAGCTGGCGATAAGCTGTTTTTCAGCATTTTCAATGGGCTTATTGCTGGTCAGATACAAATACGGCGTGGCGTTCCATGTTTGATTAAACACTTGGCTTAGCTTTTGCGGTGTCACTGTTGGCATTATTTTTTCAAAAAATGCGAGCTGCCAATCAGGTTCGACAGGGACGCGATTGCCCGCCACCGAATACACTAGACTCTCGGCAATATTCACACTGTGAATAGTACTGCTCCCCGCGACACTTAGCTGATATCCCTTATGCATACGTTTGATTTGCTGGTCAATTTCCTGCTGGCTAAAACCAAACTCTTTTGCTTGACGCAGGGTTTTCTCCAAGAGTGCGATTCCCTCTTGCCAGTTATTTTCCTGCGTACCTAGGCTCATTTGTGTGCCATAGGCAATATCAAACTGCGGCCCAACCTGCAGGTTTACACCATATAAACCTTGGCTATGCAGTAATTGCGACTCCATACGGCGATACAAGATGCCGTGGGCGAGCTCGAGCAACATTTCCTGCTCCCGCACAGCAGGGCTATCGGTAATCGCTGAGATGGGTTTTAGCATGCCTAGGGAAACTGACGTTGACAGACTTTGATCAAAAAATGCCGCCGCATCGACACTTTGGCGCTCTGCGACAGTACCAATAGCTTGTTCCTTGGTTTTAGCGGCCAAAGGCGCGTCTTTCCAACTGGCAAACTGTTGTTTTATCTTTTGTTCTACCGCGGCTACCTCGATATCTCCCACCACAATTAAAGTGGTGCGTGAGGGCGTATAAAAACGCTGATATAAAGACAGCAACGCCTCACGATTGGCATTACTGATACTGTTCGCCTCACCCACGGGGAAGCGCTTTGACAGCAATGTGTTTGGCATTAAAAACTGTAATTGGTTACGGTAATTCTCAAGATCCGCACCGCTACGTTCACGCAGCTCAGACAACACCACCGCTTTTTCACGTTCAATTAGCGCTGGGTCGAGTAATAGATTACTGCCAATTTCTCTCATTAAAAACAAAGCAGTATCGATTTTATCTTGGCTATTACTTGGCAAGTTGAATTGATAGACCGTCTGCTGAAACTCAGTCACAGCATTGGTATCGGCGCCAAAACTCAGGCCAAGGCGCTGCAATGTCGGCATCATCTCCCCCGCAGCCAATCCGGTCGATCCATTAAAGGCCATGTGTTCAAGAAAATGCACTAATCCTTGCTCGGCATCAGACTCGACCAAAGAGCCTACATCCACCCGCATCCGCACTATGACCGCCTGCTCCGGCGTCTTATTGCTCACCAATAAATAACGCATACCATTGGCAAGTTCACCGGTATGGACCCGCTCACTCATAGGCAAGCCTGTCGTTCCCATCCACAGCAGATCTTCGCTCGCCTGCAGTGGCAACGTCATACTCAAAAGCGCCAGCAGTAACCACTGACGCACAAAACTAATTACCTTGAAATTGTTCATTAAAATTCGCACTTTGCCCCCAAAATCAAACAAGAAACCTAGGAAGCGCTCACCTATGTTTCAGATAAAATAAGCTTTCACTATAGTACCTAAAGCACTTTAAGTCACAAAATCAATACCTTATGCCGTACTAAAAATAGTTTATCGCCTTGATATATAGTCAGAATATGCCGAAAAATAATGAGCGAGGAAGGAAGCTGAAACAGCTGTGGATTTAATGGTTACTGTGGAATGGTATGCATATATTTGCGAGATATTGAGTGCTTAATTGGCGAAGCCTTTCGCCAATCTAGTAATAGAGCAATATCTTGATTGAAAATCTGAGTTGAACCCTCACAATTTTGGCTTTAAAAATCACACCAAAGTTTAGATATTTCGGCTCATGGCCTCGTGAAAAAACCACTTCACAGGTAAGCCATTAATGCAAAAGCCCTACGAATATTCGCAGGGCTTTTGTTTTATCACGCAGTTGAATCTTAAAACTGTTGAAACCAACGTTGGATCTGTTGTGGATCTTTGCTTTGCGTTAAGGACAGCATCAGTAAAATGCGGGCTTTTTGCGGGTTAAGATTACCTGCGGCGATAAAGCCATATTTAGCATCGTCTATCTCGGCATCAAGCGTGGTTGCGCCTGTGGGCACTCGGCTAGAGCGAACGACTAAGGTGCCTTTTTGACTCGCCTTAGCTAAGGTGTCAAATATTGAGTGGTAAATATTACCATTACCTACACCGGCGCTGACTATGCCATCAAAACCCGCTTCAACCATAGCTTTGACAGGTAAATCGCTGGCATTAGCGTAGTTGTAGACAATCCCTACCTGTGGCAGCTTGTCGAGTTTGCTAACATCAAAAGGCGTTTGCCTTGTATGTTGACGCTCAGTTTTGCCCATGTATTCAATCTTGCTGTTATGGATAACGCCAAGCTGGCCAAAGTTAGGCGCGGCAAAAGTGTGTACACCTGTAGTGTTAGTCTTAGTCACATCGCGGGCATTCAATACGGTATCGTTCATCACCACCAACACGCCTCGACCTTTAGATTCTAGGTTAGCGGCGGTCGCGACTGCGTTATACAAATTCATCGGGCCATCGGCACTCATGGCAGTTGATGGACGCATTGCCCCAACCAGTACTACAGGCTTATCGCTCTTGATGGTGAGATTTAAAAAATACGCCGTTTCCTCTAAGGTATCAGTACCATGGGTAATGACGATACCGTCGACATCTTTATCAGCCAATAGCAGATTGATGCGCTTGGCTAAGGCTAGCCAAACTTTATCGTTCATGTCCTGCGAACCGATTTTAACCAGTTGCTCACCTTGAATATCAGCAAGTTGTTTCATTTCAGGCACGGCCGCAATCAAGCTACTAATGCCCACTTCACCAGCCTGATAGTTAGACTCAGTAGCCGATTGTCCGACTCCCGCAATAGTGCCACCCGTGGCAATAATACGTACCTGTGGAAGCGCCTGCGCCGCGGAGGAGAGAAATAACCCTAAAGTGACCGAGAGCAAAAGCTTACGCATTGGAAAATTCATGCTTACATCCTTTGATTAATAATAAACGCCCACAGTGTGCACTATTGTCTAAGCCTCACTGTGATATCTCTCACTAAAATGAAATAACAGATTTAGCGTTATCTAATTGATTATTTAAACTTTAAGGAAAACACCATGCATTTATTATTGAGTAGATTTAACTAATCAATGATTATTCGCTATTGACGCAGTGACAATTAAATATCGTATGGTTTATTTAATTTTAAAAACACTTGAATAAATATGTCGCCGATTGGTTAACGAATAACAAATCTATAGCTAATTTGCATCAAAAAGTAATGGCTCACACTAGTGATCCGAGTTGAGAGACTTATCTAAGAAAAAAAAGAAATACACTATTTCATACAGTTAAGTGATCACCATCCTAATCCTGTTATTGCCAAAGCGTTAAGATCTACTTCGATAGTCAAGGAGACGATTCTCCTTCATGTTTTCGATGAGTTATTCTTGATGTGTTACGTATACTTATTGTACACATCCACAACTCAATACTCGGAGATATATCTTACTATTAATTGGATTTAATAGGATCGAAATGAAAGATACTAATAGCGTACGGATCGAAGAAGATTTATTGGGCACGAAAGAAGTTTCCAATGAATTTTATTATGGCATACATACATTGCGTGCCATCGAAAACTTTAAGCTGAGTAATCAAAAAATTTCCGATGTACCTGAATTAGTCCGTGGCATGATGCTAACAAAAAAAGCCGCTGCCATGGCTAACAGTGAATTAGGCGCTGTAAGTCCTGAAATCGCTGACAAAATTATTGAAGCGTGCGATCTGATACTCACAACGGGTCGATTTGTTGATCAATTTCCGGTCGATGTTTATCAAGGAGGCGCAGGCACTTCAGTCAACATGAATACCAATGAGGTATTAGCCAACGTTGCACTGGAAATCATGGGGCTAGAAAAAGGCCGTTACGATGTCATCAACCCTAATGACCATGTTAATAAATGCCAATCGACCAACGATGCCTATCCAACAGGTTTCCGTATTGCGGTCATCAACAGTACCGATATTCTGTTAGATGCATTAACCGACCTTATCAGCGCTTTCGACACTAAAGCCACAGAGTTTAAAACCATCTTAAAAATGGGCCGCACTCAATTGCAAGATGCCGTGCCTATGACCTTAGGCCAAGAGTTTCATGCCTTTGCTGTTACATTGCGAGAAGAAATTAAGTCCATCAAGCGTTGCCAAGAGCTGTTGTTAGAAGTGAACTTAGGCGCAACCGCCATTGGTACAGGGCTCAATACGCCTGTCGGTTATTCTGCATTAGCCATTAAGTATCTGGCAGACATTACTGGCCGCGCCTATGTGCCAGCGGAAGATTTAATCGAAGCGACATCCGATTGTGGTGCCTACGTTATGCTGCACAGTGCAATTAAGCGTATGGCGATTAAAATGTCTAAGATTTGTAACGACCTACGCTTACTTTCATCAGGTCCACGTACAGGTCTGAAGGAGATTAATCTTCCTGAGCTGCAAGCGGGTTCCTCCATCATGCCAGCCAAGGTTAACCCTGTGATCCCTGAGGTCGTCAATCAGGTTGCCTTTAAGATTGTCGGCAACGATATCACTATCACTATGGCCGCCGAAGCAGGCCAATTACAGCTTAACGTAATGGAACCTGTTATTGGGCAGGCGATGTTTGAGTCGCTCAGTTTGATGGGTAATGCCTGTATCTCCCTGCGTGAAAAATGCGTTGAAGGTATCACAGCCAATCCAGAGATCTGCATGGCCCATGTGATGAACTCTATCGGGATCGTGACCTACCTTAACCCAATCATCGGCCACCATGAAGGTGACATCATAGGCAAGATTTGCGCCCAAACGGGTAAAAATGTCCGTGAAGTGGTACTCGAACGCGGTTTGTTAACGGTTGAAGAACTCGATGACATTCTCTCAGTTGAAAACCTGATGAATCCTAAATATCAGGCTAAACGCAATACTAGCAAAGCCAAAGTGTAACTCAGTGGGGCTGGGGAGCCTTCCCCAGCCCACAACTCGATGATTCAAGAATAAGCATGCACAGAGTGAATATGCGCAGGCTATTGAAATTAAAAATAAAATAGAGTTAACACTATGATTATATTAGAGATAATTATCGTCCTCGGGGCTATTTACCTTGGTGCAAGGATGGGTAGCATGGGAGTCGGCTTCGCTGGCGGTGCCGGGGTACTGATACTGACCGCGGGGATGGGACTCAAACCGGGCAATATCCCGATTGACGTGATCCTCATCATTATGTCAGTTATCACCGCGATTGCGGCCATGCAAGTGTCTGGAGGGATGGATTATTTAGTCTCACTGGCAGAAAAATTATTACGTAAGCATCCCAAACAAATCACCTTTCTGGCCCCTGTCGTCACCTATTTCATGACACTTTTTGCGGGTACAGGCCACACAGCATTCTCCACCTTACCTGTTATTGCCGAAGTCGCAAAAGAGCAAGGCATTCGCCCCTCTCGTCCCTTATCTATTGCCGTTGTCGCATCTCAAGTCGCCATTACCGCCTCACCGATTTCAGCGGCTGTCGTGTTCTTCTCAGGCATCTTAGAGCCGTTTGGCGTAGATTATTTAGTACTGTTAGCCGTTTGTATTCCCTCAACTTTCCTCGCCTGCATGGTCGGCGCCGTTGTTGCCAACTTAATGGGTAAAGAACTGGCCGATGATCCTGTCTATCAAGAACGCTTAGCCAAAGGTTTAGTCAAAACACGCGGTAAAACGGAGATCAAAATTAAAGCCGGCGCGAAACGATCTGTGATGATTTTCTTGCTGGCGATTGCGGCTGTCATGGCCTATGCCACTGCGATATCAGACAAAGTCGGTTTGATTGTTGACCCTGTATTGCCACGCGACGCCGCCATTATGGTGCTGATGCTCACGGCAGCTGCCGCTATTACGATTTTCTGTAAGTTAGACGCGAGCGAAATATCCAATGCGGCCACCTTCAAGTCAGGCATGTCAGCCTGTGTCTGTGTATTAGGTGTGGCTTGGTTAGGCGATACCTTAGTGTCGAATCATATTGAGGAAATCAAAGATCTTGCCGGCACCTTATTGCAAAGTCAGCCTTGGTTATTATCGGTAACCTTATTCTTTGCCTCCATGCTGCTCTACTCCCAAGGCGCGACAACGAAGGCGCTGATGCCCGCAGCCTTGGCGATTGGCGTAAGTCCTTTAACTGCCGTTGCCTCTTTCGCCGCCGTCAGCGCGCTGTTTGTATTACCGACTTACCCCACGCTACTGGCTGCGGTCGAGATGGATGATACTGGCTCGACACGGATTGGTAAGGCGGTATTTAACCATCCGTTCCTGGTCCCTGGCGTTGTGACGATTGCCACCAGTGTGGCATTAGCCTTCCTGTTTGGCGGCATGATGCTGTAGCTCAATTTTACCCTAAGTGCTCTCAGGGCTAATGCCTACAAATGGATTAACCCTCTTCTTTTAATCTGTATCCATAGACTTTGTTTTGGCGTGATGCAGGTACATTCACGCCATAGCAAATCGAGTAAGAGGTGAATTAATGTCAGCAAAAACGCGTGTTCCTACCGCCATTAACGGCGGACCATTTGGCCAAGCTTGGTCGGCTAAAGCAGACTGCTTACAAAGTGCGACAGGGCTTATATTAGGTATTTTCCTCTTATTTCATATGCATTTCGAGGCGAGCATTTTATTTGGTAAAGAAACCTTCTTTCACATGGTGCAATTCTTAGAAGGCAGTATGTTTAGCTCGACGGGTCATGGCTTCCCCATCGTGACCCAGATCATTTCAGTCATTATGCTCGTGATTGTTGCAGTACATGCAGCCACTGCACTACGTCGTTTTCCGGTGCAATTAGGTCAATGGCGAGCGATGCGTGGCTTCATGTCGACTATCAAGCATAGAGATACCCAAGCATGGTTCTGGCAGATGATCACCGGTTTCTTACTGTTTTTCTTAGTGTCGGCCCATCTTGCCACTATGATTTTAAACCCTGATATTGGCCCTCACCTTTCGGCAGAACGGGTTTACCACGATAACGCTTGGCTCTTATACGTGGTGTTTTTACCTATCGTGTTATTCCACGGCATCGTTGGTTTATACCGAGTGATATTAAAGTGGGGTGTGAGTAGTAACCGTCCACTTATCCGCACTATAGCGCAAGTATTGATCGTCTATTTATTGTGTTTAGGCACATTAAGCCTAGTGACCTATATCAATATTGGTATCGAATTAGTTTTGCCAGTTCAACCGTTTATTCCTCAGTAATGGGCATGACGCTATAGGCGCACCTAGCCTATATAGCAAGACAAACAACATACGGATCCTCCTCTGATACATAGTTGCAGCGCATCTATGCCCGAGGAGCGCAATGATAAATCCATGAAATGTTATCTAAATTATTAGATAAGGATCTGATTTGAAAATCATTTATACAGACTCATTAGTCATTGGTGCAGGATTGGCAGGCCTTAGAGTCGCGATTGCCACCAAAGAGCGAGGCCTAGATACCTTAGTGCTATCGTTAATTCCCGCAAAACGTTCACATTCGGCCGCCGCACAGGGCGGAATGCAAGCCAGCCTAGGCAATACCGTTAAAGGCATGGGCGATAATGAAGACATTCACTTTCAAGACACAGTCAAAGGTTCTGACTGGGGCTGCGATCAAGACGTCGCACGCATGTTTGCCCACGTTGCACCGAAAGCGATCCGCGAACTCACCAACTGGGGCGTGCCTTGGTCAAGGATTTCCGCCGGCCCGCGTGAAGTCATCATGAATGCGCAAAGGGTAACGCTCAATGAGGCCGAAGAAGCTCACGGCCTGATCAATGCCCGCGATTTTGGTGGCACAAAAAAATGGCGTACCTGTTACACCGCCGATGGCACTGGCCACTCTTTGCTGTATGCCGTCGATAACCAAGCTATCTCCATGGGCATTCCAGTACATGAACGGATTGAAGCCCTGTCGCTTATCCATGACGGTAAGCGTTGCCATGGAGTCATTGCCCGCTGTTTAGTCACAGGTGAATTGCGCGCTTATGTCGCCAAATCCACCACCATCGCCACCGGCGGTTATGGCAAGATTTATGAAATATCGACCAATGCCACTATCTGCGAAGGCATAGGCCAAGCGTTAGCACTCGACACAGGTGTCGCCACCTTAGGCAATATGGAAGCGGTGCAGTTTCACCCTACCGCCATAGTGCCCGCGGGGATCCTTACCACTGAAGGTTGTCGTGGTGATGGCGGTATTCTGCGCGATAAAGACGGTCATCGCTTTATGCCAGATTACGAGCCAGAGAAAAAAGAACTCGCCTCCCGCGATGTGGTTTCCCGCCGCATGACAGAACACATGCGCAAAGGCAATGGTGTCGAAAGCCCTTACGGCCCGCATCTGTGGCTGGATATTACGCAGCTGGGCCGTGAGCATATCGAAACTAACCTGCGCGAAGTGAAAGAGATTTGTGATTACTTCCTCGGTATCGATCCTTGCAAAGATTGGATCCCCGTTAGGCCAACCCAGCATTACTCCATGGGTGGCGTGCGCACCAATGCCACAGGCGAGAGTCCACAACTCAAAGGGCTGTTCAGTGTCGGAGAAGCGGCCTGCTGGGATATGCATGGCTTTAACCGTTTAGGCGGTAATTCGGTGGCAGAAACTGTGGTTGGCGGCATGATCATCGGCAAATATGTGGCTGATTTTTGTGAGAATAACGACTTAGAAATTGATACTGCGCTGACTCAAAAATTCATTGATAAATTGCAGCAAGAAATCGATGGACTGGTCGAAGGCAACGGCACAGAAAACCCCTTCCAAATAAAGAAAGAAATGCAACGCATCATGATGAACTACGTCGGGATCTTCCGTAATGGACCCGAGTTAGATAAAGCCATTAAAGGCTTGAAAGACTTACTGCTGCGGGCAAAAAATCTTGGCCTTAAATGTAAAAAACGTCACGCTAATCCTGAGTTAGTCGAAGCGCTGCGCGTCACCCGTATGTTAAAAGTAGCCCTAACCGTCGCCTGTGGCGCAGAAGCTCGCACTGAAAGCCGCGGCGCCCATTCACGGGAAGATTACCCACAACGCAATGATAAAGATTGGCTCAACCGCACACTGGCGACTTGGCCAGATGCCGAATCACTTGAACCAGTACTGCGTTATGAAGCGCTAGATGTGATGAAAATGGAGCTACCACCGGGATACCGGGGCTACGGTAACGATAATACTATCGCCCATCCCGATACCGAAAAACGCGTACAAGAAATCAATCAAGTGCTCGCGAGCTTAGGTGATGACCCCGATAGAGACACACTGCAGCAAGCCCTGATGCCATACGAGCTGCCAAGCCACCTGCAGGCTCCTAATGAACGCCTCAGCGATACCTTAGCGATCACTCCAGCCCAACCGGTAGGAAACAAACCACTATGAGCCGTCAAATCAGCTTTAATATCTTCCGCTACGATCCGCAAGATGGCCAAGACAAGCCAAAGATGGAACGTTATCAGTTGACTGAAACACCGGGCATGACAGTGTTTATCGCCTTAAATCAACTACGTGAGCTACAAGACCCTTCACTGCAGTTCGACTTTGTCTGCCGCGCGGGCATCTGTGGCAGTTGCGCCATGGTGATCAATGGTTTCCCCACGCTTGCCTGTCGCACGTTAACGGCAAATTATCCTAATGGCGAAATCACCCTCATGCCGCTACCTGGCTTCGAGCTGATTGGCGACTTATCGGTGAACACGGGTAAATTTATGCGCGAATTAGCCGAACGCTTAAAACTCTGGCTGCATCCTAAACCCGATGATCAGGACATTCATCGCCTCGAAAATCCAATGGCACCTGAAGAAGCCGCGCGGATCTATGAGCTAGAACGCTGCGTCGAATGTGGCGTTTGCGTGTCGGCCTGCGCCACCAAACAAATGCGTGACACCTTTGTCGGCGCGGTTGGCATGATGAAAATTGCCCGCTTTGAAATGGATAGCAGAGACAGCCGCAGCGCGGATGATTTCTACCATGTGATTGGCAATCAAGATGGCGTATTTGGCTGTATGACGCTACTCGGCTGC
This sequence comes from Shewanella sp. SW24, assembly GCF_025653395.1. Lineage (NCBI taxonomy): Bacteria > Pseudomonadati > Pseudomonadota > Gammaproteobacteria > Alteromonadales > Shewanellaceae > Shewanella > Shewanella sp. SW24. The sequence goes on from NZ_JAKKSH010000025.1 coordinate 26,929, forward strand.
CAAGATAACTGTCCCAAAGATTTGCCACACATGCAGCAAATCGCTTACCTGCGCCGCAAAATGGCCGCGACCATACTCTAATCCTCCCTCTAACGTCCCGCTGTTTTGGCGGGATTGATAGGATTGCACCTTTCCAAAACCAGCTGACAGCTTTTATCTGTCAGCTGCTGAGATACGAAGCCTAATTTCTTAGCTAGGCGCCTCCCCAGCACTATCACAAGTGCAAATCCTTACTACTAGCGATACAGCTCAATCGGCAACAAAATCCATTAGCGTAACGCGAGTAGTTGTTATGTAAGGAAACATAAATGAAACCGTCTAAACTCACATCAGCCATACTTGTGCTGAGCTTTGCCACACCTATCTTTGCCGTTCAAGCCAATAATACAGCAGAAACCAATGACGAATTACGCACTGAGTTACAACAAATTCAGCAGAGACTCGCCATGCTCGAAGCTCAAGAAAATGAGCCATCAGTGCCATCGGATACCCAGTTTAATTTTTATGGTTCTTTACGCCCAACCTTCGGCCTGACCCACACTAACTCGGACGATGTGTGGGATGTAGGCGATGCGAACTCGCGGATTGGTTTTGCTGCAGAGCACCAACTCGGTAATGGCTTAGTCGGTTTTGCCAAAGGGGAATTTAAGGTCGATATCAAAGATGACGGTGACTTTGGCGATGCGCGTAAAGCCTATGTCGGATTAAAGGGATTTTTTGGTAGCGTTGCCATCGGTAAACAAGCCGTTACTCAGGAAATGATTTCTGATCCGGTCGATATCTTTAACCGCTCAGGAACACCGCTTGCCTATGACAGTGCGAGCCCATTCAGGCTCAATAATCTCGTGACCTATCGTAAAGAGTTTGGCGACCTGTTATTTTCGGCCGATGCGCAATTCGACGGCAATAAAGGCAGTGGCGGCAGTGACTTCGTTAACACGGGTATCCGTTATAAAACCGACTTCATCTACATTGCCGCGGCTTTTTATAATAAAGAGTTAGAAGACAACAAGGATGAAAATACATTCGGTGTAACCCTAGCGAAAAATTTCAATTCTCTGTTCCTCGCCGCAGCCTACCAAAACATTGAAAAAGACAGCGTCGATGGCACCACATTGGATGGTTCAACACTGGATGTGGTTGCAAGTTATCCCATCACTGACAGCTATAAAATCAAGCTAGGCGTGTCCAGATATGACGATGGCGACAATGACATCACCTCTGCGAAATACAATGCCTATAACACTACGCTGGAATGGCATAAAACACCGAAATTCAGCACCTTCATCGAATATCAAAAAACAGATTTTGAATACCGCGAAACCAATGACCAGATCATGCTAGGCATGCGTTATAACTTCGATTATACGTTCTAAGTTTCTATCTCAAACGTATCGTTATGTGAGCAGGAGAGGTGAAAGATTTAGCAACCTCGCCCACGGCCTCAAAGCACAAAACTTAAAAGCATAAAGACAAGAAACAACAAAGCCACGACTCGCGTGGCTTTTGCTTATTTAAGACGATACCGTCTTTACACTTCGATACGTTCCAATCTAGAACGGAATATCGTCATCCCAGCCATCATCCAAATCTGGAGTGAAGTTTTGCTGTGGTTGCGGCGCTGGACGCTGTGCCGGTGCTGCAGGCGCTTGATAAGCTGGCGCTGGAGCGGCTTGTGGCTTAGGCGCATAACCACCTTGTTGTTGTGGTTGTTGAGCCTGTGGCTGACCATAACCTTGCTGCTGGGCAGGTGCTGGCGCAGCATATTGTTGCTGAGCTGGCGCTTGGTAAGCAGGTGCAGCTTGAGGCGCTGGCGCATATTGATTTTGCGCAGGCGCGGCTTGTTGTGGTGCAGATTGATAACCTGCGTTTTGTGGCATGCCGCCCATTGGCGCGCCTTGTGCTTGTCCACCTTGACCACGGCTACCTAGCATTTGCATGCTACCGCTTTGGTCGATAACCACTTCAGTGCTGTAGCGGTCTTGACCACTTTGGTCTTTCCACTTACGAGTTTGCAGTTTACCTTCAAGGTAAACCTGTGAACCTTTACGCAGGTATTCACCGGTAATTTCAGCTAATTTGCCGAACAGAACCACACGGTGCCATTCAGTACGCTCTTGCTGTTGACCCTGTTGGTCTTTCCACGATTCGCTAGTCGCTACTGTGATGTTTGCGACTGCATTACCGTTTGGCATATAACGCACTTCTGGATCTTGTCCCAAATTGCCAACCAAAATTACCTTGTTAACACCACGACTGGCCATTGAAATCTCCTGCGATTCTTTAAATAATCTATTAATTCAGTATGTTGTTTATCTTTATTGCCATAGAGGAAAATCAGCTTCCCCAAATACCACACGGCAGACCAGATATTATTGAGCAGAGCCTAACACAGCTCGTGCTTCTCTTAAATCGAAATGCTCGTCTACCTTGAGATAAGCCACTTTCTCGTCCAGCACGACTATGGCTTCAACAACGCCCATTAATTGGGATAACTGGGTTGCCATATCGCGCGCTTGCGCCTTGTCTTTCACTTCAGCTTCTAAGGTGTAACTCTTTAACAACACAGGATTTTGCATGCCTAATGTCAGGAATAACCAAATAGACATTAAGATCACGGCAACAACAAATACCCCGACTGCGCCCACGAGCTGGAAAGCACCGCCACCGAGCATACCACCACAAAAAGCCCCTAAAAACTGGCTAGTTGAATACACGCCCATAGCCGAACCTTTTTCGCCGACGGGGCAAAATTTGGCAATCAAACTTGGCAGTGAGGCTTCTAAATAGTTAAACCCAGTAAAAAAGAGCACCACGGCAAAACTCAATACCCAAAGATTGCTCGCAAATGCGGCCATCGACAGCAATGCCACTATCATGATCACGAGGGCAATTTGGAACATCGCCTTAGTATTTTTGCGTTTAACCCCTATGATGATTAACGGCACCATCAAAATAAATGCGCCCACAAAAGCGGGGAAATACAGCATCCAATGTTTTTCTTTCACTAGACCCGCATCCACCAGATCCAGCGGTAGTGCCACAAATACTGCGGTGAGCACTAAATGCAGGATAAAAATCCCAGCGTTAAGCCTAAATAATTGCGGCTCGAGGAACATACGTTTGAGCTTAGCGGGCGTTGCTAAAGTGTCTCCCTTCGGCGCCTGAGTGATGGGATTAGGCACTAAAAACTGGATCAACAGCATACCGACAATAGCAAATACCGCCGTTAACCAAAACAATCCAGTCAACCCAAGATGTTGCGCGACGATAGGCCCCATTAGCAAAGACAGGGCAAAAGATAACCCGATACACATGCCAATAATCGCCATCACCTTAGTGCGCTGCTCGTCGCGGGTTAAATCCGCGGCAAGCGCCAGCACGGCAGCGGCAATCGCGCCCATACCCTGTACAGCTCGACCAAAGACAACGCCATAAATCGTATCTGCGTTAGCAGCGATAACACTACCAATAGCAAACAACACTAAGCCACCAAGAATAATCGGCTTGCGACCATATTTGTCAGATAAAATCCCCATAGGGATTTGCAGCACGGCTTGAGTCAGGCCATAGGCGCCGATAGCAATACCCACCCACAGAGGCGAAAAGCCTTCGAGATGCTGACCATAAAGTGCAAAGACGGGCATGATCATAAACAAGCCCATCATGCGCAAACCAAATACACTGGCTAAAGAAAACGCGACTTTTTTCTCAGTACCCGAAAGTCCGTTGTTACCCATGATTTTGCCCTGGATTGAAGTCTTTTAAGGGGCGCATGTTACCACACCCAAAAGGATTTGCTCAAAAGGAAATAGTGGCCTAAACCACTGACTATACAATTAGCTTTTATCCCGTTTATCACGGACCTATATTGACTGTGTCTGAGTTAACATCTTTATTTTTAACGCTCAGGCACAGGGGAATGAGTCTAACATAGTGTTCACAATTGTCCTGTGAGTCAGTGCGCAACAACAGTATTAATCTTAGTTAATCCATTCCATCCACAACATACCGCAAAGCAGGCCGACTTAAAGCCAGTGCCAGCCCTAGGATTGGTGCAGATCACAGAATCAACTAAACTCAGCGGCGGAACTGTGCGATACTTGTGCTCATTTTTTTAAGCATATGGCATTAGAGCGATAGATGGATAAGATTGAAATACGCGGCGCACGCACCCACAATCTCAAGAATATCAACCTGACTATCCCAAGGGATAAACTGATTGTCATCACGGGCTTATCGGGATCTGGCAAATCCTCCCTCGCTTTCGATACTTTATATGCCGAGGGCCAGCGACGTTATGTCGAGTCCCTATCTGCCTATGCTCGCCAATTTTTGAGTTTAATGGAAAAGCCCGATGTGGACCATATTGAAGGCTTAAGCCCGGCGATATCCATAGAGCAAAAATCCACCTCCCATAACCCACGTTCAACCGTGGGCACGATTACCGAAATTTACGATTACCTGCGCTTGATGTTTGCCCGCGTGGGTGAGCCGCGTTGTCCGACACATAATCAACCCTTGGCGGCACAAACCGTCAGCCAGATGGTCGATAAAGTGTTGGAAATGCCCCAAGACAGCCGCTTGATGCTGCTCGCACCTGTAGTCAACGCCCGTAAGGGTGAACACGTTAAATTGCTCGAAGGTCTATCAGCGCAGGGTTATATCCGCGCGCGTATCGACGGTGAAGTGTGTGACTTAACCGATCCGCCAACCTTAGACTTACACGTTAAACACACGATTGAAGTGGTTGTCGACCGTTTTAAAGTGCGTGACGATATTAAGCAACGCTTAGCGGAATCCTTCGAAACTGCACTAGAACTCTCCGGCGGCATAGCGACCGTTGCCAGCATGGAAGACGACACGGGTACTGGTAAAGCAAAAGGCGAAGAACTGATCTTCTCGGCCAACTTCGCCTGTCCGCACTGCGGTTATTCGATGGCGGAATTAGAGCCAAGGATCTTCTCCTTTAACAATCCCGCCGGCGCGTGCCAAACCTGTGATGGTTTAGGGGTACAACAATTTTTCGATCCTGAACGAGTGATCACCAATACCGAGCTGTCACTGGCGGGCGGTGCGATTCGCGGCTGGGATAGGCGCAACTTCTATTACTTCCAAATGCTCAGCTCACTCGCCGAACATTATAAGTTCGATGTCGAAGTGCCCTACGAGCAGCTTAGCGAAAAAGTCCGCAAAATCGTACTTTACGGCTCAGGTAAAGAAAGTATTGCCTTTAAATACATTAATGACCGCGGTGATGTGGTGGTGCGTAATCACCCCTTCGAAGGCATTCTAAATAACATGGACAGGCGCTATCGCGAAACCGAAAGTAACTCGGTACGTGACGAATTAGCCAAGTTTATCAATACCCAAGCTTGTCAAAGCTGTGGTGGCTCGCGCTTACGCGAAGAAGCACGTAACGTGTTTTTAGGTGATATCAACCTGCCACAACTCACCACTTGGTCGATTGGCGAAGCCTTGGACTACTTCGAGAAAGTCGAGTTTAGCGGCCAAAAGGCCCAGATTGCCGAGAAGATTTTAAAGGAAATCCGCGATCGCTTAGGCTTCCTCGTCAACGTGGGTCTCAATTATTTGAGCCTATCACGCTCGGCAGAAACCCTCTCGGGCGGTGAAGCCCAACGTATTCGACTCGCCAGCCAAATCGGTGCAGGGCTCGTCGGCGTGATGTATGTGCTCGACGAACCTTCAATCGGCCTGCATCAAAGGGATAACGAGCGTCTGCTGCAAACCCTGATCCACCTACGGGATTTAGGCAACACTGTGATTGTGGTCGAACATGACGAAGATGCGATCCGTATGGCGGATCACGTGATCGATATCGGCCCAGGCGCTGGCGTACACGGCGGCGAAGTGATTTGTGACGGTCCAATTGAGAAGATCATCGCCTGTGAAGAATCGGTCACCGGCCAATATATTTCCGGTAAGCGCAGCATTCATATCGATACGCCGCGCATTCCATTCGACAAAACTCAAGTGATTGAGCTATTTGGCGCTCGCGGTAACAACTTGCGTAATGTGGATTTAACCATTCCCATTGGCCTCTTCACTTGTGTGACGGGCGTATCGGGTTCGGGTAAATCGACCTTAATCAACGATACTTTCTTCAAAATCGCCCATAGAATGCTCAACGGGGCGACGGTGGATGAGCCATCACCCTATGACCGTATCGAAGGGATGGAACTGTGCGACAAAGTGGTCGATATCGACCAAAGCCCGATTGGCCGCACACCGCGCTCGAATCCTGCCACTTATACGGGCATCTTCACCCCAATTCGCGAGATTTTTGCCGGAACCCAAGAGTCGAGGACTCGCGGTTATCAGGTCGGCCGTTTCTCCTTTAACGTTAAAGGTGGCCGCTGTGAGGCTTGCCAAGGCGATGGCTTGATCAAGGTAGAAATGCACTTCCTACCCGATGTGTATGTGCCCTGTGATTCCTGTAAAGGTAAGCGCTATAACCGCGAAACCTTAGAAGTACGCTATAAAGGCAAGAATATTCACGAAGTACTGCAGATGACAGTGGAAGATGCGCGTCAGTTCTTCGATGCCGTACCTGCCATTGCCCGTAAGCTACAAACCTTGATGGATGTAGGTTTGTCCTATGTGCGTCTCGGCCAAAGTGCGACCACACTTTCGGGCGGTGAAGCCCAAAGGGTGAAACTTGCCAAAGAGCTGTCTAAGCGTGACACGGGCCAAACCTTGTATATCTTGGATGAACCGACCACGGGCTTACATTTTGCCGATATTCAATTGCTGCTCGACGTGTTGCATCGTCTCAAATCCCACGGCAACACGATTGTGGTGATTGAGCATAATCTGGATGTGATCAAAACCGCAGACTGGATTATCGACTTAGGCCCAGAAGGTGGCGGTGGTGGTGGTATGATTTTAGCCACAGGCACGCCGGAAGAAGTCGCCGAGCATCCAACCTCCCACACGGCACGCTTCTTAAAGCCACTGCTAAAACGGGATATCGAGCTTGCAAAGGCCAATAAAGCTAAGGCTTAACATTCGGCTCACGCCACCGTTGGTCTGAATAATAAAAGCGCAGTCGCCCTAAGCACTGCGCTTTTTTTCGCTCAGCAATCCAATATGCTTAAGCTATCGCATACATATAGATCTCATTGAATTAGAATCGGATTTAGGCAAAGATGATATTCATCTTCTGGCGAAGGCTTCAGCGATAAGGAATGTCCATGCGTGATAGCACTCAGTCCCCAGTGACTCACCTTATATTACCGAGGCAGTATCAATCACTTTTAAGTAAAAACCTAAGCGACATAAACCTAAGCGCATCGACTCTATTCAACCACAATCGCATCGGTCAGCAGCTCGCCAAGTTCAAGATCACGCACCTTTTAAGACATCAATCCCAAAGACTTGGCTTATTAGCACTGGCCTGCGTTGTTGCAACGACCCTCACTGGCTGCGTTAACTCAACCGAAACCTGTGCACGCACTGAGCTAAAACTCACTTGGGCCGAGCCCACAGAGTTACAAGCGACAGTCACAGTATTAAGTTCGGATGAATTTGAAGGCCGCAAAACCCAAACCCAAGGTGCGGCAAAAAGTCGTGACTATATAAAGCAGCAATTTCAGGGGCTAGGTTTACAGACTTGGGGAGCGGACTTTATCGTGCCCTTTGAATATAAAACCTTCTTCACCCAAGAAACCGGCGCCAACGTGGTCGCCACCGCGATGGCGGGAGAACCGACGAATCGATGGCGCATTATCGTCGCCCACTATGATCACTTAGGCATGAGCGGCAGTAAGATTTACCACGGCGCCGATGATAATGCCTCGGGCGTCGCCGCTATGCTCGCTATTGCCAAACATTGGCAACAGCAATTTGCCCTACAACCCAATACCTTGCCTAAGGTAAACCTGATGTTTGTGGCAACCGATGCCGAAGAACCAGGGCTCTATGGCAGTATCGCCTTGGTAGAGCAACTCAAGACCCGCCTGCCAGAAGCGACTTTTGAGCTGATGTTGAATTTAGATATGGTGAGTCACTCCGGCAGGCCCTATGCGATTTACCTCGAAGGCAGTCGAAACTTCACTCAGTTCAATCAATTTAAACCCCTACTGAATCAGCAGAACCGACTTTGCATTAAACTCACTCACCCTAAACCCGTTGGTCGAAGCATACAAAGTACCGATTGGCTGCGGGCGTCGGATCATTACCCCTTCCACAAAGCGAATATCCCTTGGCTGTATTTTGGTGTGCCGACCCATCCCCAATATCACACACCAGAGGATACCGTCGCGACAATCGACATCACTTTTCTTGCGGCAGTGACAGAGTCCGCATTCGAGTTACTTCAATTAAATGTTGAATATTTAAAGAATTAATGGGAAGTGGCGCGTTTCTTGCTCAGTTTTAGCGAAAAAAATGCAGAAAACAGGTTAAATAGCGTGACTCTGATTGGTAAAGTGGCCGCCATGCTGCTATAATCCGTCGTTCGCGGGAAATCGACACGGGGTTGATTTTCTGTCTGTGAAACTTTAGCGCCATTTCGCGCGCGCATCCACAAGGCTACAACCCAATGTCATCCGATGAAAGAACTTTCCGTGAACTCGGCCTATCCGAGAATTTGTTGCGTGCTCTTGACGAGCTAGGTTATGAAAAACCAACGCCAATCCAATCAGCCAGTATCGATCCACTTATGGCTGGCAAAGATATTTTAGGTCAAGCGCAAACAGGTACAGGTAAAACTGGCGCCTTCGCGTTACCACTATTAAACAAAGTTACCAGCCAAACTACACCGCAAATTTTAGTATTAGCACCAACACGTGAATTAGCCGTGCAGGTTGCCGAAGCGTTCAGTAGCTATGCCAAATTTATGAAGAATTTCCACGTTCTTCCAATTTATGGTGGCCAAAGCATGCAACAACAGTTGAATGCCCTGAAACGCGGCCCACAAGTTATCGTTGGTACGCCAGGTCGTGTTATGGACCATATGCGTCGCGGCACCTTGAAACTCGACTCATTACAAGCCTTAGTGCTCGATGAAGCCGATGAAATGTTAAAAATGGGCTTCATCGATGATATCGAATGGATCCTTGAGCACACGCCAAGCGAACGCCAACTGGCGCTATTCTCTGCCACTATGCCAGAGCAAATTAAGCGTGTTGCTAACCAGCACTTACGTAATCCTGTACATGTTCGTATCGAATCAAGCCAAACTACGGTTGAGTCAATCGAACAGCGTTTCGTACAAGTATCACAACACAACAAACTTGAAGCCTTAGTACGTGTATTAGAAGTTGAAAACACTGAAGGTGTGATCATATTCGTACGTACTCGTAACTCATGTGTTGAGTTAGCTGAAAAGTTAGAAGCCCGCGGTTACGCTTCATCACCACTACACGGTGACATGAACCAGCAAGCCCGTGAACGTGCAGTTGACCAACTGAAACGTGGCAAGTTAGACATTCTGATTGCGACTGACGTTGCGGCCCGTGGTCTTGACGTTGAGCGTATCGGTCACGTTGTGAACTACGATATTCCGTATGATGCCGAAGCTTATGTACACCGTATTGGCCGTACAGGCCGTGCTGGCCGTACTGGTATGGCGATCCTGTTTGTAACGAGCCGTGAAATGCGCATGCTGCGCACTATCGAGCGTTCAACTAACAGCCGCATTTCACCAATGAAAATCCCAAGCCCAGAGACGGTTGCAGAACGTCGTCTGTCTCGCTTAGGTGAGCAATTGGCTGAAACAATCAACGGCGATTTAGATTTCATGAAAGAAGCTGTTGCTCAATTATGCCAACAGTTAGAAGTCGATACCGATCTGCTAGCCGCTGCATTATTACAGCAAGTTCAGCAAGAACGTCCTTTGCAATTGCCAGCCATTCAAGAACGTGTTCGTGATGAACGCAGTGAGCGCACTGAACGTAGCGACCGCGGAAGTGATCGTAATGACCGTGGTGGTGAGCGTGGTGAACGCAGAAGTCGCGAACCGCGTCCAATGCCAGCAAGCTTAGGCTCAGCTGAAGCGTTGAAAGACAACCCAGATTTAAAAATGTGCCGTTACGTGATCGACGTAGGTCGTGAGAATGGTGTAGGTGTGGGTAACATCGTTGGCGCTATCGCGAACGAAGCTAACATCGACAGTCGTTACATTGGCGCAATCCAACTTTACGATGCAGTGACCACTGTTGACCTGCCAGACGGCATGCCAAAAGACGTGTTACAGCACCTACGTAAAGTACGTGTTTGTGGCAAGCCATTGAACATCCGCGAAGCTGGCGATCAAGTATTTGTTGATTCAGGCCGCAGTGCTCGTTCAGACCGTCCTGCCGGTGACCGTAAACCACGTGGCGATCGTCCAACAGGTGACCGCCCAGCGGGTGATCGTAAGCCTCGCGCTGCGTCAACTGGTGACAAGCCATTTGCTGACCGCAAACCACGTGCAGACAAACCTGCCGGTGAGCGTAAGCCACGTAAACCACGTGAAGACTAATCTAGCTTAAGCTAGAGACTAAAAAAGGAGCCTAGGCTCCTTTTTTGTTGGCTTAAATCGCACTAGCTCAAAGCACACTGGCCAGTTGATATTTCAAGCTGATATAGTCAGTGCAAGAACGCCTAGCTTAAGGATATAAAATGGATTTTTTAGCACTGATCACTTCCCCATTTACCTCGGCACTGCCTGAACTCGCTAAGTCATGCCACAAAGATAAAACGTTATTAATCATGGTACTTGTCGGTTGCACTCTGTTTGCGGGCTTTATTGGAATGTTAGTCGCAATGGCAAATTAACTTGCAGTTAAGCCAACATGTCTATTAGTGTCGACTTAGTCTTTAGCAACGCATCTAGTGTATTTCGATGAAAAAAGCCTTTAACGCCGGCCTGTTATCCGCCTTTGTCGCCCCCGGCAGCGGCCATTTTTACCTAAAACATAAACGCTCGGCACTGGTATTTTTTAGCTTAGCGGTCGTGAGTCTTGTACTGTTGCTATCGCAAATCTATCAAGTGGCGCAAGTCATCGCCTTAGATATTCAAAACGGCATCTTACCGCTAGATATCGGCGTAATTTCTGCCGAAATCACCCAACAAACCCAGACCACAATTGCCAATGCCAATGAACTGCTCTACGGCTTTATCCTCTGCTGGTTAGTGGCATTACTCGACAGTATTCGGCTTGGGCTTAAGCAAGATAAGCTGGATACACAAAGTAACCGCTAAATACCTTCTGACTCTTAGCGAGGCCGTAGCGACAAAAGCGATTTTGATATTGACCTAACATTTTTAATCAATTGAAAAATTGGATATTAACCTTTAGCTACCATGAAAATAACACCATAAACAGTCAAGATGGATGACGATATGTTAACTGAGCAACAACACAATTTTATCCTAAGTGAAGTGTCACAACCCGTGATTACCATTGCCCGTGAGGTTAATTTTGCCGAGCGCTATGCCTCCATGTTAGCGCGCTTTCCTAAGCTCCCTGGCGATTTTAATCCTAAGGTGCCGACGGAGCGTCAACAAATATTGGTTGCCCAGTTCCCTTACCCGATCCGCTTTTACAAAAGTGAGGGGGGATATTACATGCTAAATGCGAAAAAATTCGCCTACCCGCATATGACACTTATGATGGAGATGCGGCAGTGGGTAGTTTTTAACTTTGACTTGTGGCGTGAAGATAAGCGCATCGGTGGCGGCTCCTATCAACAGATTGCCGTTGCAGAGCGGTTAGCGCGAGGTGAAGAGATTGACTGGGATAACGACTGGCGTACACAACGCCAGCCATGGTGCTATAACGAAGATCAATTACAGACGGTGCTAACCGAAAGTTTTGCACTATTTGATGACCTTTGTAAGCAATTACCTAAGTAGTCACAGGAGTTAATTGAGATATATGCGGCTAAACAGGTTAACCGCATAGGAATAAATTATTTAGGCCATGCTTTAATCAGGCTGTGGTAGCAAGAGACCAGTAAATCAGCCGCTTGGGCATAATCGGGAATGGTTTCAGGGCAATAGAGGGCGCAGTGACTACCCGCATTGCGCGCAGTTTGCAGATCAAACAGATAATCGCCCACATACAAGATATCTGCGGGCGCGAGTTGCCACTGCTGGCAAATAAGATGAATACCTTCGGGATGCGGTTTAGGCTGCGCATCGTAGCGCGTTAATACCAGTGCGATATCTATGCCGAGTTTATCGATAGTGATTTGCGCCGCTTCTGGCATATTGCGAGTCAAAATAGCCAAGGGCAGTGACTTGGCCCGTAGGCATTCGATAAGCTCCCTCGCGCCATCGATCCAACTGGCCTTGAGTGAACTTTGTCTCTCGTACTCATGGACAATGTCTAACGCCTTAGCCCGTGCTTCATCCGTACTCAGACTCTCGACATGGGCCAAGATATCCGTACCAGAATGAATCCCCAATTCACGCCGCAACCCAGCAAAATCGGGATTAGAATGTGCTAAGGTGCCGTCGAGATCGAAGATGACACCACGGATATCCTGAAGTTTTAACTCGCTGAGTCTAGTGATCACTGGCCTTTCCCATGGATAAAATGTATGCGTTAGACAGCCTGCAAACGCTTCGCCTGACGATTACGGTACATAGGCAGCAATTGCACCACCATCACAGACACAATAATCACGCCAATCCCCAGCAGAGATAAACCATCTAATTCATCAGCGCGGAATACTTCTGGCCACCAGCCAAGACTCACCACTAACGCCGTGGCACTAAAGCTAAATACTGGCGTTAGGGCCAACATGGCACTGACCTGCGCCGTCGGCCAATACTTCATCGACTGGCCAAAACAGCCATAGGCGATCAAGGTATTGGCGGCGCAAAACAGTACTATCTGCCAATCGAAGCTGTCCATACGGACAAACTGACTAAAGTCGCTAAAGGGAGCCATTACGAAAATACCTAAGCCATAGATCACTAAGAGCACGTTCGCGGGCGACAAACGATTCAGTAAGGATTTTTGCAATAAGGCATAGCTAGTCCACGACAGTGCTGAGAACTGGATGATCATCACCCCAATCCAAACCTGATGATTATTAGCCCCAGAAAAATTTAAATTAGGATGGAAAAACATCAACATACCTAAAGCTAAGGTTGCAAAACAGCTGAGTTGCACCGCATTAAGCCGTTCCTTAAAAAACAACACACCACCAAACGCAAGGAAAAAGGGCGAAGTCTGGAAATTCAGTTGGGCGGCGCCCGGTGCGAGGTAATCGAGTGAATAAACAAAAGACACATAATTGAGCATCAAGAAGATGCCAGCAAGCACTAACCTTAACCAAACTTTGGCATCGAGTGCTGCAAATTGCTTAAGACTACCTGCGCTCCATTGGATCACTATGCTGACTAAAAGCGCGACCAGAAAACGAAACCAAGTAAGAGTCACGGGATCGATAAAGGCCGCCGAGAGCTTTAATGCTATAGGTAACATGCCCCAAAATAAAACCGCAACTGAGATGAACAGGAGCCCGAGTTGAGCATGATTATTTGCCTGAGGGGCGTTATGGCTAAGGTTCACGGAGGAGTCCAGTAGAAACCGCAAAATGGACAGCCATTCTGGCACTGAGCCAACACAATATCTAGCGGATCATCATGGAAACATTCGCGTTAGCTTGGATACTTTAGCTGACACTTATGTGAGGCAAGTTTCAGCATCTTACGATAATTGGAATATTGGCCGCACTCTTGATTCAACTGCAGCAGATTTACCCCGAAAGCCAACATTGGCATTTCCCGCGTTGCCAATAACCGAGTATATTTGGCCCATAAAAATGGCTTCTGCCACACACTCTCTAGGCCACTTCTTTTTAAGCTAACGCTTTAAATAGGAAAGTTAATGTTATCTACCGCCACGATCGAACAAGTTAAAACGCATATTAATACCGCAGCCAAGGAATTAGCCGAGCGCCGCGCAGCAGGCACGAGCGGCGATTTACTGATCCCAGAACTAAGGCCAACCAGCTTCGAACAGGCCTTCGCTATTCAACAAGCCGTAGCAGAAATATTTAAGGCAAGCGACAACAATCCTATAGCGGCGTGGAAATGCCTAGTACCCACGGCGGAAAAAACCGTCGTAGCGCCTATTTATCAAGATGATGTGTATCAACAATCGACTACTTGCCCACTCTATCCATCGACTAAAGGCCTGGCCCGAGTCGAACCCGAACTCGCCTTCGAGATTGCTCGCGATTTACCGCCAAGAAGCACGCCTTATACAGAGGCTGAAATCGACGAGGCCTTAGGTAACATTCGTTTAGCGCTAGAATTGATCAAAAGCCGCTACCACACACCCAGTGAAGCGACGCATTTTGATGCCCTCGCCGATGGCTTAGTCAATCAAGGACTGTGGTTAGGGCCAGTGCTTAATCCGCAAGAAGGTTTAGAAATGAGCTGTTTTGAACTCAGCGTTGATATTGCCAATGGCGAGCACCAGCAAAGCGATACTCTGCAAAAATCCGCCATTCATCCCAACGGTTTCCCTAAGGCAGGACTCTACTGGTTAGTTAACTTTTTATCCGCCCAAGGCATTGGCTTAACTCAAGGGCAATATGTGATCACAGGCTCCTACGCTGGCGTCCTCGATCTGCCATTGGCACAGGTCTGCAAATTTGAATACGGTGCGCTTGGACAGTTCGCCGTGACTTTCACTGCTAAGTGATTGCGACTTATAAAGCGACAAGGCACTGATAAATAAGCGAACTCAGTTTCAGCTGGGCTCGCTTATTTGCAATCTCAGTTCTCAGTGCTCAGTTATCTGCATTCCCCACAAGCATCATTAACAAAAGCCAAACTAACTTGCCTCGAAATGTACACCTATGTATCATCTAAATTCATCAATAATAAGGATATATAGAATGTCGCACGGAAAAATGCTGCCAATCGCCTGTCTTCTTGCCCTCACTTTAGGCACTTCTCTTAGCGTGCATGCCTCAGAAAATAGCTTTACCAAAGCCTATAGTGACTATCAAGCCGCCGTAGAAAAAGGCTATGCTGCAAATATTGAAGCGAGCGCAAAAACCGCTTATCAACTCGGCGAAGCCCAATATGCCAAAGACAGTGTCGACTTAGCGAATCTCGCCATGAACTGGGCCAGCGCGATAGAAAAGCAAGTCGCCCCTTACCCATTTGCAGAAAAGAATCTGCCAAAAACGGCGAAGGCAAATGAGTTGTATCAACTCGCTCTGGCTAACTATAAAGTTCATTATGGCAAAGAAGCGCTTGAGCTTATCGATCCCTTACTGGGTGCTGCACAAACCGCCGTTGAAGCCAAAGATGCGAAAAATGATTTGCTTACTGCTATCGCAATTGCTGAAAAATCCGACAAAAAGAAACTGCTCGCCGATGTAAAAATGGCCGCCTTCAACCGCTTATCAAATACAGAGCTATACACCAAAAGCGTAAGACGCTATGCCTTCGATGCCTATGATATTTATAAAGAGATTTTACCAGAGAACGCCATAGACAGAGTCAAGGCAACCTATGTGGTGG
The DNA here is from genome assembly GCF_025653395.1 of Shewanella sp. SW24. Classification (NCBI taxonomy): domain Bacteria; kingdom Pseudomonadati; phylum Pseudomonadota; class Gammaproteobacteria; order Alteromonadales; family Shewanellaceae; genus Shewanella; species Shewanella sp. SW24. Next base: position 42,431 of record NZ_JAKKSH010000025.1, read on the forward strand.
GTGCCGTTGAGTATGCAGAAAAGCATGATGACAAGGCGATTCCATTGCTTTTAGAAGTCGTTAAGCAGTTTGAAGCCCTTAACTTTAGCCATCCCTATGCCTTAAGTGCCCACGCTTATTTAGTCGAACTCTATGAGCGCCAAGGAAAACGTGACGAGTCAACCGCCCACTGTATTGCTATCGGCAAAATGCGTCCTTGGGCCGACGCACAGGAACAACAACCTATTTTCCGTACCGCACCAGACTATCCAATGTCCTATGCTAAGCAACGTAAAAGTGGCTGGGTTCAGCTTAAATTTACTGTCGATGAAAATGGCTTCGTCAAAAATCCTGAAATTTTAGCTTCTAAGGGTGGTGCTCTCTTCGAGAAAGAAACGCTAAAAATGATAGATAAATGGCGTTACGCACCCAAGTTTGAAAATGGTAAAGCCGTTGAGGCACAAACCACTGTGCAACTGGATTACACCATAAATCGATAGCTCATTACTTCACCTCATGCCCTAGCTCATCGCTTACACTCGATGGGCGTTTTTCATCCTGCTCTGCAAGCTGCCCCAGACTTAACCCCTGCTTAAGTTGGATTAAACAAGCTTGGCAAATACACGCATCGGCAGACGGTAAAATATGGTTGATGACCCCTAGCGGCGAATCTGATGCTTGCGCTTGCAAGGCAGCCAAAGGCGGAAACACCTGCAGCGCGCACCAACAGTCCTCAATCCCCTTACCTAAAATCACAGCACATTGATTCGCACCTTGGCACAGAGGGCAAATTTGCGCAGTTTCTAACTTAGGTTGTTCCAATGGCTGAGACACAGTAATCCTTATAGCAAGATAAGTTGTTATAGCGCGGAGATCATAATAGATTTTTGCAACTCAGGCTGAGTTGTTTCCCACCAAAGCAAAGCTGCTGAGTTATGCAGCATTAATTGCCATTGTTTTCCCAGTGACACGCCTGCTTATGATTTAAAAAGAAGTGTTAATAATGTCCTAGGCATTATAGTGATATTCTCTATGCCACTATCGGTCAGATACAATAAAGTATCCTTTCTGATTTGCTAAAAGATTAAGTACTTGTATTCCAGTGACACGCCATAAACTCATCCCTGAGGGCTCGACGCTGAAGAATCCCCTGATGATTTACATATAAATCATTAGATTGGAGTGAACTTGCACCTTGAAGTGTGATCTGATGGAAGTGCGAACAAACATCAATCACAGGGCTTCAAGGTGCAAGTGTTAACTATCTTACATCAATCTCTCTATCAACATTGTCCAGAAATCCATCAAAAGCGACTCAATACCCTCATGGTTGCTTGCCGAGCACTTATCAACGCGGATTGCCTCACCCTAACGCATTTAGGGCGGCACATTGATGGCACCAGCACTCATACTAAGCACTCAATAAAACGCATGGATAGATTGTTGGGCAACCCGCATCTTCACCATGAAAGAATGGCTGTTTATCAGTGGCATGCAAAGTGCTTGCTAGCAGCACATACGATGCCGACAATATTGGTGGATTGGTCAGATATGCGTGAAGGTCGTGAGCTTATTGCGCTACGCGCCTCTATCGCTATCAAAGGTCGCTCTATCACGCTCTACGAACGAACATTTCCGTTAGTGCTGCAAGGCACTCAAACCGCCCATAATCAGTTTCTTAATGAACTCAGAAAAGTATTACCTGACAACATCACCCCGCTGATAGTCACTGACGCGGGCTTTCGTAATCCATGGTTTCGAAAAGTCGAGCAGCTCGGTTGGTATTGGCTGGGTCGCGTAAGAGGATTGAGTGTCTATCGGCCGCATCCTTTCGGTCGCCAATTTTCACTAAAAGCGCTTTATCCCCAAGCCCGTCGTCGCGCAAAACATGTTGGGCGGGTGGCGTTATCGGTAAAGAAACCTTTGTTATGTGAGATGGTATTGTTCAGGGCCCCAAGTAAAGGCAGAAAAGGTCAGCGAAGTACGACAACAGACTGTCACCACACGGCGCAATGGACGTATGAGTTGACCGCCAAAGAGCCTTGGGCACTGGTGACTAACTTGACCATGGAAGCCATGTCGCCTCAAAAACTGGTTAATATTTACCAAAAGCGGATGCAAATAGAAGAAACCTTTAGAGATTTAAAAAGTCCCGCTTATGGCTTTGGTTTACGTCATAGCAGAACACGTTACGCGGCGAGGATGGATATACTGCTATTGATAGCATTATTGGTGCAACTGGCATTTTGGTGGGTAGGATTATACGGGGAAACACAGCAATTACAGCGGCACTTCCAAGCAAACACGATAAAGAAAAGGAATGTGCTATCAACAATCAGGATGGGCAAAGAACTGCTGCGACGACGGCATGATTACCCCATATCAGCAGATGATTTGCTTTGTGCTGCGAAGAAACTAGCTGAACTCTCATTAATTCATGGTTGTTGGGGTTATGAATTATGAGGGGAGCCTACAGGGCTCGACGGCGGCATCCTTGCCGCCAACGGTCACTTCCATGCAAGTACTTAATCTCGTTAATTCCCGAGTATACCTGTCGCTAAATTTAACTATGGATGTTTCAATAAAGTTCAATTGGTTGTATTCATCAAGTTATCTAACTTAAATGATATTTGGGTGTATTCATTTGGCTCAGTGAACCGTATTCCTGTGTTATAGCAAGTGTGTTCACAGATGCATACATGGTGAATTCGATCTGTTGTAAATCCGCAGGTTGAATAGATGAAGTATTTGTTTAGCGGAATGCTTTAACGCCGCGCACAGGGGCGGCCAAATAATCGCCAGCGTTTTGGACGTCCTGCGACCAATGGAAGCGACTACTGCGCCTTGCTAAGCATTTTACCTGCGATATTTATCAAGTAGTTGAGGAAATGGCCACTTATGCTCACACATATAGTCTAAGAGGGCTCTCCCGAGTACGTTATTACTTGAACCAGCAAGAAAGCCAGTAGGGAAAGAAAGCTCAGAGTTCATTTGCAAGAACATAATGTATTGAGACAAAAGCTCCCGCAGTAACTTTCTGTGATTTTCGCTAAGTTGATGGGCTTTAATCTGATCGATTTCATTGTTCGATAAAAACTCGAAAAAACCCTTTTCTTTAGAGAGATTGAGCTTTCCATTACCTTTTTCCCCAATAAAAGATCTTTGCGCAAAATCATATATTATTTCTTGAACTTCTTCCGATGTAACCACGATGCTCTTTCCTAGGATATGCTTAACGCCCATAGCAGGCGCATTTATGTAGGTGTTTGTTTTTATTGCCAGCGTAGCGACCGGCATAAAAACAAGCGCCGGAATAAATGTCGACCTAGCTATGTTTGTTAAATTTATTTGATGCCAAGCGAAGCCACTACTATAAACAAGATAAATGTAAGACCTTGTAACAAAGTGTATATACCTTGATATATTGCATGTCGCGCGACAATACGCACCCCGTACAGTGGGTCGTCTTTAGCTTTTTTAGATGCATTTCTACCTGCCAACCTCGCCCAAAATGGAAACACTGAAAGAAAGTCATTTAGAGCAGATTTTACATCCACATTGTCACTGGATTGAAGAGCATCTTCTACGTGCCCCATGACTATCGTAGAGCTTTGTACCCGAATACAACATAATTTAGCTAAAAAAACAAATAAACCTGAAATAGCTAGCAATGCAAAAAGCCAAGATGCTGCCCCACTCTCTAGAGCACTTGTAATACCAGCCAAATTCGAAACTAAAAGCGCAGCAGTAGCTCCACTTCCCGCCAACATCCACATATTGAATTTATCAATTTCAGGAACCACTTTGGTAGGACTTAAAATCAGCTTTTTAGAAAGCTCCACTTGTTCACTATTCATCTCTTCATCCAGTATGAGGTTGATTTTCGTTTTGAATTTAACGCCCTGTTATACAGCGGTTACTGCCAGTACTGCTTTTCAAGCCATTTGCAAAATATCTCTACTGAATCTGTTACTTGATTAAAGTTACTTTCATCTACGTGAACACGAACCCAGTTAAATCTAGCATTTACCTTTGGTACATCAGCAGGTTTTACAAATACATGAGACTGAAACTTATCCAAATCTCGTTTTAGGTGCTTTACTGAATTTGAGGTAATGTCCTCACTATGTTGAGTTCTATTTCGGGCTAAAACTAACTGTTCAAGTACATCAACATCTATTGGACATTGAGTAAAATCTACGCCATGTGACGCGATTCCGTCTTTCAATGCGTGAAACCAACCTTTGGGCCCTTTTCTTGAAACTGCTTCAACACCTTTAGGTGCTTCTTTACGATCAAGCCACCCATTCATATACAGTTGTAATGCTGATGATAACATCGACAGAGAAGCTAAACCCACAGCTTCAATGCCATCTTGAGCTTGGATCCATTCATAGATGTATTGAGGCTCACCAGATTCGTCATATGTTGGTACATATGGCTCTTGTTCATTTTCAATGAGATTCATGATTGATTTGAAAGGCTTAACTCCCTCTGAATAAAAGAAACGAGCAAATTTCAACCTTTCTTCTGTAAATACTTGTATATCCAAAGGTTACTCCTGATTTGTAGCTGTATAACAGTGTATTACCCGCTCTTCTAATAAAACCCAACCCGAATAGAGTTAGATATAGGAAGTGGGCGAGAAAATAACTTAATCATGACAATAAGTTAGCATCTGTATTAGTGGGCCTTCAACATTTTTCACCCAGAAAAATCGAGACCTTATTGACCGAGAAGCTTTTTGGCGCGGTAAATAATATCAGGACAAATTAAAGTGTAATAATTTTAGTTTGTTGCATAAAATCTCAAGCAAAAACCGATACCTTTTTAGTCTCGATTTGAAGCCAGTTTATAAATCTCACATTATACCTGTGTGTCTAAACAGTGCTTGAGGTTGGAACGCTTCGAGATTTCCTCTTACTAAAGAAATACAGTAAGGTGTAACAATACTCTGTTTCCTTTGACCAAAAACCAACGTAAATCAGCTTCTTAGAAAACGTAGAGAGGGTTCGACTCCCTCAATACGTTTTGCACATTCGAGATAGTGAATAAGCTACTTATAGCGAAAATCTCCGTATGCTTTTAAAGCGACAGTTAACACTGATGTCCGAAAGGTGAGTCATGGTGATTTGCGAGGCGACCGTCCGCCCCACGGACGTGGCGGTCGAGCATCCACGGATGGACTGGCTGCGTGTCGGTGAGCGAATACCATGACAAGCCGATACTAGCGGGCTAAACCACTAAGTATTAATACCCTGAAATCACAGAGCGCTCAGTAGAATTGACCAACACATATTTGACCAATAAAAAAGCCAGCAAAGCTAAATGCTTGCTGGCTTTTCTGTCTAACTTATTCACTCGCTTTATAACATCACACGAGCACTTAATCTCAGCGGCTCAACTATGACTTCTTAGGAAAAATCGGATAGGACTCAGTGCCTAACACTTTGCCATCAACAGTGAGACCATAGTAATCGCTGTCATTATGGTATTTATCCTGCGCTTGCTTTACATCACCTTTGCTACGTGGGTCCTGCGGACGCTCGTGGGAGTTGATGTAAGCGGCAACATCCCAAGCCTGTTGGTTCGTCAGCTGCATGCTCTTACCAAAGGGCATATTTTCATAAATGAAAAATGCGGCAGTATTGACCCTGTGCATTCCCGCTCCCCAGTTATAACTTTGAGATCCCCACAGCGGCGGCAGTGCATACACACCCGCAATGGCTTGACCTTGCCCATCAACACCATGACAAGTTTGGCAATGGGCGACATACACGGCTTTACCTCGTTCAGGTGAATAGGCTTGTTCGGGTTTTGGGATCTCAGGATAAGCTCGACCCGGCAAGTTAGCACGTTGCTCAACTGTCATCGCCTTAGCTAATGCCTCTGGTAGTGGGAAGTCATCCCGCTTAGCACCTTTGACTAACTCAGCATCACTGATCTCAGGAACAGGGCCACTGATATTAGCCTCATCCATCAAGCCGCCCATGCCTAACCAATAGGCGTAGGCAGAAAGCGCCACTAACTCAGGGCTACCTGATGCAGGGGCTTTACCATTCATCGAATAGTTAAAACAGCCTTGGATGCGTTCTTCAAAGCTACTGACTTTATTGTCTTTTTTACGATACGCCGGATAAGCAAAATACGCGCCCCAAAGGGGTGATGCATTGGCTTTACGGCCTGCATCCATATGGCAATTGGTACAGTTAAGCTCATTACCTACATACTTATCACGCAGCTGTTGGGTATTCACAAACAGTTGATAACCTAAACGCACTTTGTCACCAAAGGCGCCTTCGGGAATCGCACTCAAAGGTCTAGGGGTAAGATAGGTTTGATCTGCTACCTTAGGGAAAGAAGGCAGCGGAGCTTGCTTATCTGGCCGTTCTTGTACTGGCTCAGTTTCAGCTTGCGCCTGAACGGTTAACGACCCCATCGCGGCCAGTAATAACATTGCGGAATATTTCATGGCCGGCTCCTTATTTTAAATTCGCAAAGTAGTTCGCTAAGGCATCAATCTCAGCAACGGTGAGCTTATTCGCGACGCTCCCCATCATGCCATCGACGTCACCTTTACGTGTGCCCGACTGCCATGCCAATAATTGCGTTTTGATATAACTCGCCTGTTGACCTGCTAAGCGAGGAAATAAGCCGCCACCTAATGCAGAAGGACCATGGCAGGTCACGCAGGCTAGTAAACCACGGGACCAATCACCTTGATAGGCTAAACGGGCGGTATCGTCATTAAAAACAACTTGTTCACCGCGGAGAACAGGCTTGACGTCATTGGCAGGCTTTGCAGAAAAATAGCTCGACACTTGCTCAATACCGTCACCTTGGAGCGTCATTGCCATCGGCATCATGGTCGCATTTTGGCGAACGCCCGCTTGGAAATGCTGCAATTGTGTCGAGATATATTCTTTAGATAATCCCGCTAATCGAGGGCCGAGTGGTTCAATACCCTCACCCGCTGCCCCATGGCAAGACACACATAACTGTGCAGCTTGTGGAATAACGTTCATCGATTGTTTGTCAGAAGGCTCGGCGGCAGCGGCATAGCCGCTACATAGCGTTAAGCCTATGACTAATGTTTTAATCTTCATGTTCTATCCTTGAAGAGAATTAAGCTCTAAAGCATAGGGGTTATTGTTATTTATGTTTGTGCTCACACACTAAACCCATTTTAAAATCCGCCGCTCATTTTTAAAACAGCCAATAAATGAGCCTTAACATTCATTAAGAGTCACTTATTGTTCAATTCAAACGGGATAAATTTACCTTACTCTGTACAAGGTTAAGCTGCAAGCCTTCAAGACTTAATGGCCTGCTCAATAACCAAATCGCGTCGATTCGAAACGATTCAATAACTTATGTATCAAATAGCATAAAAGTAACGTGCCAACGATAGCGATTAAAATACTGCTCACTCGGTATAAGGCACTGAAGATTAAGTCGTTACCTGGGGTCAAATACTGCCCAAACAAAATCCCTAACGTGGTCATAGCACCAAAACCCACGCCAGAGCCATTCCCCTCGCGCACATGGGCTTGGCTAAAAATCATCAGTCCAATCCACAACAAGGGGACAACTAACATCAATAACCCAGACCAATCATAGAGCAGCAACTGCACGAGTATCCCAAACGACACACCCAACAGGGTGCCTATAGCGCGCTTACGGGCATAGTCGAGTGCACCATTCCAATGCATGGGAAACAATAGCAGAAGAGTGGTCGCTTGAGCCGACATCGAATCCCGCAGATCAAATATTTGGAACACCAGAAACGATGCCGTCGCTATGGTCGCGCCGAGCAAGGTTTCGTGGCGCATTCGATGCGGCGCCTTAGGCCCAGGTTTGTAAGCCGCTCTTGGTTCAACATCGGGCCAGAGTACCGTCATAGCGTAGGCGATAACAACTGAAAGTGCTGTCGCCCAAAAGTTACTGAAAACTAAGTCGTTTAAGTCAACGCCTGGATAGCTAGCAAAGTGCAGCATGATACTGAGACTCAGCACACCGTTGGCACCAAAGAGAAACAAACTGCCGCGGGACATGGCCGCAAAGCGGTATAAAAATAATAGGAAAACGATGGGAGTCATCATACCGGGATGGCTGCCAAAGAAACCGCCGAGTAACCCAACCTCTAACCCAGCCATGGCAGATGAAGCCAATAATTGGCGCATAGCATGGCCATTCATCACTGGCACTAATCCGAGTAGTAGCATAGGTGTCACAGTGAAGAAGACTCCATTGCTCCAACCAAAAATTTTACACAGGGTAAAACCTAAGGTCGCGCCAGTCGCAATCCGTAAACACTGGCGTAAATCGTTGGCCGTCAATGGGCTATGGCGTAGTAACATGCTCGTCGCCTTGTTCTATCGATACATTAAATGAGGATGTTTAGCTGGCTTATGCTGCGTTCACACTTATGTTGCTTTGAAGCGTTCACTCAAGCCACTCGCGGCAAATACAAACCACCGCGAGTCACTCGTGCTCGTCAACGCAGATAAGTACTGATGGATATGCCGATAAATATGCTGGTAAATACGCTAGTAAACATTCTAGTAAATAGGCTAGTAAATATAGTGCAGCAGGCTGATTGCTTTAATCTGCACCTTAGCGAGCAAGCTAAAAAGGCTATTCTCGGGCAGCAATTGCACGGTCGCGCGCGCACCGGCTGGTAAGCTGTTCATTGCCATACCATCTAACACTAGATGTAATCTCAATCTTTGGGCATCACGTACCCAACGGTCCGATTCCTGTGGCGCGGCTAAACGGCCATTGGCATCGAATTGCCCTGCACTCACGCCCGCATCGACACTGCTCACCGTCGCCCGATATAAACGCCCAGGTTCACCATCGAACGCAATCAAAGCGGCCGAAGAAGTATTCACGCCACGCAGGCTCTTCTCGCGAAAATCAGCAATAATATCAATATTATCCGATACCAACGCTAACAGAGGTTGTCCTACGGTCGCAAAACTCCCGACTTCTAACTGCAGGTTAGTTACTATCCCATCTTGATCGGCACGTATTTGGGTGTAAGACAGATTAAGCTCGGCTTGGGCTAAATGGTTTTGCGCCTGACGCACTTTAAGATTCTCTTCGCCATAACTGCCGCGACTCACTTTGAGTTTTTCTAAACGCGCATTGGCGGCAAGCAAATTGGCTTCAGCAGCTGCGGCATCGCTATCAGCTAGCTCCTTTTGCTGCTGCGATACACCATGGGTGGCATACAGGGCATCGAGACGTTTAGCCTCGCTGCGTTTTTGTTGTGAGGTGGTTTTATTGGCATTGACCTCGGCCTTAGCGGCCAGCAGCGAGGCATCTAACTCGGCATTGTCTTGGCGGGCTTGCTCTAAGGCCAATTTAGCTTGCGATACCGCTAACTCATAAGGCGCGGGATCGACTTGAAACAACAAATCGCCCTTGGCAACGGCTTGGTTATTGGTTACAGCTATGGTCTGGATTTTACCGCTGATCTGCGGTGTCACTTTAGTCACTACACGGGTCGCCATGGCTTGAGGCGTCAATGGCATCATAGTGTCGGCCAGCATGAAATAGCCAAAAACCATCACAAAGCCAAACATGGCAAATTTTACTAAACGGGCAAACTGTTGATCCGGTGTCATCTTCTTTCTCACAAAAGGGTGTCTGTAACCTTGGTTAATTTGGCGCTGGCGTTGTCGCTGATCAGGCTAATAATGCGTTCAAATTCGCTCAACTCTTCAGCACTGATCCCGCCTAATAACTCACGGCGCACTTGAATAATCCGCGCTTCCATTTGCTTTAAAACATCTAATCCCGCTGGCGTCAGGCTCACAATCCTTGCCCGCTTATCTTTGTCACAACAATGACGCTGGACTAAACCTTGCTCTTCTAATTGCCCTAAGGTGCGCATTAGCGAAGCCAATTCAATTTCTAAGGCATCGGCCAACACTTTTTGGCTAACACTGTCGCCTAAACGCAGCAGTTTCCATAGGGCAGTCCAACGGGGATGAGTTAATCCTAAAGGTGCCAGCTCGACATCGGCCACGGTACGCCACAGTCGATGCAGACGGCCTAAATGCTCTGCCAGTGATAACTCTTTTAGTCGCTCTAATTCTTTTTGCATCTTGCCCACCCACTTAGTTAGCGTGCTAAGCATTATACTTAGTTAGCAGGCTAAGTAAATGTTTAGGTCCAAAATAGATCTGTGTCCAAGGGCACGAAACGAGCGTAAGAGGGAATAAATAACTTAAAAAGGTTCGCGCCCTCTCAAATCTTATCAAGTTGTATCTCTATAATATCAAACGGATAAATTGAGTTGATTTGCACATGAATTGGAGGCTGTTTTGATAAATCTAAAAATTAGTACGAGGATCGTTATTGGGATCTGTCTATTACTGTTAACAGTAATGAGCTTTATCATGCCGCTCGTTCTCTCTGAATTCAGTCGCCAAGTTGCAGAATCCGAGCAAAGAGAACTCCATAAGATCTATGAAACCGCTGTTGCCGAGATAGCCTCATCGGGCAAATTAGCCGAAGCAATGGCAACCATCATCTCACTCACGCCAGAAGTTCAAAGCACCTTTGCAACAGGCGAGCGTGATGAACTCACCGCCCGTACCTTACCTATATTTACCCAACTTAAGCGCGATTTTGCGGTTCAGCAATTCCAATTTCATAGGCCACCAGCCACTTCTTTTCTACGCTTGCATCGTCCCGAAAAATTTGGCGATGATCTCACCAGCATACGCAAGACCATAGTCGAAACAAATAGCCAAAAGCGCCCTCTTTATGGCTTGGAATATGGAGTGGAAGGATTAGGTATTCGTGGTTTAGTTCCAATGACTTACAACGGACAACACACGGGCTCAGTTGAGTTTGGCATGTCCTTCGGTCAACCCTTTTTTGATAATTTTAAACAAGCCTATCAAGCAGAAATTGCCCTCATCTTGCCAGATGGTTCAGGGTACAAGTTATTTGGCGCTACATTCACGCCTGATACCCAAGCGGCAGATGAACTCAATAACGTCATGCAAGGCCATGAAGTCATACGCACTATTTCCTTAAATAACAAAACCTACGCCCTGTATCGCCACGCCATAAAAGATTATTCAGGAAACGTATTTGGGGTACTCGATATTGCGATGGATAGAACCCATTCAGAACAAGCGATAGCGGATATTCGCCTTAAGTTGATCCTTATCGGTTTAGTGGCTCTGGTCATTGGAACTGCCATTGCTTGGTTTATTGCCAAAGGGATTACTCGCCCTATCGCTGAAACCACCCAAGCCATGAATGATATCGCTGAAGGTGAAGGCGATTTAACCCGCAGAATCGCGGTAAAAGGTAAGGATGAAATTGCTGAATTATCGATGGCATTCAACCGCTTTGTAGAAAAAATTCACAACACAGTTTCCCACGTCGCCGACTCAACAAGCCTGCTCGCCACCTCTGCTGAAGAAATGTCGAGCATTACGCGGGAAACCCAGAAGATGGCGAGTCGTCAGCACCTCGAAACCGAGCAAGTTGCCACCGCAATGAATGAAATGGCCGCAACGGTTCAAGAAGTTGCCCATAACGCTACCGATGCGGCCGATGCCGCCAATCATGCCAATGACTCAACCGAACAAGGCAAATTGGTTGTACAAAAAGTGGTAACCACTATCGCCATATTGGCCGAGGAAATAGCCACAGCAGCGAGTGAAATCAATGAATTAGAGCGTAATACCGCTGAAATCGATTCTGTGCTTGTGGTTATCCGTAATATTGCCGACCAAACTAATTTACTCGCACTCAATGCGGCAATTGAAGCCGCAAGGGCGGGAGAACAAGGTCGAGGGTTTGCAGTCGTTGCCGATGAAGTACGCACTCTGGCGAGCCGCACTCAAGCATCTACCACAGAAATTCAGCAGATGATCGAAGCGCTTCAGCATAAAGCTAAGTCTACAGTCAATGCGATGGAAACCAGCACCCGCACCACCCAAAGCTGTGTATCCCAAGTTCACCAAGCGGGTGAAGCACTCGAAGCCATTACCCATGCGGTTTCCACCATTAGCCAGATGAATATCCAGATCGCCAGCGCTGCAAATGAGCAATGTGCGGTTTCGGCAGAGATTAATAAAAATGTTAATAACATCAATGATATTGCAACTAATGCGACAGATAGTGCGGTACAAACTGCACGCGCTGGCGATGAACTTGCCCAACTCGCAGCCCGTTTAACAACTTTATTAGCTCAATTTAGAATTTAAACAAAACAAAACGCCGCATTCTCTGCGGCGTTTTTATTAGTTTATTTTATAAGGTTTTATTTAGGACGCACGCCTAAAGTGTGGCAAATCGCGTAGGTCAATTCGGCGCGATTTAAGGTGTAAAAATGGAAATCCTTCACACCTTCGCGGGACAGCACTTTCACCATGTCGATGGCCACGTTTGCCCCCACCAATTGGCGTGTACCCGCATCGTTTTCTAGGCCGTCGAATTGCTTATGTAACCAATTCGGTAACGACACATTGGTCATGCCCGCGAAACGTTTTAGCTGGGTAAAGTTAGTCACAGGTAAAATGCCCGGCACAATTTCAACGTCGATACCGGCGGCAACGCAGCGATCACGAAAACGCAGGTAAGATTCCACATCGAAGAAAAATTGGGTAATAGCACGGCTGGCACCCGCATCAATCTTGCGCTTAAGGTTGATCAAATCCGCCTGTGCATTGCTCGCATCTGGATGCACTTCTGGATAAGCCGCAACGGAAATATCAAAGTCAGCCACAGAGCGCAGTAAACGCACTAAATCGACCGCAAAACGGGTTGGCTTTGGGCTGCCCGCAGGTAAATCACCACGCAGTGCCACTATGTCACGAATGCCCGATTTCCAGTAATGTTTGGCCAGTTCTAATAACTCTTCATCGCTGGCATCCACTAAGGTTAAGTGCGGCGCGGCAACGAGGTCGGTTTCCTGTTGGATACGTTCAATCACGCCATGGGTGCGGTCGCGAACACCTGAGTTAGCACCGTAAGTCACAGACACAAACTTAGGATTCAGCGGCTCTAAACGACGGATAGAGTTCCACAGGATCTGTTCCATTTCGGGGGTCGATGGCGGGAAAAACTCAAAAGAAACATTAATATCGCCATTAAGCTCAGACAAGCTCTGGTTCAGCGATTGTGAATGTTGTGCGTGATGAAAAGCCATGTGTATTTCCTCAACCGCCCTTGGCGCTACTCTTTGCTAGTATGAATTAGTTCAAATGGACGTTTGGACGTCTATATGTCCATATACTAGAGAAACTGAGATGTAAGTCAAGCCCAAAAATACCCATAAACCGCATTTAATCTCGGTTAATTCGATAGATTTATTCTAGCCAATAAAAAAGGACTCGAATGAGTCCTTTAAGAGGCTTGATATCGCGTTATTCCTGCAGCAGATCGCGACAGATCTGGGTCAGATCCGACTGCACCGCTGCCGCTGTCACTTCGCGTCCTGCGCCCGGTCCACGGATGATCAGCGGATTACCTTGGTAGAAGACACTGCGGATCACAAACACATTATCACCAGGGGTTAAGTTGGCGTAAGGGTGATGGGTGTCAATCCACTGCAAACCCACTTCGGCCTTGAGCTCTGGACCGCTGTTGTCTAAGGATGCCACATATCTGAGCACCTTATTTTGCTCCGCCGCCGCACCATATTGTTGCAGCAGATCGGCATCTAACTCGGCAATGCGGGTGAGAAATTGATCTAAGGGAATATCCGCCAAAGCGGCTGGTACGAGTGAGCGCAGTTCAATATCTTCAAGCTCGATTTCAAGGCCAATCTCACGGGCCAAAATAAGCAGTTTACGCTGCATATCTCGGCCGGAGAGATCGTCGCGGGGATCGGGTTCAGTAATACCTAAGCCTCTGGCTTCAATCACTAATTCTGAAAATGGCTTGCTGGTATCGTATTTCTCAAATAACCAACACAGGGTGCCAGAGAAAATCCCGCCTACCGCTTCAACACTATCACCGCTGTTACGCAAATCATTTAGCGCATGTTGGATGGGTAAACCTGCGCCACAGCTGGCGTTATAGCGCCAAAACAAACGACGATTACCCAGTTGCTGCTTTAACTCTCGATAGAAAGGCAGTGGACCCGAGCCCGCAAGTTTATTCGCGCTCACCACATGGATGCCACGCTCGAACAGTTCTGGATATTGCAGCGTCAAACTGGCGCTGGCACTGATATCTAAGGCCACCAGCTCATCGCAGTTAACTTGCTCTAATTGCTCGAATAAATGTTCATACTGCCAAGGCGTTGCTTCAGTATTAAACTCTGTTTGCCACGCGGCAAGATTAATGCCGGTGGATTTAATCAAGGCTTTACTCGAACTGACCAAACCAACTAACTCAACACTGGCTTCGAGTTCATGGTCCAGTGATGGCGAAACCGACTTAAACAGATCGATCCATGCCTCACCGATATTACCCACACCGAGCAACAGGACACCAATGCGTTTACGCGGGCCAGCGCAGCGACGGTGAACTTTTTGAGTTAACAGATTCACCTGTGACTGGGGCACTAACGTCACTAAACTTAAATCGCCACTGAACAAAGGTTTAGCATCACGGCTCAGTAAACGGGCGAAACTGCGGCGATAATGTTCGGCGTCGGCACTCACTAATGCGACTAAACCAAAATCTGTGTTGATCTGCTGCTCGCTGATCCCTAATGCTTCTGCCTCGGCATCGAGTAATCTTTGAACTTGTTTTTGATTCTCAGCGGTATAGGCAAGTTCAACCCTTTGATGGGCAGAGGTCCAATGGGCCAATGGCGTTAAACCCGCGGCAATCAATAAATCTAATAAACGAGTTAACTCACCCGTGAGTTTAAAGCCGAACAGGACAACAGCATTGAGGTTAGTCACCACAGGCGCGCTCGCCGACGAACTGTGGGGAGCGATCAAGGTAAAGTCAGTGTGGGACGCATAACTTGAACGCACAGCTAAGCTCACTTCGGTATTGAATAACGGCTGCAAAGTGCGCGAATGCAATACTGGCGAGCCTAAACGCGCTAGGCGATCGGCTTCGGCAAGTGACATGCTTTTCAGTAACTTGGCATCGTTGATTTTATTAGGATCGGCGTTGAACACCCCTTCCACATCGGTCCAAATGGTCACGCGCTCGATATCGGCGAGACTCGCAATCAGGCTGGCGCTAAAATCGGAACCATTACGACCAAGTAACAGGGTATCGCCACGCTCGTTAGCGCAGATAAAACCTGTGATCACTAAGCGTTCATTGGGATGCGCGGCTAATAGGGCTTGTACTTTAGCGCGGGATTCTTGTACCCGAATTTGTGGCACAGCGGCTTCATCGGCCACTAAAATTGAACAGGCATCCACATGGCTTGCCGCCACGCCAGATTCGCGCAGTAGCGCCGCCATTAAACGTGCCGACCAACGTTCGCCAAAGCTCACCACATGGTTGATTTGGTATTCGTTGCGCTCGTCTAAGGACAACAAGCTGATGAGTTGCGCTTTATCAGTGGCCAAACGCTCACGCAGATCGCGGGCTTGTTCATTCGACAACAACTGCTCAATCAACCCCTGTTGGTAACTGATCAGCACTTGTAATTCTTCTTGCCATAGCTGACCCGCATCACGCAGCGCTAATAATTTATACAGGAAATTCGTGCTCTTACCCGCCGCAGAGACCACCACGAGATCATCACTATGACCGTGGGTTAACAGGATATGGGCAACTCGACGATAACAATCGGCATCCGCTAAACTGGAGCCACCAAATTTATGTAAGTGACAACGTGCCATCTATTATTCCTCTACTGACAAGCCACAACGGCGGCTAATCCTGCTTGAATATCTGCAACTAAATCGGCGGCATCTTCAATACCCACCGATAGACGCAATAGGGTGTCCTTAATACCAGCCTCGAAGCGCGCCTGCGGCTCCATGGCTCTGTGGGTCATAGTGGCGGGCACGGCCACTAAACTTTCGACGCCACCTAAACTTTCCGCCACGCTAAATAAGCTGAGTGCACCTAAAAAGGCCACCACTTCGGCCTCGCCGCCTTTGAGCTCAAAGCTCAGCATAGCGCCAAAGCCCTGTTGTTGCTTGGCCGCAATGGCGTGACCTGGGTGATCCGCAAGACCGGGGTAATAAACTTTGCTCACCACAGGGCTTTGCGTTAATACCTCAATAATACGCTGGGCATTGGTTTGATGCTCGCGAATACGCACCGCTAAGGTACGCAGGCCTCGCAGGGTCAGATAACTGTCGAAGGCTGACCCCGTTAAGCCTAGAGTGTTCGACCACCAATGTAAGCTTTCGCCGATTTGCACGTCTTTGGCGACCACAGCGCCGCCAACAACATCGCTGTGACCATTGATATATTTAGTGGTGGAATGGATAACGATATCCGCGCCTAACAATAGGGGTTGTTGCAATATCGGCGATAAAAAGGTGTTATCGACCACCACCAGCGCGCCGACCTCATGGCTCGCCTTAGCAATGGCTTCGATATCCACCACACGCAATAACGGGTTCGATGGGGTTT
The DNA here is from genome assembly GCF_025653395.1 of Shewanella sp. SW24. NCBI lineage: Bacteria > Pseudomonadati > Pseudomonadota > Gammaproteobacteria > Alteromonadales > Shewanellaceae > Shewanella > Shewanella sp. SW24. The sequence continues at coordinate 58,949 of NZ_JAKKSH010000025.1, forward strand.
CGAGCCACACCATCTTAGGATTCTGGGCAATGGCGGTGGCTAACGCTTGGCTGTCGGTTTGGTCGACCACAATGAGCTTAAACTGGCCTTTCTTCGCCAAGTTGGTAAATAAACGGTAAGAACCGCCATAGCAATCATGGGGCACAACTAATAGGTCATCGGGGCCGAGCAAAGTCGTCACTAAGGTGATGGCCGCCATGCCAGTGCACGTCACTATGCCAGTGGCGCCCTTTTCTAATTGCGCTAATGCTTCGCCTAAAATGCAGCGCGTTGGGTTGCCTGAACGACTGTAATCGAATTCGCGGGGATTTTTATGACCATCGAAGGCGTAATTAGTCGACAAATAAATCGGTGGCACAACTGCGCCATATTGAGTATCGCTTTCGATACCCTGACGCACTGCCAGTGTGGCTAATTGACGCTCTGCCATGGGTGGACTCCTAAATTCGATAGACTGATAGAGATGTCTGGACGTCTAAATGTACCTAAGCCCAACGCCATCGTCAATAGGCGTGAAGACGTTTAGACGTCTGAACATAAAGAAATCTGTTTGCAATCACAAAGAAATAGTAGCAATAATTTGACTGTTCTTTGTAAGGGTTTAAAATCTGCCCCGAATTTAGCGTTATAACAGGTGAGTCAATGACTGAATGGAATGGGGAATACATCAGCCCCTATGCTGAACATGGCAAGAAGAATGAACAAGTAAAAAAAATTACTGTGTCTATTCCGCTCAAAGTGCTTAAGGTCCTCACGGACGAACGTACTCGTCGTCAGGTCAATAATTTGCGTCACGCCACCAACAGCGAGCTGTTGTGTGAGGCATTTTTGCACGCCTACACTGGCCAGCCATTGCCCAACGATGAAGATCTGTCAAAAGATAACCCAGACAGCATTCCCGCAGAAGCCAAGTTGTTGATGGATCAAATGGGAATCGAGTGGGAAGACATGGAATAGCGACTCGTCGCTTTCAAAGTCATATCACAGTGCTCATCAATAGGGATCGTTAACGATCCCTTTTTGTTTATACCCAAGCGACTTCAAACTTTAAATTTCACCATCTTGAGTTGGTTTGGGATATAGGAAATCCTATGTTTTCTATGATAGATCCACAGACACTCGCCTTAGCCTCGCTGGTCGTGTTTCTGGGCGCCTTAACCCAAAGTCTGATTGGGTTTGGGCTTGCGGTTGTCGCCAGTCCTTTGCTGTATATCGTCGATCCACAACTTGTACCTGCGCCTGTTATTGCTATGGGTTTCTCCATCGCCCTGCTGACCTTAGTGCGTGAACGCGGTCACTTAGAATTCAATGGCTTGCAATATGCGCTCATAGGCCGCGTGCCCGGTGGTTTTATCGGCGCGAGTTTATTACTGTTTGCGCCTCAACCCATACTCGGTTTATCCATCGCCGCTATTGTGACTGTCGCAGTGATCCTCAGCCTGTATAAATTCAGCCTGCCAGTGAATAAGAAAACCCTCTTCGGTGCGGGCGTGGTTTCAGGGATCTTCGGCAATATCGCCGCGATTGGTGGCCCGCCGATGGCGATTTTGTTGGCAGGCAAAGATGCCTCGCAGTTTCGTGCAGCCCTGTCGGCCTTCTTCATTTTTAGCTCCATGATTGCATTGATCATTTTAGCGATCACTGGCTTATTAGAATTAAAACATCTATGGCTGTCGTTGATGCTGCTCCCCTCAGTGATTTTAGGTTACTTAGTTGCAGGACGATTAGTGGGCCGTGTCGATAAAGAGAAGACAAAGATGGCAACGTTAGTCCTGTGCAGTATCAGCGCCTTAGTGCTAACGGTGAAGTCGGTTATCGAGTTATTACCCCAATAAGCGTCCTGCTTATACTGGCAAACCTTCTCACGATTCAAACAATAAAAAAGCACTGACATTGCCAGTGCTTTTTCTTTATCTATCAATATGTAAAGCCAGCTTACACTCAGCTTAAATAGCTTTGCCCTGCGTACACAATAAAGTGTCTTAAGGCGAGTACGCCCGTTAAGCTCGCACAAGCCACCATGATCATCGCGCCCTTAGTGTGGCGAGTCGCGGCGGGTAGCAGCATAAACAGCAATGGAATACCAAAACCTATACCGACAACGCCTATCCAGAACACGCTTGCCCATAACCCAGACGTTAACGATGCTAAGGCCGCAGCCGCCGCGCCGCCCTTGAAGTACAAGGCGCAGAACAACATGAACAGGAACAGAATTTCAATCGCCATCACAGGCAATTCTAAACCGTGCATCTTCACTAAAGTTTTGTCGTGGCTGTCAGTCTTAAACATCAGCAACGCCAGTACCGCATTTGCCGCAGCGCCCGCCGATAGACCTGACACTAAAAACAGCGCAGGCAGTACCGCAGTGTTGAGCATAGGATAGGCATTCATCGCCGAAATTAAGAAGCCAGTGTAAGCCCCTACGCCAATGGCGAGGACAAACAACAATACTTCAATCAGCTTTCGAAATGGCATAAGTAACTTAGCGATAGGTGTTAGGAAACCCAAACCCCATTTTGGTAAGTCATCCCGCAGCACAATAATGGCGTACGCAAAAGCTAAGGGAGAATACGCCAGCAGCGCCAGCACCCCGATTGCCATCACAGACTGGAAGTTATAGTGAATTAAGATCAACCAGAAGTGGAATGGTTTGGTTAAGTCAAACACTAAGCAAGCTAGACCTAAGCTAATTGCTACAGGCCCAATAATGGCTGCCGCCTTAAGAATGCTGCTTTCGGCTCCCGCGCTGAGTTCCTTATTCGCCCAGCGCAAACCAATGCCAATCAGTAAACTGCCCGCGGATAACCCCGCCATAAACAGGTAAACGGCGATGACCCAGTGCCAAGTGACAGGATCATATTGCGCCATGTCGCCCCAAGTATTGTTCATAATCAAATCCCCCCTCTTTTGGTAGGAACGCGATATACCCTAGGTTTAGTGCCCAAATGGGTTTTATCTTGGTAAGTGATTTTAGTGTTGAGCATGATGGCCACTTCACTGCGTGGATCATTGGCATCACCAAACACTAAGGCATCGGTTGGACACACAGTCACACACGCTGGCTCTTCGCCCCGTGCTAAACGCGTATCCTTACAGAAGTTACACTTATCCGCCGCCTTGGTTTCTGGGTTCATAAAGCGCACTTTATAAGGGCACGCTGCCACACAGTACATACAGCCGACACACTTCTCGGTATGGATAGAGATAATGCCGTCTTCACCCACATAGGCCGCACCCGTAGGGCACACCTTAACGCAGGGTGCATCTTCACATTGCTGGCAAGATACCCTGTGATATTTGAAATGCAGATTAGGCATCTCACCAAAGGGGCCTTCCACACGCACTTGCAGACGAGTTACGCCTTCGGGTACACCATTTCCACTGCGACACGCCACGTTACAAGCTTGGCAGCCGATGCACTTATTCTCGTCGTGCACCATTACATATCGTTTATTCATTTAAGCCTCCGATTAGCGCTTTGCCAGCGTGACGCCCGTGGTGTGCACTGTCATGCCACACACAGGAGCAGTAACGTGCGGTAGTAAGTTACCGCAATGGATACCTTTGCCCGTTGCTCTGACCAACTCTTTGTTTTTAGAACCAAAGCCCATGTAAGCAAACACAGTATCTTGGCGAATACCCGGCGTGACTAAGGCATGGCCTTCTTCTGTGCCAACACTGCTGGTGAGGCGGATTGGGTCGCCATTGCTGATCCCTAACTTACCCGCAGTAACAGGGTGAACCCACACAGCGTTATCCGACATCAGGTTAGCGAGCATAGGCACATTGTGGGTTGCGCCATTGGTGTGCACCGCCACTTTGCCTTGGATAAAGTACAGCTCATCTGCTTTTTTAAGATTCACTTCGCGGAACTTGATCACCCCACGGCCCGGTGCCATGGCTTCGACTTTCGCGGAAGTGAGTTCAATCTTGCCACTAGGGGTTTTAAAGGTCAGTGCACTGGCGTAAGTGCCGTCTTCATCGGCAGGTCGCGCATTGGGGTATGCCTTAATAAACTCGGCAACCATCTTAGGCTCGCACAACATAATTGGCTTACCGAAGCTCACAAAACCTTCGTCTTTGATACGGCGCAGCAGGTCAGTGTCGCGGTTCACCTGCAGCATTTGCAGGGTTTCCATGTTTTCCCATGGATAGAACTCGCCAAGGCCCATAGCCACACCCACATCCTTAAAGATCTGCCAAGAAGGCTTAGTATCACCTAAGGTTTCAACGACCCGTTGGCGCACATAATAGGCCGGATTTTTACCTGACTTATCAGCAATTTCTTCATCACGTTCAAGATAAGTCGACTCAGGTAAAATCACGTCCGCATAGGCGGCGGTTTCGCTGATATACACATCACACACGGCGATAAAGTCGAGCTTTTTCATCGCTTCAACAACGCGTGCTCTGTCTGTCATGGTTTGCATTGGGTTAGTGCGTGACATCACCCAGCCGTGTAACTGGTAAGGAACAGCGCTTAATGTGGCATCGAGAATGGTTTGGTAAACGCCGCCCGATGTCCACATCATGGCGTACTGTTCTTCCACCTGATCGATACGTTTCGCTGCTGGTTTTGGCATGTCTTTCACGCCAGGTTTTGCCAATACGGGCGCAACCGCTTCACCGGCAAGCTTGTTGTAATCACCGGGTTTCTGGCCGATATAAATCCCGCCCTTACGCTCGATGTTACCAATCAAGACGTTAGCGGCGTAAAGGGCGCGGCGCATCTCAAACTCTTCGGTGGTAAAGGTGGCTCTGTGACCAAAATCGACCACAGCATGGGGCGCTTTAGCGGCATATTCGTGGGCGATACGACGAATGTCTTTGGCAGGCACATCGGAGATGGTTTCAGCCCATTCAGGGGTATAAGCTTTCACTTCGGCGGCAAAGGCTTCGAAGCCTTCCACATAGCGCGCGACAAATGCCTTGTCGTAAAGATTATCTTCAATCAATACATGGCATAACGCCAAGGCGACGGCTACGTCGGTACCGGGGCGAATGGCATACCATTCATCAGCTTTATCGGCCACGACGGAGAATCTTGGCTCGAACACCACCAGCTTGGCACCTTTGTCCATTTGCGCCGCCATCATGCCGCGGGTTTCGGACATATTGATGCCTTCGTACAGGTTATGGCCGAAGTTAATGATGTATTTAGAGTTACTTAAATCACGTTTGACCTTAGTGCCAAAAATAGCTTTAGCGGCAATTTCATAACCACCAGGGCAAGTCGACGCGTGGGTAAAGGTATTTGGACTACCAAAGGCGGTCGCAAGGTGAAATAAATGCTTTTCTTGTGAGCCAGATTTTGACGAGAATGCCACGGCTTCTGGGCCATGTTCTTTTTTGATTTTATTGAGGTTTTCAGCGATTAATTTATAAGCCTCATCCCAACTGATCTCAGCCCATTTGCCTTCGCCGCGCTCACCGACCCGCTTTAACGGTTTAACGATACGCTGTGGATCGTACAATAAACTATGGCCTGCGCCGCCACGGGCACACACTTTACCGCCAAAGGATTTAGCGGCCTTGTTGCCACTAATGAAGACGTTTTTGCCCTCAATCACCCGCGCCGAAATCGGGCAGCGAGTCGAACACATTTCACAAATACTGGCAATGTCTTTGCCCATGCCCTTTAGCTGCTTATTCTCTAATGCCGCTAAGCTGCCCGGCAGCAGACTGGCCAACGCACACGTGGCGCTGCTCGCTCCTGCTCCCTTTAAAAAGGTTCGCCTATTAAGCTCAATCATGGTTACCTCCATCACGCTCATCCCACCCGCCAGTCGCCACATTGGACGCCATCGAGCAGAGGTTTGCTCACTGATTTGATTACTTTTTTAGTTATAAAGCGTTAAAACAGCGCCACCATATCTTCAAAATACACGGCATACGCTGAATACACTGCTCATCCACAGAGATTGTTATCCCGAAAGAGGTAGGTGGGTATTGTGGTAAACCACATGGGGAAGCTCGGTGTGATCTACCGCAACTAAAACCTAAGACTGACCTTGAAATACGTGAATAAGATCAACAGGCTTATTGGGAACAGGCTTTACATCGACGGAGAAGACAGAAAAAAGCCGCCAGTTTGGACACTGGCGGCTTAGAAGAAAACTGACATTACAGTCAATTACGATAACCCTAGCAGGATAAGAACATCTCACTAGCGGGCGCAAACTGATTACAATCGCATTAATCCATTAACTCTATATCGAGGCAATTGAGCAGGCGAATCGCTTCGTCGCGGCTAAACTTAGCGCCTTTGATTTTATTGTTAAAAATGTCGATATCGTAATTGGATGCCTCGCTGAAATCCGCCTCCAATAATTGAGTTCGGCCAAACAGACTATGACTAAAATCCGTGTAGGTGAAATTGGCTTGGTTGAAACTGCCCTCGCGAAAATCCACATCGTGGGCCTTGCACTCTTCGATGATAATTTCATCGAGGGACAAGCCTAAAAATGAGCAGTCGTTTAGAATGCATTGCTTAAAGGAAAAAGGCGCGGCAAAGGATAAACGCGACCACGCGGCGCGGGTCCAATCGATACCGACTAACTTACATTCTTCAAACTCCACCCCGCTGAACTGACACTGGGGCACTTTCACTAAACTTAAGTTGCAACGCACAAAGCGGCAATCGATAAACTTGCATTTACGGAAAGTGCTCTCACTAAAATGGCAATCTTGAAAGCAGCAATCCTCAAACTCGATGCCCTGTAGATCTTGTGCTAATTCCGACAAGCCATTGAACTGTTTTGATAAAAAACTATTGCCTTGCAAAGCCGCGCTTTGCGCTAGTTGCGATGGCGCAAGCACCGATTGTTTAAGCACTGGTACTTCTTTCTGTGACGACATAACACCTCTAATCCTGCCCAATCCCCAGCAATAAAATATGCAGGGCAATTGGGCTAGGTACTGCTTATTATTGACTCTCTGATACGAGGCTTGAGACTCACCGGCTAAATGCTCGCGACGAGTTCCTCAAGCTGATCGGTCGCCTTAGACCACCCCTGATAAAACCCCATATCCTCATTATTCTGCCTATCTTCGCTATTCCAATGCAGCACCCGCGCAGTGTACTTGGTCTTACCATCTATAGGTTCAAACGTAATGGTTGCCGTCATAAAGGCTTTATCGGACGGCACCCAAGCCTCAGTAAAGGCATCGGTAAATACGATGCGCTCATTCTCAACCACCTCGAGATACACGCCACGATTCGGGAAATCCTGTCCCTCAGGGCTGCGCATCACGATCACATTTGAACCACCGGCACGCACATCTAAGCTCGCGCTAGCCACAGTCCACGGCCTTGGCGTAAACCAAATTTTGAGGAGTTCTGGCTCGGTCCACGCGCGGAACAGCTTTTCTGGCGGCGCATCGATAATCCGCTCTAATACTAGCTCTCGTTGATTATCATTATGTACATGCTGACTTGTGCTCATATTCCCTCCATTGGATATTTGGCTTGATGGTCTTGTCGGCTGCAGCTACGTCATAAGCTCGCACATCAGCGCGCTAAAATACAGCCCTTCAACATTAGCTCGTCCGCAGAACACCAGCCCTCCATGATGCTCAGCACTGAGTGTTAGCGCGTGATTCCCTTGCAAATCCTTACGCCCGCTAGATTCAAGCCACAGAACTATAACAGAGCAGTGTAAAGATCTGTGCAAAGAGCGATGCAAATAGCCGTGGCAAATTTTGTCAAAAAAGGTAGAATGTCGCCACTTTTTCGCGGCAGTCTAGAACAAGGTTCTCTCGGATTAATGGTTAGCATTTTCGAGCAAAATGGCACGGGCCCAGCCCGCTTTCGCAGACCACTTTCACTGTGGTGCCAACCTTGCCCTGCGTTTGTTCCCTCCCTTGAATTATCTCCACCCAACACAATTCAAACACCGCCCGAAAATACCCCTTTTGCTGTTCAAGATTTAACATCAAATCCCGCAAACTGGCTGAGCACTTTACGCCCTAAGCCAAGTGCGAATAATAAAGCGGTTGCAATGAATCTGGCTGTTGCTAACGCCATAGTCCATCTGCAAACCGACACTTATAAAAACCTTATCCCTACACTCTCTATCCTAAGGAATACTCGTCATGAGTCTTGCTGATTCCGTATTAGCCGTGAATAACGATTTGCCAATCCGCACCGACAGCCCAGTCCACAGCGGCAAGGTTCGCAGCGTTTACTGGCTAACCGATGCCGACAGCCGCCGTTTAATCAAAACCAAGGGTTATAACGTCCCCGAAGATACCCCGCTCGCCATCATGGTGATCAGCGACCGTATCTCAGCCTTCGACTGTATCTTCCACGGTGAAGGTGGCCTCAAAGGCATTCCCGGTAAAGGCGCGGCATTAAACGCGATTTCTAACCACTGGTTTAAACTGTTCGCCGAAAACGGCCTAGCCGACAGCCATATTTTGGATATCCCGCACCCGTTCGTATGGATAGTCCAGAAAGCCCGCCCCATTAAAGTCGAAGCCATTTGCCGCCAGTACATCACAGGCTCAATGTGGCGCGCTTACTCTAAGGGCGAGCGCGTATTCTGTGGCATCACACTGCCAGAAGGCTTAGAGAAAGATCAAAAGCTCCCTGAGCTGTTAATCACCCCATCGACTAAGGGTATTTTAACCGGCATCCCAGGCGTGCCAGCCCAAGATGACGTGAACATCAGCCGCAGCGATATCGAAGCCAACTACCAAGCCTTTGGCTTTGAAAAGTTAGAAGATATCGACCTGTACGAGAAGCTGTTAAAGGATGGCTTTAAAGTGATTTCAGCCGCGCTGGCAAAACTTGACCAAGTGTTTGTCGACACTAAATTTGAGTTCGGTTATGTGACCGATAAAGATGGCCATTCAAAACTGATTTACATGGATGAAGTCGGTACTCCAGACTCATCACGTATTTGGGACGGCGCCGCCTACCGCGATGGCAAGATTTTGGAAAACTCCAAAGAAGGTTTCCGCCAATTCCTGCTAAATCATTTCCCCGATCCTGATGTACTGCTCAATAAAGACAGAATGCCAGAGCGTGAAGCCCTCGCCCGCGACAATGACCTCCCACTTGAGGCCATGATGCAAGTGTCACGCACTTACACCGGCGTTGCCGAGAAAGTGACTGGCGCTCCAATCCCGCTGCCAGCGAATCCAAAGGCAGATATCATCAAGATACTCAAAGATGAGTATGATCTGATTGTGTAATAGAGAGTTGTAATCAAATCTGAGGTTTTGGGTGGTTTACCCATAACTGAATAGTAGAAAAGGCGCTTAGGCGCCTTTTTGTTTAAGTCATTCAAAAACTTAACCAATACACCGCTGATGATTAAGCACTGTCATTCCAGTGACACGCCATGAACTCATCCATGAGGGCTCGACGACGGCATCCATGCCGTCAACGGTCACTTACATGCCAATGCTTAATTCAACCAACTCTTCAGTAATCTGTATGCCTTTTCACAAGCAGACACTTTACAAATTTAACAATGGGCGGCTCGTTAAATTGTTTCGGTGTAAGGTGATAACTAGATCTGTACAGCCAACATGTCTAACTATGTAGTATTGATACAACCTCTGCTAATAGTAAAAAATTACAGACCATTGAGAACTGGTATATAGCAATCAAGCTTTTCATCAAACCGCAGATTATCAAACTGAACACCAGAATACTTTAACCTCACGAAAGCAGAGTAATAGTCACTATGCCTCGTGATAAATCTAGGATAAATATTTATATCATTATCCGCAGCGTCAAACGTGTCGCCAGTTACATAATTTAGGCATTTGAGCCTGCTTGGCAGCCCATATATTACTATAGGGTTTACAGGGAACTTAGGGTTGTCATATATAACTTTACGTAGTAACTCCCACTTTGGGTACATTGCATTTTTTATTTTAGCGAAAACAACCACATCAATTAGCCACCCTTCAATCAAAAGTGGCCGATCAAAAGCAGAGGCAATTTCCTTACAACTTATTGATTTAAAATCAAATATATTCACAATTAGAAACCGATCATCATAAACAATGTATCCGAAACCAAACTCACCGCTTTCAAGCGGAATGTAAAAACAAGTACCTACATCAATCTTTTTCATACGCCCCCACCAAGTTAGCATTTTTTCTTCGAAGATGAATGTGTTGACATTCTATTTCTATAGTTTTCATCAAACGCTTTGGCCCTCTTATCATTAGGATCACTCAATCTGCTGGGGTCGTAAGAGCGAGCACGGTTGCCTGCTCCAGCATTAAATTTACCGTCTTCTGTGTAGACTCCACGCTGAGAAGTATCTAACGTTTTGTAATGTTCAATATCCGCTTGTTCATACCCTCTGACTTGTGCATGAGAATACTAAAGAATACTAAATGGAAATACTAAATGGACATCCAAAATACTAAATGGACATCCATCGTTAATGGCGAGGTAGTTAACCTCCGAATATGCTTTGGTTAAGCATTAAACAAGGAGTGTAGTGGTCAAGTAAAATTGGCCACGATTTTAGAGTCATTCCAATATAAACGTTCTGACTCATTTGGCGTTAACCCACCATTATATTGATGGGGTCTGGTCTCACTGTAATATCCAGTGATGTAATTTGTGATCTCTTTATCTGCTTCTGTAAAATTCCCATAACCATTGGCGGGTATCCACTCAGATTTCAAACTTCTAAAGAAACGCTCCATTGGTGCGTTATCCCAACAATTCCCGCGGCGACTC
>NZ_JAKKSH010000026.1:0-69273 GCF_025653395.1 Shewanella sp. SW24
TTCTGGCACATCGCGCCAAGGGCAACCGACCCGCATCCGATACAAAATGCCTTCGAAAGTATTTCTGTGTTCGGGCTTGTCATATACGCGGCCCGTTTTAAGCATCAATCTGATTAGCTTTGACCAGTACTCGTCTGTTAACATTGTTCTTGGCATGATGGGTTGTCATGGTTAGTTTTTGGCGAAAGTAATTATACCAGCCCATCATGCTGTCTAATAATCCATCACGAAAGATCAACAAGCCCTAGTTTTAAATGATTAGACTGATATTTCACCGAAAAAATACACTCTGTATCCCACCTGTTACTTCCTTCACTGCCTATTTTTTCCTTTGCGGGTCATTTCTTCGTTAGCTGTAATACACCTCGGGCTCGATACGACGTTGCCGCTCTTCATTTTTCTCCGATGATTCTTTAATCAGATCCAATTTTTGCGCTTGCAGTAATTCTAGTTGCTTGGCTTTTTGTTCTTCAGATAGATTTTTATCGGCGGCAACCTTCGCCATTTCTTCATCTATCTTATTAATTTTATCCCTATCGACTCCTGTACGGTTATCTAAAATAGCCTGCATGGCTTTGTCCAACCTGTTGATGCTTTTGTCTGGTTCAGGCGTGCCTGCAATGGCTTGCACATTACCCGTGTAGCCTTGTTTAGCGTTAGGGGCCAGATGGCTATAGGTATCGGCAGTCGTTACCGATGCTGCAGAGGAGAGCGTTACAGTATCTTGGCTTATTGATGACGTTAGATTCGCAGCCGTCATTGAATTTGCACGAGTTCCTAGGCCATTTGTGCTCGGCTCGATTTGCTTGAGTGGCACATTGGCATAACTTTTCGCAAAGGTATTGGTATAACTATTAGGGTTAATTGTGCTCATATCCGACTCCTTTATATATGAATCTGTCCCTTGGTCACTTGCGGTTTAAAATGTTGAGCGGTTAACTAATGGGTGTTGCTGGACGTTTCAATATTATCTGATGACAACTTTGCAATTTGAATTAGCAAGTTATAGGCCAAGTTAGGTTTATTTGTGGTTGATTTATCAGGAGTCACTGTTAAACGATACTTTTAAAAAATATTTATACAAAAACTTGATCCTTGTACAACTATGGTCCGTAATTAAAGACATAGTGATACAAGGAGCCTACTTATGTACAAGTTTAACCCGCAGCGAATTCAGATTGGGATCAGCGCTTGTCTATTGGGGGAGAAAGTTCGTTTTGATGGCGGACATAAAAATTCGACCTATTGTAATCAAGAGATTAAGCAATTTTTCGATTATGTGCCCATCTGTCCTGAAATGGCGATTGGCTTAGGTGCCCCCCGGAAAAGTATCCGACTAGTCCGTGATGGGGAAACCATCTTAGTTCAGAGTGGTGACGGTAGCTTAGATGTGACCGATAAGCTCAATGAATACAGCGAAAACAAGGTTGAAGAGCTCGATTTCCTTGGCGGATACTTGCTTTGCGCTAAGTCGCCAACCTGCGGCATGGAGCGGGTAACAGAGTATAAAATTGGCACTAACAATGGTTCTAAGTCTGGCATTGGTGTATTTGCTCGCAAGTTGATGGAACGATATCCACTATTGCCCGTGGAAGAAGAAGGCCGCTTGCATGACATGGTGCTGCGGGAGAACTTTTTCACCCGCGTTTATGCCTATCACGATTGGCACCTGATGAAACATGAAGGGCTGACTAAGCATAAGTTAGTGAAGTTTCATTCCCGCTATAAATACCTATTAATGGCACACAGCCCGACATGGTATCGCGAGCTTGGGCCGATAGTGGCCAATATTGAGGATCTTGAGCAAAGCGCGACCCGCTACTTTGAAGGCTTTATGACGGCGCTGAAAATTAATGCGACCCGTAAAAATCATACTAGTACGCTGCAGCATATTCAGGGTTACTTTAAAAAGCATTTGAGCAAAGAGCAAAAGATAGAACTGTCTGAAACGATTATGAAATATCGCCAAGGTCTATTGCCGTTATTAGTACCTATCACGCTCATTAACCATTATTTACGCGAATTTCCAACACCTTATATTGAAGAGCAAGTGTACTTAAACCCTCATCCTGAGGCGTTAAAGCTGCGCTATGCCTATTAACGTTTACCTAATCGCATTCAGTTGATTTTAGCTTTTGATTTAGTGAGTTATTACTGAAATATGAAACAAACTATAGAGAACACGGCCCACACAGAACCCAATGGTGAGATATTACTCCCCATCGGTGAAGTGTCGGCCTTAACGGGCGTGAATGCCGTGACCTTAAGGGCATGGCAGCGCCGTTTTGGCTTAGTGATCCCTGCACGTACACCCAAGGGACACAGATTATATACGAGCGAAAATATCCAAGAAATCCATGAGATTAATGCATGGCTAGCTAAAGGTGTTGCGATCAGTAAGGTTAAACCTTTGCTGATGAGTGCTGCTAAATCTTCATTTACAGAAATAGTTCAAACTCAAGCCATTGATTTATGGTGCGAGCAAGTCACTGCGCTCAATACGGCATTATTCGATTTCAATCAGCACAAATTACAGCAGATATTAGATGATGCATTTGGCTTATATCCTTTCCAATTGGTGAAAGAAAAGTTGCTACAACCTTGGCTTAATCAACTCGAGGACTTAGTGAATGAGCGGCTTGATGCCGAGTTAATTATTGCTTGGTTAAAGAGCGAGTTACTTAACCGAGTGGGTGGACGTCATGCCTTTAATGGACAGGCCGTGACGGCGAGAATCGCTGTGGTGAGTCTATCCCGTGGGGTACATACCTCGCTTAATTCCACCCGCACTAACATTTTGTTTTCTCTACTTCTATCGCTCGAGTTAGCGTCGCTGCGGGTATCGGTTATTGATCTTGGCGAGCAAGCCATGGGCAGTTTACCTTTGCTGCGAGGCAGGCTTAACGTCGATGCACTTTTGCTTATTCCCGACTCAAATCATTCGGGTTCTGAACAGACTGAAATGCTGACTGTATTGGAACAAATGACTTTCCCATGCTGGTTTATGGGGCCTTTTGCGCCAACGTTAAGCTTTTTATCTGCTTTTTTGGCGTCTTCGACGACGGACTTGATTGGGAAAATGCCATCTCGTTTAGCGGGGAAGGTGAATAGAAGTCGTAAGCACAGTGGAAAGATGAATACCGTGAATCAAAGCGAGCAGATAAATAGCGAGAAAAACAATGACATTAGCTAACGATTCAATGCAAATAGATTCAATTCCAATAAAAGTGCAGGGCAATAATGCACTGATGTGGTTTCGCCAAGATTTACGCCTTGCCGATAATCAGGCGTTAACCGCAGCCTGTGATTGGGCGCGGGAGAATGGCGTGGCACTTAAGGCGATTTATATCGCTACACCAACCCAGTGGCAGCGCCATGACGTTGCGCCAATTCAGTTGGATTTTATCGAACGTCATATCAATTTACTTGCCCAAGGACTGGCGAGTCTTGGTATTGGATTCGAGTTAATTCAGTTAGATACCTTTGCTGATGTACCTGAGTTTATCGGTCACTATTGTCAGCAACAGGGGATTGGTAGAGTGTTTGCTGGTCGCGAGCCTGAGATTAACGAGCAACTGCGCGACCAGGCCTGTATTCAGGCGGGTATTCCTCTAGTATTAACCGAAGAACACTGTTTGCTTAAGCCGGGTACTGTGCTGAATTTGTCCGGCGACATGTACAAGGTTTTCACTCCTTTTAGCCGTAAGTGGCGAGAAATTGCCGCCCGCCATGCCATTTTGCCGCTTCCTGTTCCGGCGCCACTTGGACCTGTGTTGGCCGAGCCAAAGCCGCTTTTGTTTAACAATGTCACTAAAGTGTCGAGTGAACTTTGGGCTGCGGGAGAAGGGCAGGCAAAGCGTTTGCTCTCGGCATTTATTCAGCAGAAAGTGCAGGATTATAAGCAAGATAGGGATTTCCCCGCCATTGATGGCACTAGTTCAATTTCACCCTATCTGGCCATTGGTGTGGTTAGCCCAAGACAATGCGTTGCCGCGCTGCTGCATCAATTCCCTGAGGTGATTGTCGACGACACTAGCCCTGCTCGTACTTGGTTAAATGAGCTTACTTGGCGTGAGTTTTACCGTCATTTGCTGGTGGCATTTCCCGATTTATCTAAGAATCACAATTTCAATCGTCAAGCCGACCATGTGCTGTGGCGCAATAACCCGCAGGAGTTTGCTGCTTGGTGTGAAGGTCGTACTGGCTATCCGATTGTGGATGCGGCAATGCGCCAGCTCAATCAAACGGGTTGGATGCACAATCGGCTGCGTATGGTGGTGGCGAGTTTCCTGACTAAACATCTGCTGATTGACTGGCGCTGGGGCGAGCGCTATTTCCGCCAAAAACTGATTGATGGTGACTTAGCCGCGAATAATGGCGGCTGGCAGTGGTCTGCGGGTTGTGGCTGCGATGCTCAGCCTTATTTCCGTATTTTTAATCCTATAAGCCAGAGTGAAAAGTTTGATCCAGATGGCAGCTTTATCCGTAAGTATTTACCAGAGCTTGCATCTTGGGGAATTAAGCAATTACATCAACCCAGTACAGCGCAGACACCGTCCTTGTTTGAACCGCCGTTATTCAACACTCAAACGGCTTATCCAAGTGCGATTGTCGAGCACAGTGCAGCAAGAGCAAGGGCATTAACCGTATTAGGCGTATTGAAAAAGGCCACGGCCCAATAAATAGGATCAGGAGCAATAACAAGATGATAAACCAAGCGACTACTGAGACTAATACGCTTGTTGATGATTTTATTCAGCTTTATCAAGCTTTGAATAAAGATAATTTGCATCTGTTAGCTCAGGTTTATGACGACAATATTTGCTTTACCGACCCTATGCATCAAATCACAGGGCTAGCGGCGTTAACTCAGTACTTCGCGAAGTTATATAAGAATGTTAAGCATATTCATTTTGAGATCAAAGAAGTGCAGCAGGATGCGAATCAAGCCGCGCTGTTTTGGCAGATGGAATATAGCCACCCTAAGTTGAATAAAGGCGGACTTATCCGTGTTGATGGCATGAGCCAACTTAAATTCAACGACAAGATTTATTTTCACAGGGATTACTTCGACTTAGGGCAAATGTTGTATGAGCATTTGCCTTGCATGGGCGGGCTTATCCGCTTGCTCAAAGACAGGGCGGCAAAGTAATGGACGCTGTTAAGCCGATGAAAATAAATACAGTGCTGATTACAGGTGCAAGCTCAGGCATTGGGTTGCAACTGGCGCAGGATTATTTGTCCTTAGGTTGGCACGTCATTGCCTGTGGCCGCTCGCTGCAAAGGTTAGAGGCGTTAGCCTTGAATGAACTAGTCGGTGCTACGTTGTTTATCTTCGATATATCCCAGCGCGACCAAGTTCATCAAGCTGGCCAAAATGTAGCTGAGCTATTGGCGAAAACAGATTCTCAGCTCGATTTGGTCATTTTGAATGCGGGCAGTTGTGAATATATTGATGATGCTAAGGCTTTCGATGATGTGTTGTTCGAGCGCGTTATCCATACCAATCTAATTGCAATGGGATATTGCCTCGGGGCATTTTTACCTTTAATGCCTAGGGGTTCACGTATTGGCTTAATGAGTTCTAGTGCTATTTATTTACCTTTCCCTCGCGCTGAAGCTTACGGCGCCTCTAAAGCTGGCGTGCAGTATTTAGCCTCGAGTCTCGCGCTCGATCTTGCCAAGAACGACATAGGCGTGAGCTTGATTTGCCCTGGTTTTGTGGCGACACCATTGACCGCAAAAAATGATTTTTCTATGCCAATGCAAGTGAGTGTACAAACCGCTTCTAAGGCGATACGTAATGGGCTGAAAGGTGGCAAGCGCGAGATCCATTTTCCGCGACGCTTTACTTATCTATTGAAGTTGATGTCGTTTTTACCTGCCTTTGTGTGGCAAAAAATGATTGCAAACGATACTCAAGCCAAGCCGCTAAAGGACAAGAGTTTATGAAAAATATCGCCATCGTCGGCACCGGCATTTCTGGATTAACCTGTGGCCATCTATTAAGTGAGTCGCACAGGGTTACAGTGTTTGAGGCCAATGACTATATCGGCGGCCACACGGCGACAGTCGATGTGGAGCATCAAGGGCAAACCTACGCTATAGACACAGGTTTTATCGTGTTTAATGACAGAACATATCCACGATTTGAACGTTTATTGGCTCGCCTTAATGTCACCATATTACCGACTGAGATGAGTTTTAGCGTGCACAATGCGCTGACTGGGCTTGAATACAACGGCCACAATTTAGGTAGTTTGTTTGCCCAAAAGCGTAACCTCCTGAATCCACGCTTTTGGGCCTTTTTAAAAGAAATTTTGCGCTTCAATAAAGGCTGTAAGGCACTCTATCAACAGGATATTTATCCCGAAGGTAACTTAGGTGATTATTTAGACAATGAACACTTCTCACCATTTTTCGCTGAGCATTACATTTTGCCCATGGGCGCAGCGATTTGGTCTTCGAGCATAGAAGATATGCGCGCGTTTTCGTTGAAGTTTTTTATTCGTTTCTTCCAGCACCATGGTTTATTAAATGTCAGTGATAGACCCCAGTGGTATGTGCTAAAGGGGGGCTCGCGTAGCTATATTCCTGATCTTATTGCGCCCTTTAAAGACAATATCCGCCTTAACTCACCCGTGACAGGTATTGAGCGCCATGGCAATGGGGTGAAGTTACAAGTTCACGGTGAATGGTTGGAATTTGATGAGGTGATTTTAGCCTGTCATAGTGACCAAGCACTGCGGATGTTAAACGATCCTACGCCAACAGAACGCGCCATTTTAGGCGACCTCAGCTACCAGAATAACGATGTGGTGCTGCACATGGATACACGTATTTTACCGAAGCGAAAAGCCGCTTGGGCGAGTTGGAATTATAGGTTAGATGGTAACCTAAAACGTCCAGCGTCAGTGACTTATAACATGAACATACTGCAACAGTTGCCAGCCAATGCGCCGACCTTTTGTGTCACCTTGAATCAGTCAGAGTTGATTGATGAGGCGAAAGTGATACGCCGCTTCAATTATGCCCACCCAGTGTTTAACGAAGCCAGTCTTAAGGCTCAGGGCCGCCGTGAGGAAATATCCGGGCAAAATCATACCCATTTTGCTGGCGCCTATTGGCACAATGGTTTCCATGAAGATGGCGTTCGCAGTGCACTTGATGTGTGTGCCCATTTTGGTGTCAGCCTATGACAGGTTTAAATGTGACAGGTCTAAATATGACAGAGCTCAATAGCGGTATTTATTACGGCACTGTATCCCACAGCCGTTTTACGCCGATTAAACATAGTTTTAGTTATGCCATGGCGCTGTTGGCGATTGATTTAGATGAAGTCGATAAGATCAGTGCCATGGGGCGAGTTTTTGCCAGCCAGCGCCACGCTTTACTGAGATTCAATCCTAAAGACTATTTAACTTCTTTTACGACTACATCCAATGACAGCGGTGAAGTGGCTGTTGTCGATCCAAGCGCAGCTGCACTCAAGAGTCGCGTATTGACTCAAGTGGCAGCGTTAGGCGCAGATAAACTGTGCGATCGAGTTTTGTTTGTGGGTCAGATCCGTCATTTTGGCGTGTATTTTAGCCCAGTAAATTTCTACTTTTGTTATCAAGATCAAACGCCTTTATACATGTTGGCCGAGGTGAGTAACACGCCTTGGGATCAGCGCCATTGCTATTTAGTCGATTTAGCCGCGCCCAAACCTTCTGACAAAGTGTTTCACGTGTCTCCCTTTATGACTCTCGATATGCGTTATCTCTGGCATGTGTCTGCGCCGAGTGAAGACTTAAACATTGGTATTGAAAACAAGTCGATGCAAGAGAATGGCAAAAAACTGTTTAATGCCAATTTAGTGATGAAACGCCAACCGATAACGGCGGCCAATTTACGGACGCTTTTGTTTCGCTTCCCTTTTATGACTCTCAAGATCTTCTTCGGGATTTATTGGCAAGCGCTAAAACTCTTTTTTAAACGTGTGCCCTTTGTGCCGCATCCAGCTCAGATGGAGAAATAACATGGAAAATACGGCTTCGCAAACCTCAGTCACCACAGGGAAACTGCCCGACAGTATTGCGCGTAAAGTCTTGCTTAAGGCGCTGGAAAGTCTCCCACATGGCTGCTTGACCTTGGTTGAGGGCGACAAGAGTTATCGTTTTGGTGAGAGTCATACCGACTTGCACGCCACGCTTGTGGTTAAACACCCGAGTTTTTATCGTCAAATCATGCTTTCAGGCTCCATTGGTGCGGGTGAAGGTTATATTCAAGGCCATTGGACGAGCCCTGATCTCACCAAAGTCGTACAACTGTTTGCCCGTAATTTAGCCTTACTCGATAAGATTGAAGCCAAATTCTCTTGGTTAACTGGCTCGATAAACCGTGTGAAGCATGTGCTGAATCGCAATTCTCAAGAGGGCTCAAAGCGGAATATTCTCGCCCACTATGATTTGGGTAATGCTATGTATGAGCAATTCCTCGACCGTGAAATGTTGTATTCGAGTGCGCTTTATCCCCATGAGGAAGCCAGTTTGCAGGAAGCACAGTTGTTTAAGCTGATGACTATTTGTGAGCGGCTGGATTTACAGCCGGGTCAAACCTTGCTTGAGATTGGTACAGGTTGGGGCGCGCTGGCTATTTATGCGGCTAAGCATTATGGCGTGCACGTGACAACAACAACGATTTCAGATGCGCAATACGCCTATACCAAAGCCCGTGTCGAACGCGAAGGGCTAAGCGATAAAGTGACGCTGCTGACAGAGGACTATCGCAATCTCACTGGGGAATACGACAGGGTTGTTTCTATCGAGATGATTGAAGCGGTAGGGCATGAGTATTTGCCAGGCTTCTTTAAAAAGCTGGAAACATTGTTAAAACCCAATGGGCGCATGCTGCTACAGGCGATAACGATTGCCGATCAACGTTATGACAGCTATCGCAAAAGTGTGGATTTTATTCAGCGTTATATTTTCCCCGGAGGCTGCTTACCTTCAGTTAGCCAAATGGTCGGTCACATTGCCAAACAGACGGACATGGTGGTCTGGTCGCTCAATGATATGGGGCTCGATTACGCTAAAACCTTAAAACATTGGCATGAGAATTTTGATCATGCGATAGGCGAAATCCAAGCTTTAGGTTATGGCGATGATTTTATTCGGATGTGGAAATTTTACCTAAGTTATTGTGAAGGTGGATTTTTAGAACGTACCACAAGCACTGTGCATTTAGTGGCTGTGCGTCCGGACTATCGCATTGCTAGCCATCATCTCCCAAGCAATAGCCCTAATGCGACGTAATTTGTTTTGATTAAGCAGTCACTTTAGTGGAAATAACCATTTTCGTTGGAATGAGCCGCTTTGTTTGCAGCAAGATAAAAGTGAGGCAAAGATGAAGTTCATGTTAGCTAACTCTCGGGTTCCTTTTAAACATCAGGGCTTTATTCTCTATAACGCCTTGAGTTTTCAGGCTGTGTGGTGGTCTAGCGTACTTTGGCTTAACACCTCACTGTTGTTAACTATCCCTTTGTTATTATTTCACTTTATCCTGCTAGCTTCCTTAGGTAAGCACGAGTATCGCAAAGTGGATTTGCTATTGATGCTAAAGGTTGCAGCCTTAGGAATAGGCGTAGATACCGTACTCTCTGTTTTAGGGGTGTTTGAGTTTGCTCTTTTCCCTTGGTGGCTTGGTTGCCTGTGGCTGCATTTTGCTTTGACCCTGAATCATAGTTTGGCCTTTATGCGACCTTTACCGCTGATATTTCAGGCGTTACTCGGGGGCATATTTGGTGGGTTAAGCTATTTGGCTGGCGCACAATTTAATGCTGTGAGTTTGCCCTATGGCAATGTTATTTCTGCTGTGATGTTATTTTTGGTTTGGCTAGTCTTACTGCCATTTTTAATCCAACTTGCTAATCCCTATGGATTTAATCGAAGCACTAAAGCGCGTTCTTTTACTGTATTTGGGCGTTAATTATTGAGTTGTAGGAATTGATCGCGGTTAAGTCATTATGCCGTTTTTAGTTAAGTACCTGTTGTAAGACATCATGCAGTAAAAGGGGGATCCCATGTCGTCAGTTCGTAATCGTAGCCCAAATCTTGGTTTTTCATTTTTGAATTCAAGCTGCTTAAGTCTATTGGCCCTCAGTTTATTGGCCGCACCTTTAAAAGCGTTAGAGGCGAAAACGCCTGATTTTGAAAACATTACTATCGAACTGAATGATGCCGCCGATGTGACGCAGACTTTTCAGGAAGTGGGCCGCGGAGAAATGGATTGGCTGTGGTTTAGTTTGTATAAGGCCAGACTGATGACGGTAAATGGCCGTTATCAACAGGGGCAATATCCTCTGCTGCTAGATATTGAATATTATCGAGATATTGAGTCAGAGGATTTGCTCGAAGCGACAAAAGATCAATGGCAGCATCTAGCGTTTGCCGAAAATGATATCCAACGTTGGTTGGGTTTATTAAATGCGACTTGGCCCGATGTGAAGCAGGGCGACCATTTAAGTTTTAAGGTGATAGATGGACAAACGAGTCAGTTTTTCTTTAATCATCAACCACTCGACATTATCCATGATGCTAATTTTGCTGAGGCATTTTTAGCGATTTGGTTATCGAAAGCCACTAGTCGTCCTAGTTTGCGGGCGCAATTACTCGGAGAAAAACCATGCGATTGTTGAAACGGCTTGTCGGCCGAAAGTTATTTTTAGGTTTAATAATGATAGGGCTGTTGTCGAGTTGTTCATCGGTGGAAGTGACTGATTATAAAGATACTCATCCGACATTGGTTTTGGAGTCATTTTTTAATGGACCATTAAAAGCCTCTGGGGTCGTACAAGATTTTAGTGGCAAAGTAATCCGCAAATTCAATGTCATTATGGAAGCCAGTTGGCAGGGAAGTGAGGGGGTCATTAATGAATGGTTTGTGTATGATGATGGTGAAACTCAAACTCGTGTGTGGCGCATCAAGGCACTAGGGGAAGGGCGATACTCAGGAACTGCAGGTGACATTATCGGGACTGCCGATGGCCAATCTAGCGGCAGTGCGCTACGTTGGAAATACGATATGTTATTGCCTGTGGATGGTGAGGAATATCAAGTTCATTTCGACGATTGGATGTTCTTAGTGAATGATAATACCATTATAAATCAGAGTGATATTATTAAGTTTGGCATCACAGTTGCTAAAGTCACTTTAGTTATTCAAAAATAGTTTCAGCAATTTTTAGTTAAGTTGGCTTACCCCAGCTTGTCTTGGATTAACTCTGTTGATTAAGACTTAAATTGGCTTAAACAGTATAGCTTGGCTAATAACCCCCTTTTTTCTGCATTAAAGTGTGGAAGTCAAACCAAAGTTGCAGCTAGGCATTTTTGCTAGTGGCATAAGCGATATATGGGGGTAAGGTTATTGCAACCCATTGTTTAAATTTAATTAATTTGAGCTTAAGTCTAAATGGATAGGGGTAGTCGATGAATAAACACGTTGTTTTATGGGGAGTATTTTTTAGTCTGTCGTTAACTGCTTGTTCATCTTTTGACTTTAAGTTTGAGGATCATTCTGAGAAACAAGTCGATCCTCATCAACCCGCAAGCGATCCTATGGTGCAAGATAATGAACGTCGTATTCGAGATGCGAGAAAAGACGGGCAGTTAGAATCCGATTTTCTAAAACCTAGGTATCCAGTTAAGTTTAAATAAGAAAATGCCTTAGGAACTCACTGCAACCTCAATACTTAACTATCAATAGCAAGTATTAAGGTTGCTAGGGGAGAGGCGAAGAACTAACCCGCTTGACGACTGTTATCTATCGATTTTTTGTCATAATATTCAAACGGAAACAGATTACGAATCCTTTGCTTTACATTGTCACTCACGTTGGCAGAAATATGTAAGCGTACATCTCCTGATTTTTCAGCCCTAACAGTACAAGTCAGTTTTTCGGTTTTAGCGATTTGGCGGCATTCCCGTTCGAATCGTTCGGGGATCTTGCCCTTATGCTGAGTCATACGGCCATCTTTAAAATGCATTTCAAAAATAGTCAGACCTTTCTTGCCACCAAATATCAGTTTGTAAACGAGAAATATACCAATAGCGACAAAAATGAGTTTGAAAATATCGGCTGTCATAACGCCTCCTATCTTATGTTTATAGAACCAAGATACTCCCGAGTTAGTTGTTTTAACAGTGCGCTAACGCGCAATTTTGAATTGGCAATAAAATGATTCCAGCCTAGACTTAACTGGCTAAGGAAAAGTAACCCCTCAGTTAAGGAAAACGCCATGTACTTATCAAATGCAGATCGTTGGTCATTATTGTGTAAGAAGCAAATCGATGTTATCGAAAAACTTGCTACACATTTCCCCGAGAGAAAAGCACATCTAAGTGAGCTCACTCAAGGGTGGCGCCATGTTCAACATCAAGTTCAAGCAGGTGATAGGCCTATGCCACTCGAGCTCATCAAATAAGCACGATTGAGTCATTTGGAACTAGATAGTTTGTATAAGAACGCAAAGCCACTCAATAATGAGTGGCTTTTTTATGTGGCGAATATAAAACTATCATTTATAGGGGTAAAGGATTAAGTGATTGTCTGTTGCATGAAGTCAATACATTATCTTAACGCTCGATTTGAACGCTTATTGTGCCAGTATTGAGGGCGCTATCGTTATTACTGAGGGAAGTTCGTTGTGTTTTGCTTTGAAACACTTCAAATTTCAGATACAAAAAAGCCACTCATTGAGTGGCTTCATTGTTTATATGGTGCCGGCACCAAGAGTCGAACTCGGGACCTACTGGCGTTATCGAGAGTAAGTCAGTTGCGATTCAATATTGATGACGGGTGTTTTTATTCAAACGACAGATACAAAAAAGCCACTCAGTGAGTGGCTTTTTTGTTTATATGGTGCCGGCACCAAGAGTCGAACTCGGGACCTACTGATTACAAGTCAGTTGCTCTACCAACTGAGCTATGCCGGCTAAATTGTGGTGCCCGAACCCGGAATCGAACCAGGGACACGAGGATTTTCAATCCTCTGCTCTACCGACTGAGCTATTCGGGCAACTAACTAAGCGTTAGTTAACTACTTCAAACTAAGTCGTAAAGACCTTGTTCGTTCGAAGTGCGCGTATAATATAGTGCTCGCTTTGGCTGTGCAAGCCCTTTTTAAATGACTGATTAACTATTAAACAAAAATCGAACATTTATTTGATTCTTCCACTTTTCTCATATTGAGTCGCTGAAAGTTTCAGCACTTTAACGCCAGTAGGTGTTCCTTATGGCTGTTTATCCTAACTTCCTCATTCATTTATCTGCTATTGGGGAGATAAAAATTAAGGTTTAAGCTCATCTATTGCAAGCAAAGGGCAGTGGCACACTTTGGGTATTGTCGAGCTTTGATTGATGGCTGATATTTATGGGATGTAACTAAGCGGAGCAACTAAGAGTAAGCGAGTGGCTTCATTGTTTTATATAGTGCCGGCGGCACCAAGAGTCGAACTCGGGACTTATTGGTATTATTAAGAGTAAGTCAGTTGTGATTGACCACAGACTTTGTTGGTTATTATTCAAATTTCAGATACAAAAAAGCCACTCATTGAGTGGCTTCGTTGCTTTATATGGTGCCGGCACCAAGAGTCGAACTCGGAACCTACTGGTATTATCAAGAGTAAGTCAGTTGCGATTGACCACAGACTTTGTGAGTTATTATTCAAATTTCAGATACAAAAAAACCACTCATTGAGTGGTTTCATTGTTTTATATGGTGCCGGCACCAAGAGTCGAACTCGGGACCTACTGATTACAAGTCAGTTGCTCTACCAACTGAGCTATGCCGGCTTAAATCTTTACTGCAATTTTTAGTACAGAATAATGGTGCCCGAACCCGGAATCGAACCAGGGACACGAGGATTTTCAATCCTCTGCTCTACCGACTGAGCTATTCGGGCAACTAAACTAAGCGTTAGTTAACTACTTTGAACTCGTTGGCTAAGCCGCATCGTTCGAAGTGCGGCTATATTAGCTAGGGTGTTTGACCTCTGCAAGTGCTTTTTCCCGATAAATCACTCGTTCGGCTGTTTAATGCACATCTTGAGTGTTTTTTATCTCTTATTTTGCGAATTCAGCTCAATTTCATTCGTTGGCTGTATTTTTCAAGTCAGAGGGATACTGATGTTTACTATAGCTTTGTGCTCACAGATCATGATTTTTGGCTTACTTTCTAAAATTTAGAAAGATATAAGCGATTTTTACTGATTTTAGTTTTTAAATTTAGATTTATGATAATGAATATTATTTCATGGATAGCATGAAGAAAACGCGAGTACGGAGTCGCAGTATGTTTCGAAATAGTCAGTTTGCTTATGGAATTACCGCCATTGTGACCCATTGGTTGAGTGCGTTCGTCGTGATTGGGTTATTTGCAGTCGGTGTGTGGATGGTGGAGTTAACCTACTACAGTACTTGGTACAAGACTGCGCCGCATCTACATAAAAGTATTGGGATTTTGTTATTGGCGGCGACAATATTTCGTTTGGTATGGCGCTTAGTTAATCCCAAGCCTGTACATGAGGCGAGCCATAAACCGTGGGAAAAGACGGCCGCACATTTGGCGCATTTTATTATTTATATCTTGCTCTTTGTCATCATGACTGCTGGCATTTTAATCTCAACCGCAGATGGCCGTGGTATCTGGGTGTTTGATTGGTTTGAACTACCAGGATTGGGACTTTTGTTTGAAAACCAAGCTGATATTGCGGGTGATATTCACCAATATGCGGCTTACAGTTTGATCGCGCTGGTCGTTATTCACGCCGCGGGCGCATTAAAACATCACTTTATAGATAAAGACACCACTCTACTTAGAATGATTAAATTTAAACGAGGATAATACAATGAAAAAGCAACTGTTAAGCGCACTGATTGGTGTATCTCTATTAGCTCCTGTGGCGGCTTCAGCTGCTGACTATGTGATTGATCATGAAGGCGCTCACGCTTCTATTACATTTAAAGTGAATCACTTAGGTTATAGCTATGTGGTGGGGCGTTTTAATGATTTTAGCGGCGATTTTAGCTACGATGCGGCTAAACCAACTGCGATGAAAGTGAATGTCACAGTGAATACATTAAGTGTCGATTCAAACCATGCTGAGCGTGACAAACATATTCGCGGTGAAGATTTCCTTAATACTGGCAAATTCGCTAACGCGACCTTTGCATCTACTTCGGTGGAAGATAAAGGAAATGGCGATTTAGTGATTAACGGTAACTTAACTTTAAATGGTGTGACTAAAGCATTAGCGATCAAGGCCCATGCTGTGGGTGAAGGTCAGGATCCTTGGGGTGGCTACCGTGCCGGTTTTACGGGCACAACTACCTTTGCGATGAAAGACTTCGGTATCAAGATGGATTTAGGTCCAGCATCTAGCCATGTTGAATTAGATCTAGTGGTTGAAGGCGTGCGTAAGTAACTCTTTATTCTGTCATTTAGATGAACAAAAAGCGCCGAAAGGCGCTTTTTTGTAAGCTTTATACTTAGAGCCGACTAACGACCAGAATTAATCTTGGTCTTTTTCTGGTACAAAACCTTCAATTTCTACTTCTTTACCTTCAAATAGGAAAGAGGTCATTTGTTCTTCAAGAAATTTACGATCATCAACATTCATCATGTTGAGTTTTTTCTCGTTGATCAGCATGGTTTGCTTTTTTTGCCATAGGCCCCAAGCTTCTTTGCTGATGTTATCAAAAATGCGCTTACCTAAATCACCTGGATACAGTTGAAAGTCTAGGCCGTCGGCTTCTTTATTTAAATATACGCAATTGACTGTACGCGCCATGATTATTCCTTACTGACTGCGGATTGAACGAGTGATCCCAAATTGGCTAGCACGCGCTCGGTGGCGGCGGCGAGTCCCACTTTGGAAGGATGACTTATGTTATACCAGAGAGACTGGTTTTGTTCCATGACAGCGCCCACGCTCTCTTTATTGCCGAGGGCTTTATCTAGATTAAGCATCATGGGCTGAATATCTAAATGAAAGTGGCTAAATGTGTGCCTAAAGCTAGTTAACCATTCGAGTTGCTGCGCATCAAACCCTTGCTCTTCAAGATGAGTTTCAAGGGCGGCTTGGGTAGCGAATTCAGGGAAACACCAGAGCCCGCCCCAAATTCCCGCTGGCGGACGTTTAGCTAGAAAGACTTGGTTGTCTTGCATCATCACTAACATCCACGCCGCTTTGGTTGGTATGGTTTTTTTAGGCTTTTTGCCAGGGAAATCGGTTTGTCTGCCAATCAGTTGAGCTTTGCAATCAATCGCTACAGGGCAAGCGGCACAGTTAGGTTTGCTACGAGTGCAAATACTGGCGCCGATATCCATCATGGCTTGATTATATTTCTGAATATCTTGCTGCGGTGTGAAGGCATCCGTCAGTTGCCAAAGTTGCTCTTCAACCGTCTTTTGCCCTGGCCAACCTGCGATAGCCCCATGTCTTGCTAATACACGTTTTACGTTGCCATCGAGAATGGGGTGATGTTGCCCAAGTGACAATGACAATACTGCGCCTGCCGTCGAGCGGCCGATGCCGGGTAGGGCGAGCACTTGTTCAAAATGTGTTGGAAATAATCCCTGATAATCATCGCGGATTATTTTGGCTGCTTTATGCAGATTACGCGCCCTAGCGTAATAGCCAAGACCGGTCCAATGATGTAATACCTCATCGTCTGGCGCGTTAGCAAGTGCTAACACATCGGGGAAACGCGCCATAAATTTAAGATAATAGGGAATAACAGTCGCAACCTGAGTTTGTTGCAGCATGATTTCAGAAACCCATACGCGATATGGGGTTTTATCTTGCTGCCAAGGGAGGGTTTTACGACCGTGATTGTCGTACCAAGAGACGATACGTGTAGCGAAGGAGGCTGTAGATTTCATCGGCGCAGTGTAGCGGCAGTTATCTTCTTAGACAAGCGTCAAAGATAAGTTGGCAAGGGATCTAAAGCTAAAAATCGCTGCTAAATTCGCACTCTTAAATAATCTTGGTATACTTTCGCCCCATTAGTGCTTGCACTGTATGTTGAACTTTGGATAATGCCCTTCTTTTATGATGGTGTTGTCCACTAGACGAGGCAAAAATGAGCGAAGTCACTACCGCTGAATTTAATGAAGAAGGCAAGTATCTGCGCAAGATCAGAAGCTTTGTCCTGAGAGAAGGTCGCCTAACCAAAGGCCAAGCACACGCTATTGAAAGCCAGTGGCCAACAATGGGTTTAGATTACAGCCCAGTGCCATTGGTACTAAGCGACGTTTTTGGTCGTGAAGCTGATACTGTGCTGGAAATTGGCTTTGGCATGGGCGCCTCTTTAGTACAAATGGCTAAAGATGCACCAGAGCAAAATTTCATTGGTATTGAAGTACATAAACCGGGTGTAGGCTCTTGCCTTAGTGATGCCGCCATTGCTGGTGTGACTAATTTACGTGTGTATCATCACGATGCCATGGAAGTATTAGAACATGCGATTGCTGACGGTTCATTAGCCCGAGTGCAATTGTTCTTCCCAGATCCTTGGCATAAAAAACGTCACCATAAACGCCGCATCGTACAAGCTGAATTTGCCGAACTTATTCGTCGCAAGCTAAAAATTGGCGGTGTTTTCCATATGGCCACTGACTGGGAAGAGTACAGCGAGCATATGTTAGAGGTGATGCAAGCCGCTCCGGGTTATCAAAACCAGTCGGCCGACGGCAGTGTGGTACCACGTCCTGACCATCGCCCATTGACAAAGTTTGAAGCCCGCGGCCATAGACTGGGTCACGGTGTATGGGATCTGATGTTTGAGCGTATCGCTTAATCACGAACTCAATTTTAGCTAATTTTAAACACAAAAGGGAAAATCACTATGGCAACTAATCGTAGCCGTCGTTTACGTAAGAAAATGCGCGTTGATGAATTCCAAGAGTTAGGTTTCGATATGGCTTGGACTTTTGATGCATCAGTATCTGAAGCCGATATCGATGCAACTGTAGATAAATTCATCGATGAAGTGATCGAAACCCGTAAATTAGGTTTCCATGGCGGCGGCCACATCGAATGGGAAGGCATTATCGCCACTCAAACGATTGGGAAATGTACCGAAGAAGATATTGCTGCAGTTAAGGCATTCTGGGCGACCCAAAAAGTGTCTCAGGTTGAAGTTAGCGAACTGTACGACATTTGGTGGGGTTAATGCCCGAGTTGGCATTACTTGAGGAAGTGGTCGAGAAAGTTCGACCCTTGCTCGGCCAAGGAAAGGTTGCAAATTATATCCCCGCACTGGCCAGCGTTGATGCTGGCAAATTAGGTATTGCCGTCACGACTGTTGACGGTGAAACTTTAGGTGCGGGCGATTACCTTGAGCCGTTTTCGATTCAAAGTATCTCCAAAGTTTTCAGCTTAACCTTAGCGTTAACTTTATATGAAGAAGCCGAAATCTGGAGCCGTGTTGGCAAAGAACCTTCGGGTCATTCATTCAACTCTTTAGTACAAGTCGAGTTAGAACGTGGCAAGCCGCGCAACCCATTTATCAATGCTGGCGCGTTAGTGATTGCGGACTTATTGCAGAGTCGTTTAGGGGCACCTAAACACAGAATGCTTGAGTTAGTCAGGCAACTAAGCCAAAACGATAAAGTGTGTTTCGATAAACAAGTAGCAGATTCTGAATATCAGCATAGTGCGCGCAATGCGGCTATCGCTTATTTGATGAAGTCGTTTGGTAATTTTCAAGGCGATGTTGATACTGTGCTGCGCACCTATTTTCATTATTGCGCCTTGAAGATGAATTGTGCTGACTTGTCTAAGGCCATGTTGTATTTGGCTAATCGCGGTAAAAGTATCACAGGGACTGAGCTTATCTCTCAAGTGCAAACTCGGCAACTTAACGCTCTGTTGGCAACCTCGGGCTTATACGATGGTGCGGGTGAGTTTGCTTATCGTGTTGGTATGCCAGGTAAAAGTGGCGTCGGCGGCGGTATTATTGCCGTGATCCCTGGAGAACTGTCGATTTGTGTATGGTCGCCAGAACTCGATAATAATGGCAACTCACTTGCGGGCACTGCGATGCTTGAGCATCTAAGTCAGCGTCTCGGTCGTTCTATTTTCTAGTCTTATCTCTCGTTTTTATTAGCACTATCAGACTAAATGTTAGCGAATTTCGCTAATGACCTTTTAGTGCTAAATTTAAAAAATTCAACATAATCATATTTTTATAAAGTTGGCACGTCTCCTGCTATAAGCTATTCAGTAGTTTAGGTTTATCGAATTATTCAGATTAAAGGACGAACAAAAATGAAATTAAATAAGTTATTAACTGGATTTGCATTATCTGGCGTGATTTTAGGAACATCTAGCGTGCAGCTGGCGCAAGCACAAACAGAGCCAAAAATAGATGAACGCTGTGAAGTCGCCTTAAATTATGACGTTATGGTTGAGCCTAAAAAATTAGTCATGAGCGAGAAGGGCACAGAAAAGTATCGTATCGAAGTTGACAAGTTATTTGTGGAAGGTAAGCAAGTTAACTTAACCGACAAGCAGAAAAAATTGGTTACTCAATATGCCGATGAAGTTTCGACTCAAGTGCCAGAAGTGATTGAACTGGTGAATGAGGCAGTATCTCTTGCTTCCAAAGCGGTTGGTATGGCCTTAACACCTTTAATGGGTGATGCCGCTGGTGCAAAATTTGATGAAATGATGGCTGGCGTTCAAAAACGTGTTGACTCAGTGGCTTACAAGAATGGTGATAGCTTCTATTTAGGGGCTACTGAAGACTCGATGCAAAGTACATTTAACGATGAATTCGAGCAGGAAATGGAACAAATTGTCCAGAATTCAATTGGCGCAATTATGATGAACTTAGGTGGCCAAATCATGTCTGGTGGCGGTGAAAATTTTGAAGCCAAGATGGATACCTTCTCCAAAAAAATGGACAATTTAGGCCAAGATATTGAGCAACAAGTTGAGAGCCAATCTAAGGGATTAGAAGCTAAGGCTGACCGTTTGTGCGACCGATTTGAAAATTTGTTAGTGCTTGAAAATCAATTGCGCCAAGAAGTGCCAGAACTAGCACCTTATGTGTTGACACAAAACTCAACCAAGGAACTGCGTGAATAGTTCTTGCAAATAGTTCTTGTAAATATCTCTTGCGAATCGCCCTTAGTTTTAACTGCAATAACTTCTATCTCCTTGTGCATGAGTCAAACTTGAATGCTACGCCCCTAGTCAATTAATCGACTAGGGGCTTTTTTATTGGCTACGGTTTAATCATGGTGACAACCTTTATGGCTAAGTTGATGTGGCTTATAGGCTAGGCTTGCAGCGATTTAGTTCGGAATGTTACAGTCTAGAGACGAATATTTGGTATACTCTTAAAATATAATTAAAAGCTGGCATATCAGTCAGATATAACCCCCTACTTTAGTGGACTTTTTCGGTCTAAATCTCTGCGTTATATCATTTTGATGCGAGATATCAATGCTATGGTTATTTTTAAGCGATGATTACGCTAACCATAGCTGCTCACCGAAAGTTAATATCATTGTCGTAAACAGCTTAAGGCGACTTCCATGTTAGAACTGTTAGAACCTATTGCGATTTTTACTCATGTGGCCAGAGCAGGTAGTTTTAGTGCCGCCGCAAGAAGGCTTGGGATCTCTAAGTCTAAGGTCAGTACACAAGTCGCCGATCTTGAACATAGACTTGGTGTTCAATTAATTCAACGTACCACCCGCAGCTTAAGTTTGACTGAAGCTGGGCATTTGCTGTATCTGCAAGGTGAAGAATTGCTACGTGACGCTGAACAAGCGATAGCCAGCGTGCATAACTTAAATGATGCGACCCGCGGCGTGCTTAAGGTGGGAATTTCCCAATCCTTTGGGGTGATGCATATCATTCCTGCGTTGCCATCTTTTATGGCAAAACACCCTGAGCTTGAGCTACAAGTGAGCTTACTGGACCATAAAGTGGATGTCGTGAGCGAAGGCTTAGACTTACTGTTAACTATGTCTGAGCAATTACCGCTTGGCATGGTTGCTAGACCTCTGATGAAGTGCCAATTCCTGTTAGTTGCTTCGCCTGGCTATATTGCTCAACATGGCGAGCCAACTCGACCTGAGCAGCTAGTTGACCACAACTGTTTGGTCTATCAAGGCGAGTGGCACGAGCACAGCATGTGGCAATTTAAGAAGGGTGATGACTACTGTGAAATTGGCGTATCGGGTAATTTCAGGGTGGATAATGCGCCTGCATTAAAATCTGCTGCAATCAGTGGTCTTGGAGTTGTGTATCTTGCGAGTTATCTGATGGAAGATGAAATTGCCAAAGGGACATTAGTGCCTTTACTGAAGGATTGGCAATTGACCCACCATCTGCCATTGCAGGCGGTTTATCCCCGTCGTAAGCACTTAGCACCTAAGGTTAGTTCTTTTATCGAATTCATCAAAGATCACATAGGAACGCCACCGTATTGGGATGCTCCCTATGTCGAATTATTCAGTAAACGTCAGTAAAATAGGAAACATTGTTCTCAAAAGCAGTCTTATGTGGTTTTAAATTGGGCAGGTACTTTTCTGGTCATTTAAAATCAATACTTTAGGTTGAGTTAATGAGTACATTTGTTGATGGTTTTTTAGGGGTTACTAAAGCACTTTTTTATAACATCCTTGAACTCTGTTCTTAATTGAATACAATGGTAACAGTTGATTCGGAATGATCTGAGTCCTATACGTTTATTGGAAATGACCCCTTTCAATTTTTGTATACAGGTCGGCGTTAATGCAGTTTTGGATCACAGCCAACAGAAGTTTGAGAACTAAAACAATGTTGGCTCTTTAAACCATCATCCTAGTTTTTGGTTTACCTCAGCCTTATCGCTGAGGTAATTTTTTTATTGATGGTTTGCAGCCTTGAACACAAGTTTTGTCTCCCTGTACCCTAAAGTCGCAACTGTGTGTTAAATGATGTGAAGGCAAGTGCTAAAGCATATATTAATGCAACAAATATAGTGACCCACAGTGAGAAGGGTTCTGTTATCTAACGGGATAATGGTACCAATAAAAAAGCCACTTTCGAGTGGCTTTTTTATTGGGCGCAGCTTAAGACTTTCACTTATGTCGCTTTAGTCGTGAAGCAAGTTAACAGTGCTTCACGGCTAAGCATTAAGGCATTAGGCCTGCTTCTTACTGGCTATCCAGAGATCGACTTGTTGCTCTAACACATCCAGTGGTAATGCGCCGTTAGCAAGTACTAGCGTATGGAAGTCGCGGATATCAAATTGACTGCCAAGTTGTTGCTCTGCTTTATGTCTTAGCTCTAGTAGTTTAATCATACCTACTTTATAGGCTGTCGCTTGCGATGGCATAACGATATGGCGTTCAACCATTTTCACCGCATCTGATTTAGCATTTGGCGTATTGTCCACGTAATAGGTTATGCCTTGCTCGCGGGTCCACTTTTTAGCGTGGATACCAGTATCAACGACTAAGCGACAGGCACGCCACAACTCCATTGCTAGGCGACCAAAGTCAGAATAGGGATCGGCGTAGAGTCCCATTTCTTTCGGGAAAGATTCGCTATATAAACCCCAGCCCTCGATATACGCGGTATAGCCACCAAATTTGCGGAACTTAGGAATATTTTGCAGTTCTTGGGAAATGGCTATCTGCATGTGATGACCCGGAATACCTTCGTGGTAGGCCAGTGCCTCCATTTGGTATTTCGGCATGGCTTTCATGTCATATAGGTTTGCATAGTAGCTACCTGGACGAGAACCATCCGGTGCCGGTTGTTCATAGAAGGCTTTACCCGCGGATTTTTCCCTAAAGGCTTCAACCTGCTTCACTACCATGGTGGCCTTAGGTTTTACTTTGAACACTTCATCCAAGCGCGACTTCATATTGTCGATGAACTTAGTCGCCTCAGCTAAATAGGCGGCTTTACCTTCGGCGGTATTGGGGTAGTAGAACTGGGGATCATCACGCATAAAGCTAAAGAATTGCTGCAAATCGCCTTTAAAATTGACCTTCTTCATGATGGCACGCATTTCATTGTGAATACGTTCCACCTCAGAAAGTCCTAAGTCATGGATTTGATCGGCGCTCATGTTTGTCGTGGTCGTTCGTGCCAAGGCATTATTGTAATAGGCGGGGCCGTTAGGGAGTTTCCACGCACCATCGCGGTCATCAGCTTTGGCTGCTAAGGTTTTTATGTAACTGATGAGCTTGTTATAGGCGGGTTCAACTTGAGTAATGAGTGCTTGCTCAGCATGTTTAAGCAGTGCTTGCTTCTCTGTCTCTTGAATCGCTAATGGGTTCACTTTACGGCGAAAATCTGCGAGTAGCGCGCTGTCGTCACCCTTATCAAAAGGCGCACCTTTGATGATGTTTTGGCTGTCTGAAATCACATAGGCGAATACAAACTTAGGCGCGATAATGCCTTTATCTGCGCGAACTTCTAATACTGTCTGTAATTGACTTAAACGTTTGGGCACGCCATTCAAGCGGCTGATATAGGCCTTGGCATCGCTGACATCTGTGATTTGATGTTGGTTAATTAAGAAGGAGGCGATCATAGAGTGGCCACCATACATCTGATTCACAGGGTAATTATGATAGCGCCATTGGTCATCTTCGATGTCATTTTGCAGATTTTGCTTCAGTAACGTGAGGCTAAGATGAGTTTGTGGATCGAGTTTGGTCGCATCAATCTGATTGACCCGCGCCAGTTGTTTTTTTGTGCGATCTAGGGTTTTATCATCGGCGGCATCACCTAGTTCATCCCATTTATCATAGTCTTGCTTGATCCCCATATAGGTCTGCGAAATGGGACTCGCCATGATGTTTTCCATGAAGATGGTTTCGAACAACGCATTGGCTTTGTCTGATTCGGTTTGCACTACTGCATTCATAGGTTCACTTGCACTGTGTAAGGCTGGCGAGCTTGATGCTGCATACGCGGGAATGGTCAGCAGGGCTGAAAGGGTTAGTGCGACTAAGCTGATTTTAGTTTTTATTGGCATGATCAGGCTTCCTAGATTGAGTTGCATCAATTCTAAAGAAGCTGGACAAGAATGTATGGATATTAATGTTAGAAAATGTGTTAGCAGTAATAGTATTAAACTGCACTATTTAAAGCTAACACATTATTTATAGAGCTATTTTAACGGCAGACTTAACAGAATTGTGTCAGTAAATCATTAACAAACATATGACCTTTACTGGTTAATTGCCAATGTTCAGCGGATTCTGTCAGTAAACCGCGCTGTTTGGCTTTTTCCATTCCTTCGGTCAATGTGTCTCTGTGCTGTCCGGTACGCAGTTCAAATTCTTGCTTAGGGATAGGTGTCATCAGACGTAGGCGATTCATTAAATATTCGAGCGCGCGGTCTTCCTCTGCAACTTCAATCGATTCGAAGGTGTAGTTGTGGGCACTCAGATATCCCTTGGGATGTTTAATTTTTACCGTGCGTATGATGCGGTTTTCTTCAGGCAGCGTCACTTTGCCGTGGGCGCCACAGCCTATGCCTAGATAATCCCCAAACTGCCAGTAGTTGAGATTGTGCCTACATTGGTAACCGAGTTTTGCATAGGCAGATATTTCGTATTGCTCATACCCTAATGCGGCCAACTTTTGTTGACCTTGCTCATAGATATGCCAGAGTGCTTCGTCATCGGGCAGCTGTGGCGGTTTTGAGTGGAATAGGGTGTTGGGCTCAATCGTTAACTGGTACCAAGATAGGTGTGGCGGGTTAAGCGCCGCAGCCGTGTCGATATCGGCCATAGCTTCAGCAAAGCTTTGATTGGGCAATCCATGCATTAAATCGAGGTTAAAACTCAAGTATCCCGCTTGGCTGGCTTTTTGAGCGGCGACTTGTGCCTCGTTTTGATCGTGAATACGTCCGAGTAAGTTGAGTTTATCCTTAGAAAAGCTTTGCACCCCGATAGATAAACGAGTGACGCCCGCTGCACGATAGGCACTAAAGTCATCGTGCTCTAAAGTACCAGGATTGGCTTCCATAGTGATTTCGATATTGTCACTAAAGGGAATTAGCGCATTGGCACCATCGAGTATGCGTTTGATTTGTTTAGCATCGAATAAGGATGGCGTGCCGCCACCGATAAAGATGGTATGGATCTGCCGCCCTTGGGCGAGATGTAAATCTTGGCGTAAGTCTTCCAATAGCGCATCAACATAAGCCTCTTGTGGCAGTTCGCCATTTTGGCCATGGGAATTAAAGTCACAATAGGGACACTTTTGTACGCACCAGGGAATATGGATATACAGACTGAGTGGTGGCAGTTCGAGCTTTATCGCAGTAGTCACGGCAGTTGACGACATTATTGTGCATTCCCGCCTGTTAATACGCCTTGGGCTTGCATGGCGGCGATGAGTTGCACTAGAGCTTTACCACGATGACTTAAGGCATTTTTCTCGTTGCTGCTCAGCTCTGCCGCGCTACATTGATAATTTTCAGGGATAAAAATCGGATCGTAACCATGGCCATTAGCGCCGCGTTGGCTAAAGTCGATTTGGCCTTCCCATGAGGCTTGGCAAATAATCGGGGTAGGGTCTTTCGCATGGCGCATATATACCAGTACGCATTGGAATCTTGCCCCGCGAGGTGCTGGCTGGTCTTTTAACGTCTCAAGTAGTTTCAATACGTTGTCTTGATCTTTGGCATTTTCGCCCGCGTAACGTGCTGAATAAATGCCTGGAGCGCCTTGGAGTAAATCCACTTCTAAACCCGAATCATCGGCAATGGCCGCAAGTCCGGTGATTTCGGCGGCATGCCTTGCTTTGATAATGGCATTCTCTACAAAAGTGGTACCCGTTTCTGCTACTTCGCTGACATTAAACTGGCTCTGCGGCAGTACAGTGACACCGTAGCTTGCGAGCATTTGATCGAATTCGGCGAGTTTGCCTTTATTACCGCTGGCGAGGACGATTTGTTGCATGGAATACCTATCATAAATGGGGCGACGTGCGTTGGCACTATGATACCCAAGCTCAATAGTAAAGGACAGGGAAAGGGGTTGGCGCTACAGGAAAGCAACGCCAACAAAGGTATAAAATAGGTTTATTCAACGTAGAATTTTTGCTTGAACTGTAAGTTCGTGTTCAGTTGATTGGCATATTTAATTGCGATATTGAAGTTGATTTCCTGATCATCGCGGTAGGGCACTTCGGCAATGTAATAAATCGCATCACCTTCGCGGATCTCTTTAAACGTTAGATTGATTCGCGCATCTAACAAATTATTAGCAACTCCAGTAATTTCAACGGGTACTGCGGGCTTATTCGCTTCGCTAATATCTAATACGGCAATATTGATGATGCCAGTGTAGTTACTGCGCTTAATGCCATAGGATTTGGCTATGCTAGGCGTTAAAAATGTACTGCCAAGTGCCATGTAATGAATATCAAAATTGCCGACAGTTTCTTTTTGCTCGGCATTTGCAACACCGCAAAGGCTGGCCGTGAGGGCTAATACAGCGAGAAGATTACGGAACATGATGGGATACCTCATATTAGGGAATGTTGGATTATAGGGCCGCTGTGACTATTTTTTCTAATAAATTAATAGCATTCAAAGGATTAATTCGTTTTCAGTTGTACGATTCTTTAACTGAGTGACCTTTCAACTGAATTACCTTTCACTATCTTGCCCCATCAGTTCAGTAATGACACTTGGGATGATCTTAGGGTCAATAATGCGGATTTGTTTATGTCGGCCAAGTTCACCTTTTAATATGTGAATATCGCTCTTTGGCACTTTAAAAGCTTTTGCTAAGTACTTGCTTAAATGGGCATTCGCTTTGCCATCTATCGGGGGCGCAGTGATGGCTACTTTTAGCTCATCACCGTGCAACCCTACAATTTGATCTCGGCTAGCCTTAGGCTGAATGTAGAGATTGAGCAGCAGGTCACCCTGCTGCAAAGTCACTGCACTCATTAGATCACTGCCCAATAAGGGATATATTGAGCAAGTAACATATTGAGGAAATTCATACCAATAATGACCAGCATTACGGATAAATCTAAACCACCAATTGGC
Organism: Shewanella sp. SW24; assembly: GCF_025653395.1. Taxonomy (NCBI): domain Bacteria; kingdom Pseudomonadati; phylum Pseudomonadota; class Gammaproteobacteria; order Alteromonadales; family Shewanellaceae; genus Shewanella; species Shewanella sp. SW24. Next base: position 27,073 of record NZ_JAKKSH010000026.1, read on the forward strand.
GGTATGATACGACGTATTGGCGCTAATACGGGTTCAGTTAACTGACCCATAATCATTACAATTGGATTATAGCCTTGGTTAAACCAGCTTAAGATTGCGCGTATTAATAGCATCCAAAATAGCAGCACCCCTGCTTTTTTGACCACAGATACAATGGCAAACAGCAAAAATAACAGTATGTCTATGCCACCGCCCGCAATGAGGCTAATTAGTAGCAGCTTGGCTATCACAACCAATAATGCGAGGACGAAAGATGCGGTATCAAATCGCCCTAAGGAAGGCAAAATACGGCGCATTGGTGCGATGAGCGGGTGAGTTGCTTTAACAATAAATTGGCTAAAAGGATTGTAAAAATCTGCCCTTGCCAGTTGTAACCAAATCCGCAAAATCACCACCATCAAATAGAGATCGAATAGAGTGGTGATTAAAAAGGTAAATGCATTCATCGAGATTTCTACCTATTAAAGTTCGATATAAAAACGTGTTAGTGGATCAAAATGTTTTAGCCATTTCTTCTGCACGATTAATACAGTTTTCCATGGCTTTTTTTACTAAGCCGCGCATATCCGCAGCTTCAAATGTCGCCAGCGCTTGTGCGGTGGTGCCACCCTTTGAAGTAACATTCTCCCTTAAATTACCTAAGGTCAGTTGTGGGTTTTGCTTTGCCATCATAGCAGCGCCAAGCGCAGCTTGCTGCACTAAACTTCTGGCTTTTGTTTCATCCATTCCCATTTCTTTGCCTGCATCTATCATAGACTCCATTAGCAAAAAGAAATAAGCCGGTGAACTGCCCGATAGTGCAATCACTTGATCTAAATCTGACTCTTCATTTACCCACACTATTTCGCCGCCGCTTGACATCAAACGATCGCAAATGGCTTTCTGATCGGTAGTAATGCTTTGAGGCGCATAGAGGCCAGTCATACCCACACTAATTTGCATCGGCGTATTTGGCATGGCGCGGATAAGTTTGATGTCTTGTGCCAGATAGTCGGTATATCGCTTTGCTTTAATGCCCGCAGCGATAGTGATGACTAACTTATTCGACAGCTCGACTGTCTGTAATGCTTCACAAACTTGTTGCATCAATTGTGGTTTTACCGAAAGTACTATGACATCGGCAGCTTGCGCCGCGGCTAAATTATCCTGAGAAATCAAAATTCCAAAATCGTCTTTTAGTGCATCGAGTTTACCTTGGCTGGGATTAGTCGCTTGGATGAGTTGAGCTGGATAGCCGCTATTGACTAAGCCACTGATGATGCTGCGCGTCATATTGCCGGCACCGATAAAGCAGATTTTCTGTTGATCCATTTGATTCTCTTCAGTGTATTAACCGTTAACTTGTAACATCTTCACCTTAAATTAAGATGATAAAACGGTTAGTCATTTGAATGACTGAGCCTAATTATCGACTCTCGCTAATTGCTCTTAAATCGTTAATGTTCGGTGTTCTTGAATACAGTATTTGGGCATAAAGTGCTAAAAACAAGGTTAAACTGACTTCTAACTAAATGCCTAAAGTGGATTTTACACAGCGTAATTGCGCTCACCAAAAATGGCACTGCCAATACGCACCATAGTTGAACCGCTGCTAATCGCTGTATCTAGGTCATTACTCATCCCCATTGAAAGCGTGTCTACGGCGGGATAATGCGTTTTAAGTTCTTGAAATAGATTGTTTAACATGGAAAACTCTTTAAGCTGTAACTCTGTATCCGCGGTAGCCGTTGGAATTGCCATTAGGCCCCTCAGTGCTAAGTTAGGTAGCTGAGCTATCAGTTCGGCCAGTGGCAGCATTTGAGCCGCATCTATGCCAGATTTTGTGTCTTCAGCACTGATATTAATTTGAATACAGACGTTTAATGGCGTCAATTCGGCCGGACGTTGCTCATTGAGTCGCAGGGCAATTTTGTCGCGTGAGAGGGTATGCATCCAATCGAAATGCTGGGCGACTATGCTGGTTTTATTGGATTGGAGTGGGCCGATAAAATGCCATTCTATGTCCGGGAAATCCCCCTTGAGTGCAGTAATTTTTTCAGCGCCTTCTTGGACGTAGTTTTCGCCAAAGCAACGCTGACCCGCTTGGTAGGCTGCTATAATGTCTTCAATAGGTTTAGTCTTGCTGACGGCAAGTAAGCGAATACTGCTGGGGTGGCGGGCACATTTTTGCGCTGCTTGTGTGATCCTGCGCTGTGCGATTGCGAGTCTGTCTGCTATTGTTGTCATGATGTAATTATCTAGTTGCAAGGATATCCCAAACGATGGAAATCACTGAGTTATTGGCATTTAGTGTAAAACACAAAGCCTCGGATCTACACCTTTCTGCAGGGATATCTCCTATGATCCGTGTTGACGGTGAAGTGAGAAAAATTAACCTGCCCGCGCTCGATCATCAAGGTGTACACAGTTTAGTGTACGACATAATGAATGATAAGCAGCGTAAGGACTACGAAGAACATTTAGAAATCGATTTCTCGTTTGAAGTCCCTAATCTTGCACGCTTTCGTGTTAACGCATTCAATCAATCCCGTGGTGCAGCGGCTGTGTTTCGTACCATTCCAAGTGACATTTTGTCACTTGAGCAATTAGGTGCGCCGGAAATTTTTAAAAAAATTGCCAGTTTCCCTCGCGGATTGGTGCTAGTGACTGGACCTACGGGGTCCGGTAAGAGTACCACACTTGCCGCCATGGTGGATTACGTGAATGAAAATCGACATGATCATATCTTAACCATTGAAGATCCTATCGAATTCGTTCACCAAAATAAGCAATGTTTGATTAACCAACGTGAAGTTCACCGCCATACCCACAGCTTTAATGCGGCGCTTAGAAGTGCACTGCGTGAAGACCCAGACGTGATTTTAGTCGGTGAGATGCGTGACCTTGAGACCATTCGTTTGGCTATGACTGCCGCTGAAACAGGCCACTTAGTGTTTGGTACCTTGCATACGACCTCTGCCGCGAAAACTATTGACCGTGTGGTCGACGTATTCCCCGCCGGTGAAAAAGACATGGTGCGCACTATGTTGTCGGAATCGCTGCAAGCGGTTATTTCGCAAACCCTGATTAAAAAGGTAGGCGGAGGCCGTGTCGCCGCCCATGAAATCATGATGGGCACGCCCGCTATCCGCAATTTAATTCGTGAAGACAAAGTGGCGCAAATGTATTCGGCAATTCAAACAGGTATGGCCCATGGAATGCAGACCTTAGAGCAATGTTTACAGAACTTAGTCAATCGCGGTCTTATCACCCGTGAAGATGCAATGGCGAAAAGTTCGAATAAACAAGCGACATTTTAAGGATTTATGATGGATGTTCGTCCGTTTTTAAAAGTGATAGTGGAACGCAAAGCCTCCGACTTGTTCATCACAGCGGGTTTTCCGCCGAGTGCCAAGATTGACGGTGAATTGCGTCCCTTGGCAGAAAGTGCGTTTACACCAGCACAATCACTGGATTTTGTTGAGTCGTTAATGACAGAGGCTCAGAAGCAAGAGTTTCATTCCACTCGTGAGTGTAACTTCGCTTTTGCGGCAAAGGATTTAGGTCGTTTTCGGGTGAGCGCTTTTTGGCAGCGTGAATCGCCTGGCTGCGTGATGCGCCGTATTGAGACTAAAATCCCTGATGTCGATGATTTAAAATTGCCGCCTATTCTAAAAGATCTGGTGATGAGTAAACGTGGTCTCATCATTATGGTAGGCGGAACGGGAACGGGTAAGTCAACGTCTTTGGCGGCCTTGGTGGGTTATCGCAATGGTCATGCCCGTGGGCATATTTTGACTATTGAAGATCCGGTTGAATTCGTTCACGACCACAGAAAAAGCATAATCACTCAGCGTGAAGTGGGTATAGATACTGAGTCTTTTGATGCGGCGCTAAAAAGCTCCCTTCGCCAAGCTCCCGATGTGATCTTGATTGGTGAAATTCGTACCCAAGAGACGATGGAGTTTGCGCTGTCATTTGCAGAAACGGGTCACCTTTGTATGGCAACCTTGCATGCCAACAACGCCAACCAAGCGTTAGACCGGATTATGCATCTCGTGCCTGAGAGTAAGCATCAACAGTTATTGTTCGATTTATCATTGAATTTACGCGGTATTGTGGCGCAGCAATTGATCCCTAAAGTCGATGGCACAGGGCGTCGCGCCGCGATTGAAGTATTGATTAACACCCCAAGGGTGGCGAGTTTAATTGCGAAGAACGAGCTGCATTTGCTCAAAGAAACCATGGCAAAATCCAACGAGCAGGGCATGCAGACGTTCGATCAGGCCTTGCTGAAACTTTATGTCGATGGCGAGATTAGTTACGCCGATGCGCTGCACCATGCTGATTCACCAAACGATTTACGTTTGATGATTAAATTGCAGAATAAAGAATCCACGGGCTCAGGTTTTATGGAAGGTGTCACCTTAGACATGGACTAACTCGATAGTTAGATTCTGGGTTAGGCAGCTCTTTATGGGCTGCTTTTTGTTGGTGTCGTTAGATTTTCGTTCAGCTCAATCGGTTTTACTTCATCGCTATGCAGTCGTTAACCATAGCTTTTATTTTTTAATTCAATATGATCTTTACCCAGTACGTTTACGTAATGTACCGGTAAAGGAGAAAGCAATGAAAAAATTACCTATGATATTCGCTATGACAGCGAGCTTGATGAGTGTTGGCGCTATGGCGGCCACTTGTCCCGAGTATCTGAACTTTGAAGTACGAAAATTACATTCTGAAGAGACGGTTAATCTGTGTGAATTGACTCAGGGAAAACCAGTGTTGATTGTTAACACGGCCAGTAACTGTGGTTACACCCCGCAGTTTAAAGCGCTCGAAACATTGCATGAAAACTACAAAGATAAAGGCTTAGTGGTCATTGGTTTCCCATCGGATGATTTTTTCCAAGAAGAAAATGATGAGAAAGATACGGCTAAGGTGTGTTACATCAATTACGGTGTCACCTTTACTATGCTGTCGACATCGCCAGTACGTGGTAGTGACGCTAATAGTGTCTTCAAATACTTAGCCGAAAAAACCGGTGCGCCTAAGTGGAATTTTTATAAGTATGTCGTCAGCGGTGATGGTGCGGTTGTGCAACAGTTCAATTCTAAAGTGAAGCCAGATAGTGAAGAGCTTAAGCAAGCGATAGAATCTGTACTTTAATCTTACGAATATTTATTAATTAAGAGGCTGTTTTGGCTAAATTTTCAGGCTTATCCAAAGAAGTTGGACACGGGCAGCGCGGCAAAGTAGGCGTGTTGTTGTTGAATTTAGGTACTCCAGATGAACCCACAGCATCTGCTGTTAGACGTTATCTTGCAGAGTTTTTAGCGGATCCCCGAGTCGTCGAGATCCCTAAGCTAGTGTGGATGTTGATTTTACACGGGATTATTTTGCGGGTACGGCCAGCAAAATCGGCAGCATTATACCAAAAGGTATGGACTGCGGCAGGTTCACCGTTAATGGACATTAGTTTGCGTCAAACCGCAAAGTTAGCGGATAAGCTTAACGCTGATAACCATGATGTTTCTGTGCATTTAGCAATGCGTTATGGCAGTCCATCGGTCGCCAGTACATTGCAAACTATGCATCAAAATGGCATTGATAAAATCGTGGTGTTACCTCTGTATCCCCAATATGCGGCGCCAACTACGGGTTCTGCTTTTGATGCGATCGCGGCTGAGTTGTCCAAGTGGCGCTATATTCCAGCACTGCATTTTATTAATACTTATCATGATAATGCTGATTTTATTAATGCTTTAGCCAATTCGATCACGGCTGATTTTGAAGCACATGGTAAACCGCAAAAATTGGTGTTGTCATACCATGGTATGCCTGAACGTAATTTGCATTTAGGCGATCCTTATTACTGCTTCTGCATGAAAACGACTCGACTGGTTACCGAAAAGCTTGGGTTAGGTAAAGATGAGTTTGTCATGACTTTTCAATCGCGTTTCGGTAAAGCCAAATGGCTACAACCTTATACCGATGCGACTTTGAAAGCGTTGCCGCAACAAGGCGTGCGTGATATTGCTATCGTCTGCCCAGCTTTTAGCGCCGATTGTTTAGAAACGCTGGAAGAAATTGTTGGTGAGAATGGTCATCTCTTTGCCGAGGCGGGTGGTGAGAAGTTCCGCTACATTGCTGCATTAAATGATGATGATGCGCACATTACTATGATGGCAAACTTAGTGAAGCCACATTTTTGATCCGGTAATTTATCGGGTTAAACATCAAACTAAAAGGATAAGGCAACTTATCCTTTTCTTTTTGTTGTGGTTTTATTTATTGTGGCATTACTTGCTGAAGTTATTTTCGAAGTAGCTTTCGATGATAAGGACGGCCGACACCGCATCGACTTGACCTTTGGTCAGCGCCTTAAACCCGCCCAATTCGAATAATCTGGCCTTAGCATCAGTGGTAGTTAATCGCTCATCTTGAGTGGCTATTTTGACTTTGAACTTAGCATTGATGCGATTAGCAAATTTACGTGCCCTGTGGGTCATATCTTGCTCTGTGCCATCCATGTTTAAGGGCAGGCCAACGACGACTAAGTCGGGTTGCCACTCCTTGATTAAGTCGCCTATCTGATCCCAATTTGGGATCCCATCGACGGCTTTAATTGACAACAATGGCGTGGCGCTAGCGGTGATTTCTTGGCCTATAGCCACACCAATGCTCTTAGTGCCAAAATCAAAGCCTAATACGGTTTTCGAATTCATAGTGTGCTGACTTATATTAATAAATATACTTAAGCGTGACCCGCTTGAGCTGAAACTTGCCAAGCATCAAATCCGAGAGCACGGCTGGCCTGTGGCCAACGGTCTTCGTGTTTAATGTCAAACAAGAGCGCATTCGTTGCTGGAATTGTGAGCCAAGAATTATCGGCAAGCTCTTGTTCGAGCTGATCTTTACTCCACCCTGCATAACCTAAGGCGACGAGGAACTTCTCGGGCGATCTGTTGCTTCCAATCGCGGTTAACACATCACGGGAAGTGGTTAGCATTAAACCACAACCCAGATCTGTGCTATTGGCCCAATAGGGCTGAGAGGTATGCAGCACAAAGCCGCGATCTTGGGAGACGGGGCCGCCCATCATGACATTGGTATTAGGCACTAAATCCGCGGAGACTTGCTCTGCTGGCAAATCCATTTGTTCTAATAGCGAATTAACTTCGATACCGAGCGGTTTATTGATCACCAGTCCCATGGCGCCTTTGGTATCATGTTCACAGATATAAATGACTGAGCGTTCAAAAAACGTACCGTGTAGTGAGGGCATGGCAATTAAGAAATGGTTCTGCAAACTCTCCATTAAACTACTCCGTTTGATGTGGCTAAGTTGATCTAGCTTGCTGTTATATTGCTAAGTCGGGCGAGATTAACCGCCAGCTAATTTAACTTTGTAGTTTTGTTTCTCAAGTAATAGCTTTAATTGTTCGCGGTTGTCCGTTTGGACCTCAATAGTGAAATCTTTAACCGTACCACCACAACCACATTGTTTCTTAAGGGTTTGAGCCATTGCTTTTAACGCTGCTTCATCAAGACCTAACCCAGAGATAATCGAAACGCCTTTACCTTTGCGGCCTTTACTGTCTCTATGGATCCTGACTATGCCATCGGATTCCGGAATCGCTTTAGTGGCGGGCTCTGCATTTATACGGCCTTTGTCGGTACTGTACACTAAGGATACATTAGGATCTGCTTTCATTGGTTTCATTCATTGATATTAGAAGGTGATTTATACCGGCTCAGTTTATCAAATTTGCAGAGGTTCTGGGAGGTAAAAAAAGACCACTTGAGGATTCTCCTTAAGTGGCCAATACAAAATGCTAACTCTTTGCAGGGAAGTAAGCATATTTTTGAAAAGTAAGCTTAAAGCTCAGGATTAATTCATTCGCATGAATACCATGGCTATCAGCGCCACAGCGGTGAGTAATGCACTGGGCATAATAAATTTATGTAACTTAGGTAATGCAATTAAGCAGGCTGTTGTAACAAAACCAAATGCGGCGACTGTGGCATAGTTAGTGCCATTAGCAATGGTATCAATAACCAACCAGCCAAGGACTAGGAGGGGTAATATCAGTAAACTGGTAGGCAAATGACGTTTAATTTTGGCGTTATTCGCCTCAAGAGAAATTTTTTCTGGTGCAAGGAAAAAAATGGCAGATGCAACCATAAACGCGCTAATAAACCAGTACATTTCAACACCTCCCTCAAATATTAATTGATAATCATTATCATCTTTGGTTTTGCTGAAGTCAAGCTGAATGAGATGCCGCTTTTTAATCAATTGAGTTGTAGATTAGGCTATTGCTCTGTAAGCTAAATTCATATCTCTGATACTTGTCTTTGTTTGGGTCGAACATCTGAGGAAATTAAGATGAAAAATATTTTTGTAGCATTAGCTGTGTTGGCACTCAGTGCCTGTAGTTCGATGAAGTCAGGTTGGGATTTTGATCCTAGCGCCAATTTTACCCAATATAAAACCTATGCTTGGGTTGCTCAGAAAACGGATTCTGCCGGATATCATCTAGATGGCTTGATGGACCAACGGGTCAGAGAAGCGATGAATAGCCAGTTAGCGAGTAAGGGGATGACATTAGTTGATGCAAAAGATGCTGATGTACTTGTTAATTATCTGACCAAAGTTGATAAGAAGATTAATGTTGATACCTTCAATAGTAATTTTGGCTACAACCCATACTATGGTCCAGGATGGGGTTGGGGCGGCAATATGCAGACCCAAACCACAGTAAGAGAATATGAAGTTGGCACCCTGATTATTGATTTGGTTGATAATAAAACCACTAAACTGATCTGGCGTGGTTCTGTTGCCGATACCATTCGTGACAAAAATACCCCAGAAGAAAGAGTACAGATCATCAATCAAGCTGTGGGCAGTGTAATGGCAAATTATCCACCTAAGCCTGACACTAAGTAGTTCTGATTCAGTTTGAATGAACATTAAGCGGCCTAAGGGCCGCTTTTTTGTGGTTGATTTTTATGCATTTGTCTACGGTATTAGATGATCTGCAGTTATTTATCATCTGATTGGATTTACGTTATTAATACTTATTAAAAATTCTATTTTCATAGATGACAATGTGAAAGTAACATTTTTATAACTGACTATTTTGTATAATATTTATCCTATAAATTAATAATGTAATAGGAGTCTGCATCAGATTATTAATAAGATGATGAATTAATTTTTCTAATGATGAATTCAAAATAAAATCATTATAGAACTGAGAGGTTATCAGGCAGAATCAATTCTTTGAGTTGTTGGTAGTAGCAAAGATGCATGAGACGCAGATTATTGGATTACTTTGGCTGATTGGGATTATTGCCGAGGCGATGACGGGCGCTCTGGCGGCTGGCCGCAAGCAGATGGATTTGTTTGGTGTGGTGATCATTGGCTGCGCAACGGCAATTGGTGGCGGCACACTAAGGGATATGATGCTCGGAAATTACCCCTTAATTTGGGTTGAGCATGTGCATTACCTTATTGCGATTGCATTCGCTTCTTTGCTCACTGTCGCTATCGCCCCTGTGATGCGTTATCTGTCTAAGTTATTTTTGGCTATTGATGCTTTAGGCTTAGCCGTATTCTCCATTGTGGGCGCACAAAAGACGTTAATGCTGGGATTTAGCCCAACAATTGCCGTAGTCATGGGATTGGTCACAGGTGTCTTTGGTGGCGTTATCCGCGATATTCTGTGTAACCAAGTGCCTTTGATTTTTAAGAAAGAACTCTATGCGGTGATTTCACTACTGACGGCAGGCTTGTATATCGTCTTAAAAGCCTATCAGTTAACGGAATGGATTAATCTGGTTATTTGTTTAAGCGTTGGTTTTAGCTTACGGATGTTGGCGCTGCGATATCATTGGTCTATGCCAACCTTTGACTACCAATCCAGTGGCGATCAGCATACACATTAAATCGTAAAACCAAATCGTAGAAATAGAACCGTTAAACAAAAGGGCAGCTAAGGCTGCCCTGTTTTTAGCTGTGAATTACTGCTGGGCTTGAAGGGTTTTCAAGGCTTCAAGGGCAGCATCATAGTTAGGATGCTCTGTGATGTTTGGTACTAACTCTTGGTATTGGAGCTTACCTTCTGCATCTATGATGAAAATGGCTCTAGCCAGCAAGCCGTAATCTTGAATTAACAAACCATACTTTTCACCAAAATCACGCCACACGCTATCTGATAGCACTTTGATTTTATCTACGTTTTCCACTTTACAGAAACGCTTTTGTGCGAAGGGTAAATCGGTACTGATCGTTAGCATTATGACGTCATCGGAAAAATGGCCAACTTCGCTGTTGAAGCGCTTCGTCTGCAGTGCGCAAACACCTGTATCTAGGCTTGGCACGGCACTTATCAGTACCGTTTTACCCTTAAAATCACTTAGCATCACTGGCGTGAAATGCTCATCAACGACTTTAAACCCCGGCGCCATTTGCGACAATTTTGGTCTTTTCCCTTCTAAGGTGACTGTTTTTTCACCCATTAAAACCTGTGTTTTCTCACTGGCGAGTGTATTGGGGCTCATCAGTACTAGGCTATAAATACAGCTTGCGGCTAAAAATGAAACATATTTTTGCATTGGATTTCCTCACACATGAATATCTGTGCCTTCGCTAATATCTGTCCATTAAGGTACGCTAAAATGATGCGTAGAACCATAAAAAAAGGTCGGTAATTACCGACCTTTTTTATCCACTAATTGTTATTTGCTTAGCGGCAATTCTTTGACATGAATATCCATTTGTGGAAATGGAATACCGATATCTGCAGCGTCTAATGCATTTTTTATTTGCTCAAGCAGTTGGAAACGTGCAGTCCAATAATCAGATGTTTTTACCCAAGGACGAACCACGAAATTGATTGAAGAGCTAGCCAATTCAGAAAGTCCAACTGTATATGCTGGATCTTTTAACACATACTGGTTGTTATCTAAAATATCGGTCAATACTTTTTTAGTGAGTGCGATATCGGCGGAATAAGATACGCCAATCACTAAATCGATACGACGACTATCCATCGCTGAGTAGTTAGTGATAGTGCCATTCATGATAGATGAGTTTGGCGCTACGATAACTTTATTATCAGGAGTGCGAAGCTTGGTTGAGAATATGGTTATTTCATCAACAGTGCCGGCGATACCTGCAGCTTCAATATAGTCACCTACGCGGCAAGGGCGGAATAACACCATTAACACACCCGATGCAAAATTAGACAGAGAACCTTGTAGCGCTAAGCCTATTGCTAAACCTGCTGCACCGATAACGGCTACCAGTGATGCGGTTTGTACGCCAATTTGCCCTAACGTAGCAATAACCGCGAAAACAAATACCACTGCCCAAGCGAGGTTCGCGACAAATGAAACGACTGTCGGATCAACTTTACGGCTGTTCAGTAATTTACGAACAAGCTTCTGTGCTACGCCCGCAAAGTATTTACCAACAAAGAAGATGATAATGGCGAATAATGTTTTTAAGCCATAAGTCACAATCAGATCTGGTGCTTGCTTTAATAAACCTTCGAGGTTTTCCATTGAATAACTCCCTAAATATACGCTAACAAAAACTATTTATTATTGACGATAAATTCTACTCGTCGATTTAAACTGCGCCCTTCGCTAGAACGGTTGTCCGCTACAGGTTCAGATATACCTTTACCTATTACGGTAAAGCGATTTGGATTAAAGCCATAATCTTCAACCAAAATACGTTTTACATTTTGAGCCCGTTGAAGTGATAGTTGATAATTAAACTCTGGTGTACCAACGATATCTGTGTGGCCTACTAAGGTTAATTCAGCATCATTTGTTTCTAAGAATGCTTTTACTAAGGCTAAAGTTTTCCATTGAGAAAAGTCAACCTCGGCAATGGCAAATTCAAAATACACCATAGCTGCAGAAATATTATGACAATCTGTGTTTAACTCAGCATTTGAATGACTCATATCGCAAACTGGTGATGCAGTCATTTCCACAGCGGCTTCTTCCACACAACCATTAGCCATAACAGGTGTATTTGGCTCTGTGTTAGGACAGGCATCTTTGATATCTGGCACTCCATCTCGGTCAGTGTCAGACCAAGCAAATACCTGTGATGTTAGGCTTAAACTTAATAGCAAAAGCGCTAGCTGAATCCATCGAGATTGGGAGTTTTTCACTACAAATCACCTATTGAACGATAAGTATTAGTCAAAATTACTAAAGCGATCGCATTGTTGTAGCATGACCATCTTAGTGTGGCATTCTAACGAGTAAGACTCTTTTCGCCAAGCTAAACGCGTACAAGCGTCCATACATCGACAGATAGATATCGGCAAGATCTTGAGTATATTTATGTTTTTATTAGTAGATGTCAGTATGTCGATACTTGCTTCAAGCATGAGCGAGGTTCTACATCGGTAAATTTGTCGACAAGTATGACGATAAACTATACAAAATAAGCCTTTAGCGCTAGAGTCTTGAGCCCATTATGCGCCAACCAAACTTTAAGTTGAGGACAAGATGATAGATTTACGCAGTGATACTGTTACCCAGCCAACAGCAGCCATGCGGTTAGCCATGTCCAGAGCCGAAGTGGGTGATGATGTTTACGGTGATGACCCTACGGTAAATAGTTTGCAGGATATGGCTGCGGAGATGTTTGGCTTTGAAAGTGCATTATTTACCTGTTCGGGTACTCAAGCAAATTTATTGGCTTTGATGGCCCATTGTGATCGTGGTGATGAGTACCTGTGCGGTCAGCAGGCTCACAATTATAAGTTCGAGGGCGGCGGCGCTGCTGTCCTAGGCAGCATTCAACCTCAACCTTTAATTAATCAATTAGATGGCACTATTGCATTAGCTGACATTGAAGCCGCAATTAAGCCTGATGATATCCATTTTGCTCGTACTCGTTTGCTTAGTTTAGAGAATACGATTGGCGGTAAGGTTCTCCCGCAAAGCTATTTGGCGGACGCGCAGGCATTAGCCTTTAATCGCGGATTAAAAATTCATTTAGACGGTGCGCGAGTTGCCAATGCTGCGGTTGCGCAGAATATTGCAATAAGTGATATCACGGCGCACTTTGATTCAGTGTCGATTTGTTTATCCAAAGGATTATGTGCGCCAGTCGGCTCATTACTCTTAGGTGATGAACGCTTGATTAAGAAAGCCATTCGTTGGCGTAAAATGCTTGGTGGTGGCATGCGTCAAGCTGGGATACTTGCCGCTGCGGGTAAGCTTGCTTTAACTGAGCAAGTACAACGGCTTAGTGAAGATCATGACAATGCAGCGTACTTAGCTCGGCAGTTGGCAGAATTCAGTGAGTTCGACGTCAATTTAGCCGCAGTACAAACTAATATGTTATTTGTTACATTAGCATCCCATATTGATGCGAACTTATTGGCTAAACACTGTCGAGCGGAAGGCATCCTGATAAGCCCAGGGCGTACGCTTCGGCTTGTGACTCATAAAGATGTCAGCCGTCAGGACATAGATAAAGTGTTGCGTGTTGTTAAGCAGTACCTCAAAGCCTAAGTGTGGATTGATTTTCAGTTTTACTGAAATGCCCGAGCTTTGTCTTGGGCATTTTTATCGGCAGATATTGCTTAATGTTGAATTATTAAGCAATTAATGAATGATTTGCTAAAACAAGCTTTAGACAACAGGCGAAATGTTTGCGTTTATCTATACTAAAAACAACAAGATTATATCGCTAAGGTAACTTTAGGTTGAAGCCTAATAACAATACTAATAAAGGGGTCGATTATTGGACAAATCGGATCAGTGAATTGGAAATGCCAGCACTGTGTTCGACTGTTAAATCGCTAGAAAAGCTCGCCAAGGATGACGTTTCCTCTCTCGCATTACTCGGGCGTAGCGTGATGCACGATAACGCCTTAACCTCTCGTATTCTTCGAGTTGCTAATAGCGCTATTTACCATAAAGGTAGTAGCCAAATCTCTACTGTCAGCCGAGCGGCTATAGTGCTTGGTTTCGATGCGGTGCGAAATATCTGTATCACAGCCAAGTTACTCTCAAGCTTGTTAGAGAGTAAAAATTTGGCACCTAACGTATATCAAAGATTAATAAAGTTGATGGCTAAAGCATTTCAAGCCGCCATGATTGCACGGATGATGTTGAGCCATTATGACGAAGAAATGCAGGAGGAAGCTTTTATAGCCTCTTTACTGTATCACATAGGTGAGAGTGCTTTTTGGAGTATTGGTGGTGAGTTCACCGAAGAGTTAGATCTAAAACTGCGTGAATGTGCAACGCCAGCAGAGGAGCGAAGTATAACCCGCGAAGCCCTCGGCACTTCTTTTTCACTATTAACTCAAAGTATTGCCCGCAATTGGGGATTGGGAGAACTGTTGGTCCATGCAGTTAATAATCCTGAAGACCAAAGACCTGAAATTCGGTCTATTTTTATTGCGGATAAGCTCTGCGATATTTTATCTCAACCTAATCTTGATAAGCAGGAATTAGGGAAACGTATCACGCAAGCGGCGAGTTTTACTGGACTAGAAGAAAATGAGTTTATGGTGCGGATGCAACGCTGCGCGAATGCGACCCATAAGTTAGCTGAAGTATATGGCGCTAAGGTGTTGCTAGACTATCTACCAGATCCTAAGCGTATGGTCACAGTTAAACCTGTTCCACTTCCCATTCCGTTGGATATGCCTGTCTATCAAGTTAACTTGAATATTCAGTTAGCTAAGCTACGAGAATTAACAGGCTTCGCCATTAATAAAGCCGATTTTAACCAAATCATGCAAACGGTTCTCGAAGGTATACTTGAGGGCGTTGGCGTTGACCGGTGCGGCGTGCTGTTATTGTCGCCAAGCCGTAAACAACTTCAACCTAGGGTGATATTAGGTCGTGATGCAGATGCCATTAAGCAAGAGTTTATTATCGATTTGAGCGATAGGCGGGGATTATTTTACCAAGCGATGGAGCATAAGTTACCGCTTTGGGTAGATGATCCTAGCTCTAAGAAATGGCAAGAGCAGTGTAAAGAATTACAAGCGCAACATGTGTCACGTCAAGGCTTTTTATTGGCGCCATTATTAGTCGATAGTAAAGTGATCGGGTTTTATTATGCGGATAGGGGCCCTTCGGAAAGGGCATTTGAAGACGTGGATTTTCAAAGTTTCATCCACTTCTCCCAATTGGCGAATGTGTGTTTTACTGTGTCCTTGAGATAGTTGTATAGTTTAAGTGATTGTTTTTTTTAGCGATTTAATTTAAAGCTGTATTCTTTCGAAATTGCACTCTTTTAAACCGTATTTTGGGGAGTGCTGCGCTATTGTTTGTTTGCGGCTTTAATCTCGGCAGTTATTTGCTTAGCTACCTCATTAGGAATGGGGAAGCTTAAATGGTATTGCGCTATTTCCCAGTTGCCATTGGTTTTGATTAAAGTGCCTGTTCCTCGACTGACGCCATAGGCTGGACTATTTAATAACTCGTCAAACAATATGACATTGCCGTGTTGGATTAAATGACGCTCAGTTAAATCATAGCGCCAACCTTTTGTGGGGCGGGAGTAACGTTCAAATTCCGCCATTCCCCAGCGCTCACTCGCATCCGTGCCAATAAAAATGCCGTCTTTTCGGTACAGGGCAAAATATTTATCCCAATTGGCATCGCTTGAATATTGGTTGAGTAAATCTAATACGTGAGCCGCCGCTTGTTGATCAGGATTCGAAGTCGTTTGAGCGCTTTGTGTTGGCGAGTCCTGTGCCTGTACGCTTACATTAAGGCCGCCAAGCATTAACGCGCTGAGCAGTAACCCCAAGGTAGCGCGATGAATATTGGAACCTTTAACTGAGAATGCATGAGTGTCTTTGAGCATTTGCGTGCCTCTACTTTTATGGGTTAATGCCAGTTTATCGGATCGAGTTGATAAAAGCGGCTCAGTTCCCGATACAAGTCTGGGTGTTGTTGGTAAAAATCCCCTGGTTTCTCAAAAAAGACTTCGGTGATGACGGCAAAAAACTCAGCGGGATTAGTCGCACCATAATAATTAAATAATGAGGGCATGCCAAAATTTGCACTGTGTTGTAATTGGGTAAATTCCCTACTTAGCACTTCAGACCAAGTGCTGTAGTCGGCAAAATGCTGCAGAATGGGTGCGCCATTGGCTTGGCCATCTTCTTGATCGAGCTGATGGGCAAACTCATGGATTACGACATTATTACCATCATGGGGATCGGCGGCCCCGTCTAAAGTATTTCTCCATGAGAGCACAACTTTACCGTATTCCCATGATTCCCCAGCCAGCACATTGCGTTGTTCCCACACGATACCGCTAGTGTCTTTATGTTGATTATTGACGATAAAGGCATCGGGATAGACCAAAATCTGTTTCAGTTTGGGGTAAAAGTCGGTTTTACGATTGAGTAGCAGTAGACAGGCTTGGGCCGCGATTGTGACTCTTACTTCATCCGTGATCTCAAAATTATCGCAGCCGATAAAGACTTTTTCATCGATGAAAATTTGGATATGCCGTTTGAGTTGCAGTTGTAGATCTGCGGGTAGAGCATGGAAGTAAGGCAGTCTTTTTTTGAGAATGCTGCGCCATTCTTTTGGAAAAGGTTTCATCGTGACTCGTCGACGATGTAAGGTCCTGCGCCAACGACTCGACAGTAGCCAGGTAATTGCGCCAATTCCTAGGATAAGCGTGATAACAATAGCGAGCATACTTCCCTGACTTTATCCTGATTAACTTAGTATTAGCTAATGGGGGTGAAGTCAGCGTAACTCAATCCTCTGGTGAAAAAAGAAACTGAACAGTCGCCGCATTTTATGGTTAGGAATAGCGAACTGGCTGGTTTAGTCGTGTCTCTGTACGATTACGACCTGTTAGTTTGGCGTGATAGAGAGCCTCATCAGCTTGATTAATTAAGCTATTCGTATCCATAGGTTGTGATCGCTCCCAGCAAGTAATACCAGCGCTGATGGTCAGTATGCCGTCATGGGGGGAGTCTTCATGTGGTATATTTAAGTTGATGATTTTATTGCGTAATGCTTCAGCAAAATGATATACCTCCTCGAGATTGCTCGATGGCAGTACTATCATGAACTCCTCTCCGCCATAGCGGGCAAGCATGTAAGTGGGTTGTTTCAAGATCGATTTGGTGGCATTAACGATTTTCTTAAGACATTGATCGCCTGCGACATGACCATACCTGTCGTTAAATTGTTTAAAATTATCAATATCAAACAGAATTATACCTAGGGGCATGTTGTGGTCCCTTGCATACTCTAATTCTTTTTGGAGTTGTAAATCTAAATAGCGGCGATTATAGCAGCCAGTTAATCCGTCGGTTTCGGCCATGCCTTTAACCTGAGCTGCGTAGCTTTTTAATGTCTCTAAGGAGCTCACCATTTGCTGGAGCTCTAAGTTATCAGTGACAGGCATTCTGGCGTCGAGTTTTTCATTGGCAATGGCATTCATTGCATCTCGAGTCGCCATGACAGGCTTGATGATTCCCTTAGTGATAAAGTGCCAACTGGTGAGCCAGATGAAGAAGCAATATAAGATGCCACTGCAGAAAATCAATACGATAAATGCGGTGCTATCGTTTTTAAGTTCGCGGCCTGTTTGCTGAATTTCATTTTCAACTTGGTTAACGAGATCCTGCGTATAGGTCGCAACGATTTGTGCGGCATCTGCTTGGTATTCTAAATGCGCATTGGCGATATGAGTGCTTCTAATCGCTTTGCGAGAAAGTTCAAAGAGGTTGTCTTCACCGACCATGGTCTGTTTTATTTGTGATAACAAATTAAAATATAAGTCTTTATCGCCACCGATACTATCAAGCATAGCCTCCATGCTTAACAGCAGCCGCATAGCATCTCTTTGGGTTTGGTTTAGTTCAACCAGATTGTCGATGATATTCACTTGAGTTAACTGGGTAAATAAGTGTTCTCCTAGATGACTAAATAAAGATAGCTGATAATTGGTATTGATATTTAAAGCAATCTGGTCAACGTTTTTCAGCTTAAGCTGACGTTCGGAGTCTGTATTAATACGCTGAAATTGGGTTTGCATTTCATCGCTAAATCCCGACGCCATTGACGTTAAGTTGGCTTGAATATTGGCTGCCTGTGAATTGGCTTGTAAGGCAGTATCGGTTAACGTGTTGAGTAATGGCAGTTGTTGTAAGTAATACAGTTGAGTATCTAAGGCGTGATTTAATTCTTGCTTATTGACTGTAGAAGTTTCTATTGAGGCCAGTAGTCGTGAGTCATTGATGAGTAATTCCCATTGTGCAGAAAGTTCACCTAACAGGCTAGTTCTTTGTTTTTCATCATAATAGTTATTCAAGCGTGCAGTAATGATTTGTAGTTTTTCACTGTTTTTTGCCAGTTGCAGCGCGGTGGTGACTTTTACCACATCTACCCCGACTAAGTGTTCAATTTCTGATTTGAGTTGCTGTGACAGTAATATGGCGACAACACCATTTAATAGCGCCATGCCCACTATGATATAGAAGGCTGAGGTTATTTTTTGTTTCAAACTTTTCAGTGGTTTAGTGCTTGGCATTATTTTCTTTGTCAATAGCAGGTACCTCTCCATAGGTATTTTGGAGGTGTTTTATCTCTGCACTTAATTTAATGAAAATATCTTCACTGTTAGCGGGTCTGCGGCTTGCGCTAAAACAGGCGTGGCTGAGTTCAGGGTAAATTTGTCCCATGGCAGTACTGGTGAAATGCCCAAAGGATAAGACCTTAGTAGACCAAAACATATTGGCTATGTGGCTTGCCTCAAATGCGCCAGCTATGCCTCTTAAAGATTCATCTTTAAATTCTGGGGCTGTTACTACATCCATACGACAGGGATTACCACCCCCCATAGCATAGGCATGTTGTGCCTCATAGGTGCCCATATATTTGAGCAGCCAATAGGCAGCTTGAGGGTTTTTGCTGTCGTAGCTAACGGCAAAGGCATAAGCGCCATTGTAGGGATAACCGCCAGGCACTTGGCTTACGGCTAGACGCGCGCCGAGAATGTTCTGTTCAACTTTAAAGGATTTATACCACAGATTATTGTAGGCAAAAGGCCACATTGCCGCTTGACCTGTCGCAATAGCATTAGCCGCTTCATTGAAAGCAAACTGCTCGTTAGCGGGAACAGCATAGGGCATTAATTCGCGATATTGCTTGGCCGCTTCAATGGCTTCA
Source organism: Shewanella sp. SW24 (assembly GCF_025653395.1). Classification (NCBI taxonomy): domain Bacteria; kingdom Pseudomonadati; phylum Pseudomonadota; class Gammaproteobacteria; order Alteromonadales; family Shewanellaceae; genus Shewanella; species Shewanella sp. SW24. The sequence goes on from NZ_JAKKSH010000026.1 coordinate 46,258, forward strand.
TGGTTGATGGTAGGCACTTCAAAATGGGAGATCTGTTTCTGGCTGTTATAGACGGGCTGCATCCAAGTGCCACCTAAGCTCCAAATCATGCTAGAGAATTCATCGTTAATATGGGGCTTATCACCCGACATTAGCGCTAGACCGTAAAAGTCATGAGTCAGTATTTTATCCGCCAATATAGTGCCTGCTTTACGAGTGAAGAACTGAGCTTGATCTCGTAACTCTGTTAAGGTTTTTGCTGGTGCGAGTGGATAGCCAAACTGACGCAGAAACTGAGCTTTTTCAGTTTTATTATCAAAGAGATCTGCTCGATAATGATTTCCCATAACATAATTGTTATAGGGAATAGCATGGATTTCACCTTGATAGGACAAGATGTTAAGTAGGGATGGGTAATAGGGTTCTAGGTATTTCTCCATGGCCTTTTCGCCATCGGGATCGTAAAGTTTAGCGAGTTCAATTAAGGGCACTGTATAACCATTGGCAGCCCATTCTTTAGCCCAGCCCGCTTCCATTGTGAGTAAATCGTATTTGCCTGAACCTTGAAGTAAATTCTGGGTCTGTAAGTTAAACATATCCTCTAATTCAGTACTGACCACTTGCACTTTTACGCCGGTTTTTGCGGTGAATTTAGGTAACATTTCTTGAGTTAAATAGTCGGTCCAAAATCCTTTTTCAGCGACCAAAGTAATGGGGGTTTTGTTTGTTAGCGGCGGGATTTGTGCCAATGAAAATTCTGCGTAACAGGGCATCATTATCGCTGCGGTTAAACAAAGAAAAATAAATCTGATCTGGTTTAACAAAAATAACACCTTAATGTTACGTATTGACTCTGAGTTAATATCATTAATTCAGTATTATGTATATTTAAGGATAGGTGGGATCAGAACTTATGCCGCGATTTTATGATGGTTTTTATTGTGTTTTTTACTTTTTGAGTAAAAAGCCGGTAACTCGATCTTAGCTAAGTTACCGGAAAAGGGTGGGAGTAGTGCGAATCGTTAACGGTTTTGGCGTTGTTGTTCTCGTAATTGCCTCAAGGCAATAGGTAGGTCGAAGTGTTGCTCAATCAAGAGTCGGAGCAGCTTTGATTTGGGTATACTGCTTTCTTCTGCCAGTGTAGCAAGATGGGTTATAGCCGCTTCACTGAGGGAAAATGTTGCTTTGCGATAGTGTGTTTTAGTTTCTACTTTTGTCGGGAATAATACGTTTGTTTCTAGGCTTTGTTTGTGCAAGCTCAACACATTGGAATGGCTCTGGGCCATGTCAGTTGTGATGTGATTTGCCTGTGAGCCTGTGTTTTTTGTGACAGTTGCATCTGCTTTATGATCTAGATTACTTTTTATCTTATTCAGACTTTGTCCCATTGCGTACAAGTTTGCCGCTTCAATAAACTCATCTAACGAAAGCGAGTGCTGTAAGCTGCTAGATGACATAGCGTTTTTCTTGAGATCGCTGAGTCCCATTTTGCCCCCTTTGTTGAGTAGTCGTGTGAGTGGATTGAGTTTGATGGGTCAAATAATGATGCATTTGACTCACCCCCTGAGCGTGTATCGCGGGATGTAGGAGATTGGCTAAGCTGGTAGCACAATCGACTTGGAATAGTTCGCAGGCGATAGTTCGAATTTCTTCGGCTGCTTTTCCTATGGGCTCGATTTCAATTACCGATAATCCTGATTCTTCACTGTCATCATAAACATTGCGGCAATATGTTATCGCGTCAAGAACATGGATATCATAGGTTTTACAGACTTCTTTGGCCTCCAAAATTCGGTTAGCTTGATTGGGTAGACTTGGACATTGGGTGATCACAAAAGAAGCCCGTAACTTGGGATTAATCATCTTACACGTCGCGACGATATCGTCCATGTGACATACGGTTTTTAAATCGCGGCGCTTAGGTCTTAAGGGCATTAAAATGTAAGCGGCGACTGACATGGTTGCTCGTAGTGCTAGGTTATCTTGCCCACCGCAGTCGACGAGAACGACATCATAGTGTTGCTCAAGACTGAGTAAGTCATTACGGATCTTACCGTAAAGTTGCACGCAATTGATGCTGGCAAGTTGCGGATTGTTGTTTCTTGCATGGATCCAATCAGAGGTAGTGCGCTGGGGATCGCAGTCCACCATAATGACCGAGGCGCTACATTCTGTAGTTAGAAATACAGCTATATTTTGGGCCAAGCAACTTTTACCGCTGCCGCCTTTTTCTCCACCGATTAAGACTATCATGACGCATTCCTTAATTCTTTTGATGACCCTTGTGCAGCGAGTTGATGTGTTTGGAGCTATCCGCATTGATGTCCGAAATCGAATGTAAACCTAATGTTAATCTCGGTCAATTGGCTGATTTTTGACGTTTTTTAATTAAATTGTCGTAGGCGTTTTTCTGTCAGTATCTGGTCATATGCCGTTAATTTGACAAAAAAAATGAGACGAGGGATTTATAAAAATGTTTTTTTATCTTATTGGTTTTACATTGTTTTATCTGTTATCCGTCAGCTAAAAGGGTTGTTTGTGGTGATCGGTAACTGTGCATAGGACTTAGGGTGTAGTTTTTTATTTCTTCCTTGGTACAAATGTTAATTTTATATTTCTAAATGTTATTAACTGATCTGAGTAAATTATCAGCTTCTCAGTCGAAAGTGGTCTTGTTTGGTGAGGCACTTGTCATCAAACTGCCAAATGCTGGCTTTATCATCTCTATAGACTGACGTCTAAATCGCTTGAAATTTCAACCATGGAGAAGGGATGCCAAATGGATATCAAAACTATTATGCCTATTAAGTTTGAACTCGTTGAAACTGCACCGTTATTTCATGAACTACTTAATCTGCGGGCCACAGTTGGCCTCCCTTCTATTGGCGTTGAACTTGCGGATGTACAGGCATTGTTCTGGGTCTCTATTCGATTAAGTGACAAGACTGAATTGGAACATGCCGGCGCTGGGGCCGCTAAGTCTAATCTATTGGCAACGGCGTGTGTTTATGGCAACAAGCCCGGGCATTTGATGATTGAAGATTTTATTGTCTTACCCGAATACCAATCCTATGGGCTAGCAAAGATAATACTTGAGCGGGTGATGGCCTTTGTTGATGACCATGCGAGTGCGGGAACTTGTGTCAGTATGACCGCCCATGGTGAGCATGAGCGCTTATGTAGTGAATATGGTTTTCAGTATGCTCCCTGCGCTAATTTAGGGCCTAATTTGTTAAAAATTATCGCTTGATATTCATGTGAGAATGCCTTTTAGGTGTTAGCTAGCGCGTATTTAAGCCCTTGGGTATATAGTCACTTTTGCGTAGTTAACGGCGACATTCGTTCGCTTATGTTGTAGCATCCGTAGGATTATCGTGACGTTCTGTATGAGATAACAACCTATGGATCAGCAACTCCTTATTGATGCTGTTAATCAAAAAATGCCCTTTGGTAAGTACGCTGGACGTAAGTTGCTCGAACTACCCGAACCTTATCTGGTGTGGTTCCATAAGCAAGGTTTTCCTCAGGGGAAACTTGGTGAGCAATTAGCCCTAATGTACGAAATCAAACTTAATGGCTTAGAAGGCATGCTAAAACCGCTGTTGAAATGAGTTCCCTTCTTTTAAGAAAAATACTGCTTTTGCGATAAGTGTTGTATTTCGTGATAGAGATTAGCGATTTATTGTTTTTAGCATGCTTTAATGCAGCATATTAGCAAAACAAAAGGAACGCAGGCATGATGGCAAAATGGGTAAAATTAGCGGCAGTAGCGACTTTAGCGTTAGGCATGTCAAGTGCTTGGGCTCAGGGTGTCACCCACGAAGGTACTGTTGTTGATACGATGAACGGTGGCGGTTACACCTACGTACAGATTAAAGAAGCTGATACCACTTTTTGGGCCGCGGGTCCTCAAACTGAAGTGAGCAAAGGCGATAAAGTGGCTGTGGTTGAGCAAATGTGGATGAACGAATTCACCAGCAAAACCTTGAACCGCACCTTTGATAAACTGTTATTTGTTGGCCAAATCGATAAGAAATAGTCAGCAGTATCGAGTGCGCTAACCTGAGCGCCTCTGTAATTCAACGGCTTCGATACTTTCGAGGCCGTTTTTGTTTTTAGCGTTCAATGCCGCTAAATCTGAGTTTGTGACTATCTCGATGGGGACAAAGGCGGCAAAATAGCGGCTATTTTTCTAGCTGTTATTACTCAGCAGGGGATCACTCAAGTGATGGCGTTTGAACAGTTCGAGATCCAGCCTTATCAGTCATGTTATGCACGGGAAGTGAGTGAGTTATTTCATCTTTGCGTGCACAGCATTACCCATGTTCGTTATTCGCAGGCGCAGCTTATGGCTTGGTCTGCGGCGCCAAGATCGGCTAAACATTGGCATTTACGGTTAAGCCGCTCGAAGGCGTGGGTGGTTTTAGCCATAGATGAAGCGACTGCTTCTTCAGTTTGTTGCGGTTTTATCAATGTCGAAACCCATTTCCCCCGCCAAGGTTACTTAGATAGTTTATATATACATCCAGATTATCAAGGGCAGGGATTAGGTGAGCGCGCTTATCTTGTTTTAGAAGCTTGGGCTAAGGCACAAGGCTATGTGCGCTTGAGCTTGGACGCATCTTATCTCTCTAAAGGGTTGTTTACTCGGATGGGATTTATTCAAATACAGCGCAGTTATCAGCAAAAACTTGGGCAAGTGATCCCCGGTTTCTATATGGAAAAGAATATAGGAAAGAATATTTAACGCGCGTTTACTATGGTTTCAGCTAGAAAGTAATGTAAGGTATTCCACAGTAAAACATTAGCTTAACGCCATTTAGTGACATTATTTAACTAAATCAGCACTGTTTAGCTTAAATTAGAATTCGGTTAATCTAAGTCAATTAATGATTCAAGATGGAGGGCAGAGAATGAAGATTCGACTATTTACGCCATCGGATGTCTCGCAGTTGGCGGCAATCTTTGAGGCGAGTGTAATGCAAGGCTCTGGCGAGTTTTACTCGTTTGCCGAGCGCTCTGCTTGGGCTTATATCGAAGGTGAGATCTGCAGTGAGAACTATTGGCTTGAACGCTTACAGGGAACCACTATTTGGGTTGCCGAAACCGATAATATGCTGGTGGGTTTTATCAATCTTAAGATAGGCGCCGACAGCGATGTTGAAGCCGCTGCTGAAGTGGAATGTTTGTTTGTTCATCCAGAATATGCCCGTTCTGGGGTGGCTACCTCTTTGTATTTTGCGTTGTTTGAGGAAGTTAAAATCTTAGCGCTGAAACGATTAACGGTTGAAGCGTCCTATCTCGCGCGGCCTTTTTTTGAGAAACAGGGATTTCGCAGTATTCGTCGTAATGAACATAAGCGTTTTTTGAATGCGGCGGATAAAGCACAGGGCCAAGCTCAAGTGTTGGTTAACTTCAGCATGACGCTCGCCCTCTAACTCAGCTTATCAAGGTGCTGATTTGGTTAGCTAAACGAGGCCGTCAGCACTGCTTTATAACATCGCCTTATAACATCGCCATAGAAGCGCCAATAAAAAAACACTGCCAAAGATGACTTGTGGCAGTGCTTCTCGGTGAGTGCTTATCAAGCTGGCATCTAATCACTTATTCAATCGTTTGCTTGGTAGTTTGCGAATAACGAATAACCAATAACCAATAACTAATAAATAGTGAAGCCGCATTATTGAATCGCTTTGTTAAATCATTTGTATTACGCGTTAGGCGACAAGTCGAACACTAATGCGGTAACTGGGCCGCTTGTTGCAGTAAAGTCGACACTCGCGAGTTGTGTCAGATGTGCGCCGTCCCCAGCCGTGAGTGTTGTGCCATTGATATCCAACGTACCTTCAATTAATTGAATATATAGATGACGATTTGCTTGAGCGGCGTTTCTACTCATCGTTACTTTTTCGCCTTCACTCAACACTAAACGATATAGGGTCGCATCTTGTTGCACTTTGAGCGTGCCATTTTCACCGTTTGGTGTCACCACGGCCGTCAGTGGTGAGCTTTGCTCAAATGCCTTTTGCTGATAACCCGCATCTATGCCTAAAGTATCTGGGCGGATCCAAATCTGTAAAAAGTGCAGCGGCTCGGTTTTAGAGGCATTAAACTCGCTGTGATAAATGCCTTTACCTGCGGACATCAATTGAAACTCTCCTGCGGGTAAGGTTTTGATATTGCCGAAGCTATCCTTGTGAGCGATAGTACCGGATATCACGTAACTGATGATCTCCATGTCTTTATGACCATGGGTATCAAAACCTGCGCCGGGTGCCACTCTGTCATCGTTGATGACTCTTAGGGATGATATCCCCATGTGCTCTGGGTCATAGTAGCTAGAGAAAGAGAAGGTATGTTGACTCTTTAGCCAGCCTAAGTCTGCTTGACCGCGATCTTGTGCTTTTCTTAATGTGATCATCTTGCTTTCCCCTTTATTTGATGCGGTTAGCGAATACGTTATCGACAGCGAATTTGCCAGCACCTGATACCGTCAATGAGACTGTGGCTGCTAATAGGGCGAGACCAAATTCGTAACCGTTATTGGCAAGGAACAGACCGTTGCCTATATGTACCGAGAAAATCGCCACAACCATAGTGAATGACAAGACGAGGGCCGTTGGGCGAGTCAGCAGGCCGAGTAATAGGAATAGGCCGCCGAAGAATTCACTTGAACCTGCCATCAATGCCATTAAGTAACCTGGCGTCAAACCTATGGATGCCATCCATTGTCCGGTGCCTTCTAAGCCGTAACCGCCAAACCAGCCAAACAGTTTTTGTGAACCATGGGCGATTAAGATGATCCCGATAGGAATGCGCAGTGCCAGTGGGGCAAAACTCGGGGCTGATTTCAGTGTTTTTGTGATCAGTGCTTTCATGGGATATTCCTCATTTCAAATTATTTAACGAATAGTTAAGTGTATTGTTCACTCAGTCTTAAGTCAGTTTGGCTGCAGTTCCGCAGAACCTCTCCATTGCTAAGCAGTGTAGACTTGACCTTTGGCAAAGAAAATCGGAACATTTTCAATGTCTACTTCAAATAATTTGAATGTGAGGTTTATATGTTGCCATCTATTAGTCTCGATGGATTAATCGTGCTCGATGCTATTGATAAGAAAGGCAGTTTTTCCGCTGCTGCCGAGTCTTTGTTTCGGGTGCCGTCGGCACTGACCTACACAGTGCAGAAACTGGAAAGCGATTTAGGTACAAAATTATTTGAACGTAAGGGCCAGCGCGCCGAGCTGACCTTAGTCGGTCAACTTGTGCTGCGCCAAGGCAGAGAAATCCTTGCGGCAACATCAAGGCTCGAAGAGGCGGTGCGTCAACTTGAGACAGGCTGGGAGTCTTCATTGACCTTAGCCATAGATACAGTGGTGCCGGATTTACCCCTGCTGCAGTTGATTGGTGAGTTTACTGAGCTGGGTAAGCAAGTGACTGTGAATATCAGCGAAGAGTCCTTAGGTGGCGGGTGGGATGCGCTCTATTCTGGCCGTGCCGATATCGCCATCGGCGTAACAGGGGAGTTGCCCAAAGGCCAATATCATGTGGTTGAAATTGGGGAGTTGGAGTTTGTATTTGCTTTAAATCCTGCGCACCCATTGGCGCAACATGCAGGTCCAATTCCGACCGAGGCATTGCTGCAATTTCCTTCTATTGTGGTAGCAGACAGTTCGACCGCCCTAGCACAGCGATCAAGTGGTTTATTTGATAGTCGCCAAGTGATCCGTGTGCCGAACATGCAGACCAAAATTAAGGCGCAGCAATTGGGATTAGGTGTGGGTTACATTCCAAAGCACTTGATCTTAGATGCGTTGGCGGCGGGAAGCCTAGTGGCTTGTCATGTGGAAATGCCGCGCCCAACTCAAGCTGTGTTTATGGCATGGCGTAAATATGCTGAAGGCAAGGCGCAGGATTGGTTTACTGCGCGTTTACCGCAATGTAATTGGCAATTTTAAGCTCAGGTTTGGTTAGTGCTTTGTAAGCAGCCACTCACTTTGTTCCTCACAGCATTAATGCTTACGCCATGAGGAGCATAGCGCCTAACCGATACGTTGGCTGTGACTGGTGTAATGCACATGCTGTGACAATAAATCAGACAGATTCGGTGAGCGATTCAAGAATCGAATAAAGGCCTGTGGCAAAGTCAGTGACTCCATCGACTCCTGCCAGCGGGCTTGCAGCAATGGAGAATAACCTTCTTTACCAGCGGCGGTATAAGATGTTGAAACTCCTACGTAAAGTGACTCAGGTTCAACGGGATACCATAGTGATTGGCTGTCTTGCTGCATCATCTCTAGTCTGAATAAACGCTCACCCAGTGGGCGTCGCCCATCGTAGTAATACCGTAGGCCGTAAGTGTAGGGGAAACTACCCGCACCTGTGCCACGGACACTGTTGTTGGTTGCCGCGTTAATCGCCGATTCGAGCGCTTGATAGAGAAACTGACCTTGAATTTCATACTTAACTAATGGTAATTCGAAGGGGAGTAATTGCCCCATCACATCGGCTAGTGTCAATTGTCCTTGGGCCACCGACTGGCGCACACCGCCGGCATTATGCAGAGCAAAGTTCACCCTAGGGTCGACCAGTTTGGCTTCTTGGAACATGCTGCGACTCACCCAAGGTGCTATTTCACTGCCGTGGGGCAGGGCTTTAGAGGGTAAGCGGGTATGGACTAAGTTCTTCGGCACCAGTGCTAACACTTTGTTTTCCATCTCTGCGATAGCCGGTTTGTAGATATCTCGGATCACGCCATCGATATCGGCATCGGCATCATCCCAAAAGATATTCGGATGCTGATTAAGCTGCTGGCGCACAGCTTGGTAATCTTGGTTATCGACGGCCGTGTTAGCACTTAAGATAAAGTGTTGATCTAGCATGAAGTAGTTGCCGCCCTTTAAATTCAGCACTTTCCCATCAGCGTCAAACGTTATCTCGGCTAAGCCGACGACTTCGGCATACTTACCCGCATGCACTATGGGCGTGTTATTGATGACTTCACCGTAGGGCAGGTTGCTCAAACCTAGGGCGCGAAAATCCCCCTGTAGCGTATGCGTGTGGCCGCCGACGATAAGGCTAATACCATCGACTTCGGCCGCGAGGCGTTTATCCTGATCTAAGCCTAAGTGACTGAGCACGATAATATGCTTAATACCTTGATTTTTAAGGTGCTCAACCGTGCGTGCGGTTGTGGCGATAGCATCGACAAAATGAGTGTCGGGATCGGGACGGGCGATCTCTTTCATTTGATCTAAGGTAATACCGACAATGGCTAATGTCTTATCGTGGAAGGGCTTAAGCAGGTATTTCGCGCGTTTTTGCTCATGATCATAATCCAAGATATTAGGCAAACCTCGCAGACAACCGGGTTTGTTGAGATCTTCTTGGCTTAAATCCATATTGCCCGCAAGCAATGGGAAATCAATTTGCTTGGCAAACTCGGCAAGTCTGGCGTTACCTTCATCGATATCGTGGTTGCCAATGACCATAGCATCAGGTGCCAACAGATTGAGTAAGTGGGCGTTGGCCTTACCTTTAAAATGGCTGAAATACAGCGTGCCCTGGAAGCTGTCACCACCATGCAGGAAAATAAAAGGCGTATTAGTTTGTGCAGCTGTGTGACGCGCTTTTGTGATGTGATGGCCGATGCGGGCATAACCACCGCTATGGCTGGTCACATCTAGCTTATGTTGGCCTATGTTAAGTCTAAATTGGACGCGGCAGGGTTCAAAATTCGAATGGGTGTCATTAATGTGCGCGAGTGAGAGTGTGTAGCTCTGTGTCATAACTTCCTCTATTACGGCGGGTGAGTATATACCCAAGCAACCTGAAAATGCGAGTTTCAGAGGGTTCTGAGTTATCTCCATTCTAAAAGAATAAAGGGAGCTAGGCTCCCTTTATATTAACAAGCACTAAACTTGGTTAGCCTTCAGCCGGATTTGGCTTCGTCATCATCGGATGCGGCTTCAAAATCACCGTCATCGGATAGGCGAATGCCTTTTTGCTTCATGCGCTTAGTCCAAAGTTTACGTGCCAATTGCTGCATATCGGTCGCGGGGTCGTTTAGATCGACAATCTCTAATCCTAACATAGATTCGATGATATCTTCTTGAGTTACGATACCTTGGCTACTGCCGTACTCGTCGACCACCATCGCAATTTGGGTGTTACGTTTAATCATACGCTCAAAAAGTGGCAGAATTTTTGCGGTTTCAGGCACCACAAATAAACTCCGTTTAAGTTCACCAATCGGTGCTTCTGGCGTGTAACGCTCTGCTAGCAATACATCGGTGCGGGTAATGTAACCAATCACATCATCATGATCTTGGTCGTAAACTGGAATTCGGGTAAAAGGCTTGTCGCGGTATTGGCGCACAAACTCATTTTGGGTGAGATCTATGGGCAAAGAAAACATCACAGTGCGCGGCGTCATGATAGCCGTAACTGGCATATCTCGCACCTTCAGCATTTGCGTCAAAATTTTTGACTCTTGCTCATCAAGCTCACCGGATTCATGGCCAATTTTGGCCATAGCACTCATCTCTTGGCGTATGTAGTGGCCTTCATCACCTTTGCCCATTAGGCGAGTGACTTGCTGTGACATCCAGATCAGCGGTTTAGTGGTACGCTTCATCCACAGCACGGCAACAGAAACACTTGGTGCGAGGCGACGCCAATGGTTTGCACCCAATGATTTAGGAATGATTTCTGAGAAAAACAGGATAATAAAGGTTAATACGCCCGAGAAAACACCCAACATATCGTCACCAAAGACTTTAGCCGCTTGCGCACCTGCAACGGCGGCACCGACGGTATGAGCGATAGTATTTAGGGTAAGGATTGACACCAAAGGTGCTTCGACATTCTCTTTCAATCTACGCAAGCGTGCGGCTGCGGCACTGTCAGTTTGTTCGAGTGATGCGATATAACTTGGGGTAACCGATAACAGAACAGCTTCGAACACACTGCACAGAAAAGAAACAGCGACAGCGACAAGCACTATAATGATGAGGGTTAACATATAGGTGGAATTACAACTCCGTATTTTAGGCCAATATTAGCCCTTGGAGATTCTATCATAGGTGAATTGAGTTACTGGCTAAAATTTATTTGCGTCTGTATAATTCGCCGCCCTGTTGCAGGATCCGGTTTTTGGTGTTGAGGTTAGCTATATGAGTGAAAAGAAGATCAATTTATTAGACCTTGATCGTAAGGCGATGCGCGCATTATTTGCGGAAATGGGTGAAAAACCCTTTCGTGCCGATCAGCTCATGAAATGGCTATATCATTTCGGTGTCAGTGACTTCGAAGAGATGACCAACATCAACAAAGTGTTACGTCAAAAGTTGGCGGCCCGCTGCGAGATCGTTGCACCAGAAATTTCGAGTTTCCAAAAATCGACCGATGGTACGATAAAATTTGCAATTAATGTTGGCCAAGGCCAAGAAGTGGAAACGGTTTATATTCCTGAGGATGATCGTGCGACCTTGTGTGTATCTTCACAGGTTGGCTGTGCGCTGGAATGTACTTTCTGTTCGACGGGTCAGCAAGGTTTTAACCGTAACTTAACGGTTTCTGAAATCGTCGGCCAAATCTGGCGCGTGTCGCACTTTTTAGGATTTGCAAAAGACACGGGCGAACGTCCGATCACTAACGTCGTGATGATGGGCATGGGTGAGCCATTACTCAATTTAGCCAATGTGATCCCTGCGATGGACATCATGCTCGATGATTTTGGTTTTAGTTTATCAAAGCGCCGCGTGACTTTATCAACCTCAGGCGTAGTACCAGCGTTAGATAAACTGGGCGATGCCATCGATGTGGCACTTGCTGTCAGTATTCATGCACCCAATGATGAGTTGCGTGACATTCTGGTCCCGATCAATAAAAAGTATCCGCTGGATGAGTTTTTAGCGGGTATTCGTCGCTATATTGCTAAATCAAATGCTAACCGCGGCCGCGTGACTGTTGAATATGTGATGCTAGATCATATCAACGACAGCACAGACCAAGCCCATGAGTTAGCTAAGTTAATGAAAGATACGCCTTGTAAGGTGAATCTGATCCCATTTAATCCGTATCCAGGCTCGCCTTATGGCCGCTCATCTAATTCACGTATCGACCGTTTTTCTAAGGTTCTTATGGAATACGGTTTTACTGTCATCGTACGTAAAACCCGTGGAGATGACATTGATGCCGCTTGCGGTCAGTTAGCTGGTGATATTCGCGACAGAACGAAACGTTTAGCGAAAAAACGCATGCAAGAAAACCAGATTTCAGTCACAATGAATTAACTCTTTGTTTGCACAGATTTATAGGCTTGCCCATGAAGCATGGATTGCCAAGGTTTTCGTTGATTTTAAGCCTGTCATTATTGATGACAGGATGCGTCACTGAGCGTACTTATACTGGGACAGATATTCCTGTTTCGGAACGAAAGTTAGACAAAGTCGCCGCCGCAAGAGAGCGGATGCAGCTCGGTTTAACCTATTTAAATCGAGGTAGCACGGAACAAGCCAAATACAATCTTGATAAAGCATTAGAATATGCTCCAGAGCTCGAAGATGTGCATACCGCTCTGGCTTATTACTATCAAACCGTGGGCGATTTAGTGCGTACCGAAGAGTCGTACATGAATGCCATTAGTACTAAGGACGCCTCTGGCGATTCCATGAATAATTTCGGGGTGTTTTTGTGCCAACAAAAGCAATACAACAAAGCTGAAAAAATGTTTTTGGCCGCAATTGAAATGCCCAAATATACGCGCACTGCCTCAAGCTATGAGAACTTAGGTCTTTGTAGTCGCGAAGCAGGACAAGCAGAAAAGGCACGACAGTATTTTCAGATGGCGTTAAAGTATGACCCGAGACGCTCGGTGTCATTACTGGAGTTGGCAGAGTTAGAAGTCGATCAAGGTGATTTTATTCAGGCGCGAAACCAATTAGCGCGCTATCACCAAGTGGCTGAGCAAACTCCAGAAAGTTTAGCGCTCGGGATCAAAATAGAGCAGGCAGTGAATGATGATGCCGCTGTGAAGAGATTTGGTATTTTATTGCTTGCCAAATTCCCAGCATCACCTCAGGCCAAGCAATACAGAGTTAATTTGCATCAATGAAAGATCATGAAACCAATGCGCCAGTTGAGTCGGTAGCACCGCAATCAGTCGCGCTAGATGTCACGCTTGGTACTTTATTAAAAGCCGCCCGCGAAAAAATGGGCCTTAGTATTCAAGATGCCGCTGTAAAGCTGCATCTACGTCCTCGTATTATTGAAGATATTGAAGCTGACAATTTTACGAATATAGCCTCATCGACTTATGTACGTGGCTATGTGAAAAACTACGCGCGTATGGTCAGTGCCGATGCGGCTTTGATTGAAGCTTGTCTTGTGCAGCAAGTGCCAGTTGTGACTGAGCCTGCAATGCAAAGTTTTTCACGCAAAACCACATATCAAGCTCGCGATACACGTTTAACTTGGCTGAGTATTTTTATCGTCATAGTGTTACTCGGTTCATTAGTCGTCTGGTGGATGCAAAAAACGACCTTGCTAAGCACTATTGATGTGTCGCAACCCACGGCTGAAGAGGTCGCAGCAGCGAATCAGACGCTGCCAGGTGATGTGTTATTGACCGAAACGGATGCCAGTCCTCGTTTGACTGAGATTGCCGCAAACGGCTCAATGTCTATCGATGGTCCAATTAAAGATACTGATGCAAGCACTATTGATGTCAGCACAGGACCAACGGACAATAATTATCCTCAGACCGTTGATACGAGTAATGAAGATGGCGGTTCAGCAATCGCAGCCACTACGACAACGCCATCGGTTCCGCAAACGACAGCTCCTGTAGTCCAACAGACTGTTAGTGCAACGCCTTCACCGACCACAACATCAACGACCACTGCCACTGCAGCAAGTACTTTGGTTGCTGTTGCAGGACAATCGATTATAGATGTCCAGTTGACGGGGGATTGCTGGATAAACATTGTTGATGCTAAAGGTAAAGCGTTAGTCGATGGTGTTAAAGGCGCTGGCGCAACAGTGCAAGTGAGCGGTGTGCCACCGTTTAAAGTCATTTTAGGTGCACCCCATGTAGCGACCTTAAGCTTAGATGGTCAAATTGTTAGCCTAGCGGATTTCCCCAAGGGACGAGTCGCGCGTTTAACCTTGCCTAAAGCCTAACGACCGCGTAATGATCTGCAGCACGTACCGAAATAGAGCGTATTAAGCATGTATAATGAAACTCCCATAAAAAGACGTCCTTCCACCCGCATTTATGTGGGTAATGTACCGATTGGTGATGGGGCGCCGATTGCTGTTCAGTCAATGACCAATACTAAGACCACAGATGTTGAAGCGACAATTGCTCAAATTCGTGCCTTAGAGAAAGTCGGTGCCGATATAGTGCGTATCTCTGTACCCACTATGGATGCGGCTGAAGCCTTTAAACTCATTAAGCAAGCGGTCAATGTTCCTTTAGTGGCCGACATTCATTTTGATTATCGCATTGCTTTAAAAGTTGCCGAGTACGGTGTTGATTGCCTTCGAATCAATCCGGGCAACATAGGCAATGAAGAGCGTATTCGTAGCGTGGTGGAATGTGCTCGTGACCATAATATTCCTATCCGTATTGGTGTGAATGGTGGGTCATTAGAAAAAGATCTAATGGACAAGTATAAAGAACCCACTCCTGAAGCCTTGCTTGAATCAGCTATGCGCCATGTGGATATTCTGGACAGATTGAACTTTGATCAGTTCAAGGTCAGCGTTAAAGCCTCCGATGTATTTTTAGCGGTCGAATCCTACCGTTTATTGGCAAAGCAAATTCGCCAACCCCTGCATTTAGGCATTACCGAAGCCGGTGGCGCGCGCGCGGGTTCAGTGAAATCGGCCGTAGGCTTAGGAATGTTATTGGCCGAAGGCATAGGCGATACCCTACGAATTTCCTTGGCCGCTGATCCGGTCGAAGAAATCAAAGTCGGTTTTGACATTTTAAAGTCGCTGCGTATTCGTAGCCGTGGCATCAACTTCATTGCCTGTCCATCTTGTTCTCGTCAAGAGTTCGATGTGATCAGTACAGTCAATGAGTTAGAGCGTCGCCTCGAAGACGTGACTACCGCCATGGATGTGTCTATTATCGGCTGCGTAGTCAACGGCCCAGGTGAAGCCTTAGTGTCGCACATCGGTTTAACTGGTGGGCACAATAAGAGCGGTTACTATGATGAGGGTGAACGTCAGAAAGAACGTTTTGACAACGACAACATTGTCGATTCCCTCGAAGCGAAAATTCGCGCAAAAGCCAGTCAAATGGCGAACCGTATTCAAATCAAAGACACAACTGAGTAATATGTACCCGCATTTGGGCATAGATTACGCCTAATGATGTTGAGCTAGGCCCCGAAACCGACGGGGTCGTTTTACGTTTTACGCTCAAAAGCCTATAATGCGTGACATTTTTATTAATTTAGCGAAATCGGACGAGTCGATACAGTGGCAAAACAGATCCAAGCGATTCGCGGAATGAATGACATTCTGCCAACTCAAAGTCCTCTATGGCAAAAAGTGGAAGCGGTACTACGTTCGAGCGTCAGTGCTTACGGTTACAGCGAAATCCGCACTCCAATAGTGGAAAATACCGATCTTTTTAAACGCTCTATCGGTGAAGTAACTGATATTGTTGAAAAAGAAATGTATACCTTCGCAGATAATAACGGTGACAGCTTAACGCTGCGCCCAGAAGGTACCGCGTCGACAGTGCGTGCAGGTAACGAAAACGGTCTGCTATATAACCAAGAGCAACGTCTTTGGTATATGGGTCCTATGTTCCGCCACGAACGTCCACAAAAAGGCCGTTATCGTCAGTTTAACCAATTTGGCGTTGAAGTGTATGGCATTGGCTCGGCTGATATTGATGCTGAAGTCCTAATGCTATCGGCACGTCTGTGGGAAAAACTCGGTATTAGCGAGCACGTCTCGCTAGAGCTAAATACCTTAGGTGATCCTGCTGAGCGCGCTGTTTATCGTGATGCCTTGATTGCGTTTTTAGAGCTGCATAAAGATGCGCTCGATGAAGACAGCAAGCGTCGCATGTACAGCAATCCGCTGCGAGTATTGGATTCAAAAGATCAAAATGTCCAAGCCATATTGGTTGATGCACCTGAGTTAATGGATTTTCTCGGTGAAGAATCGAAGACACATTTTTCACAATTACGTGAACTACTTGACGCAGTGGGTATCAAATACACCATTAATCCGCGTCTAGTACGTGGTTTAGATTACTATAATCGTACTGTATTTGAATGGGTTACATCTAGTTTAGGCTCACAAGGTACTGTACTTGCGGGTGGTCGCTACGATGGTTTAGTCGCCCAGTTAGGTGGTAAAGATACTCCAGCGGTCGGTTTTGCTATGGGCTTAGAGCGCATTGTCTTGCTGCTTGAAACCTTAGAGCTGACCAAAGATATTCCGCCAGAAGTGGATGTGTATGTCACGGCCATGGGTGATAGCTGTCTGGTTGAAGCCATCAAGGTCGCGCAGGAATTACGTAACGCACTGCCAAACCTTAAAGTGATGAGTCACTGTGGCGGCGGTAACGTGAAGAAACAAATGAAGCGTGCCGACAAAAGCGGTGCGAGTGTGGCACTACTGATAGGTGAAGATGAACTTGCCGAAGGTATGGTTACGGTTAAACATTTACGCAATGACATCGAACAACAACGGGTAGCTCGAAGTGCCTTAGGCGCATTTTTGGCTGAACTGATCAAATAAAGGGGACGTGCGCGTGGAAATTTATAGCACAGAAGAACAACAAGTTGATGCTATCAAGCAGTTCTGGAAAGATTACGGAAATTCAATTTTAATCGGTGCCGTAGTGGGTTTAGGCGGCCTATATGCGTGGAATTATTATTCTGACGTTAAAGTGGCGCAAGCGGAAGAAGCTTCAAAAGCGTTCCAAAATTTGACCACTAAATCTGCCGATGAAGCCGCTATGCTTGCGGGTGTCGCCGAGTTTTCTAAAAATCACGATCAAAAGGGCTATCAAGCCTTGTTAGAATTGATCGTGGCCAAAACTGCGGTAGAAGCGAAGGATTATCCAAAAGCGATTGATGCTTTGAACAAGGTGATTGCGGCTAAATCTGGTGCTGGTTTAGATGTGATTGCGACTTTGCGTTTAGCACGAGTACAAGCAGAGCAAGGTCAAATTGATGCAGCTCTAGCGACCTTAGATCAAGTAACAGATAAAGCTTTCTTTGCTCAGCGCGATGAGTTGAAAGGTGATTTCTTAGTACGTCAAGGTGAAGTTGAGAAGGCAAAAACAGCTTATCAAGCTGCCATGGACAATGGTGGTGTGGTGACAAGCCCTGCGCTTAAAATCAAACTTGATAGCCTAAATCAGGCATAAGGGATCCCTTGATGAAGTCTTGGTGCAAAAACCTGCTAGCCGCTGGATTAAGTCTGGCCATGTTATCCGCCTGTTCGTCGAGCGATGTCGAAGAAGAACCGGTAAGTGAGTTAACTGCCATTCAGGCGACAGTGTTTCCTGAAGTGAGTTGGAGCACCTCTGTCGGCAATGGTGTTGGAGATTATTATTCTCGCCTCGCCCCCGCCGTTAGTTATGGAAAAATTTTTGCCGCCGACCGTTATGGTGAAGTGGTTGCCTTCGATGAGGCCACTGGCGAGCGCGTTTGGACTAAAGATTTCAGCGAAGAGTTTCGTGATAACGCTTTAGCTAAAAATAAAGGTGCGCGTATTGCTGCTGGTGTGACTGCTGCGCGTAATAAAGTCTTTTTAGGTGGTGAAAGTGGGCTGCTTGCTGCACTGAACGCTGAAGATGGTCAAGTGTTATGGCATGTCGTTGCGGGCGGTGAATTACTGTCAGCTCCCACTGTGGCCGATGACGTCGTGGTGGTCAGTACCAGTTCTGGTTCACTCGAAGCGTTTAACGTCGATACTGGCGCTAAGCTGTGGGTGTATGAAATGCAATTGCCGAATCTAACCCTGCGCGGTACAGGTTCTGCAGCTTACGAAGCGGGTGGTTTCTTCATAGGTACCGCCGATGGCAAAGTGGCTGTTGTGATTAAAAACAATGGTCAAGCTGCGTGGGAACAGGCGATTTACAATCCAACTGGCGGTAACGAGTTTACGCGTATGGCCGACGTGGATATGACGCCCTTGATCCTTGGCGACAACTTATATGCGGTGAGCTACAACGGTAACTTAGTGTCGATGGAACTGCGCACGGGTCGAGTTGTGTGGACACGTAAGTATTCTAGCTTTAACGAGTTAGCATCAGCGGGCCTAAGCTTGTACTTAGTTGACGATCACAGCCGTATCTACTCAGTTGATAAACGTAACGGTTTGGAACTGTGGAGTAATTCTGAGTTAGCTAACCGCACTCTGACATCTCCGGCTGTATATAAAGACTATTTAGTTGTGGGTGATTTCGAAGGTTATTTACACTTCATCGATCGCAGTACAGGGACGATTGTGGGTCGTGTCCAAGTGGACAGCTCAGGATTATACAGCCAGCCGTTAGTGGTGGATGATAAAATCTATGTTCAAGGTCGCAGCGGAAAGTTGGCTGTTGTAACACTTCCATAGTTAAAAGTGTTATCCTTGCTGAGCCCCTGGAAGTGTGTTCCGGGGGCTTTTTATTGAAAAGTTTTTTAGAGGCAAAATCATGATCCCTGTAGTGGCCCTTGTTGGTCGGCCGAACGTCGGTAAATCCACCCTATTTAATCGTCTTACGCGCACGCGTGATGCGCTGGTTGCTGACTTTCCTGGCCTAACACGTGACCGTAAATATGGTCGAGCATTCTTATCCGGCTATGAGTTCATTGTGGTCGATACCGGCGGTATCGATGGCACTGAAGAAGGGATCGAGACGAAAATGGCTGAGCAATCCCTTGCTGCCATTGAAGAAGCCGATGTCGTTCTATTTATGACCGATGCGCGCGCGGGTTTAACCGCTGCGGATCTGTCGATTGCACAGCACTTACGTAGCCGTGAAAAAACCACCTTTGTGGTTGCTAACAAAGTTGACGGTATTGATGCTGATTCTGCTTGTGCCGAGTTTTGGTCTTTAGGTCTAGGTGAAGTTTACCAAATGGCGGCGTCTCAAGGACGCGGCGTGACCAATATGATCGAATACGCGCTGACTCCTTATGCCGAAGCGATGGGCATTGTGCGTCAAGGTGAAGACGAAGTTACTGAAGAGCGTGAATATACCGAAGAAGAAGCCGAAGCTGAGCAAAAGCGTCTGCAAGATTTGCCTATCAAGCTGGCGATCATAGGTAAACCTAACGTCGGTAAGTCAACCCTGACTAACCGTATTCTAGGTGAAGAGCGCGTTGTGGTATTTGATGAACCCGGCACGACCCGTGACAGTATTTACATTCCAATGGAACGTGAAGGTCGCGAGTACGTGATTATTGATACCGCGGGTGTTCGTCGTCGCAGTAAAGTACATCAAGTCATTGAGAAATTCTCAGTGATCAAGACTTTGAAAGCGGTTGAAGATGCTAACGTGGTGTTGCTTATCATCGATGCCCGTGAAGGTATCGCCGAGCAAGATTTAGGTCTGTTAGGTTTCGCACTCAATGCGGGTCGCGCTTTGGTTATTGCCGTCAACAAGTGGGATGGTATCGACCAAGGTATTAAAGATCGTGTGAAGAGCGAGCTTGACCGTCGTCTTGGCTTTATCGACTTTGCCCGCATTCACTTTATTTCGGCGCTGCACGGTACTGGTGTTGGCCATTTATTTGAATCGATTGAAGAAGCTTACGACAGTGCTACGCGCCGCGTCAGTACTTCTATGCTGACACGTATCATGCAAATGTCGCAGGACGATCACCAGCCGCCATTAGTAAATGGTCGCCGTGTGAAGCTTAAATACGCTCACGCCGGTGGTTACAATCCGCCAATCGTGGTGATTCACGGTAACCAAGTGAGTAGACTGCCTGACTCGTACAAACGCTACATGATGAACTACTTCCGTCGTTCATTGAAAGTCGTAGGTACGCCAATCCAGCTACGTTTCCAAGAGGGTGATAACCCATTTGAAAACAAGACTGAGAAGTTAACTATGAGCCAAGAGCGCCGTCGCAAACGCGCACAAAGCCATATCAAAGACAGAAAAACCAAATAGTGTTTTTTACCAGACATATTTGAAACAAAAGGAACCTTAGGGTTCCTTTTGTGTTTTAAGATGATTTTTTGCATTTTATTGAATGCTAGGGTCTAATACTTATTCATAATATCTTCCTATCACATTATCGAATAAGACTTACGCATATGAGTCGTTGTTTTTTGTTGTCTATTTTTCTACCTTTATGGTCTTTTGTCGCATCTGGCTTTGTTTCCTTATTCAGATCGGCAAACAAAGCCATCTAACATAAACCAATATCAAACAACATATTGAGTTTCAGGTATACCTATCTCTGTTAGCTTGTTTTACGCTTTGACACAATTGATAGGGAATAAAGTGCATTATGTTGATCAGATCCGCAGCTAGTGTTTTAGTTCAATTGATTTAGGAAACCAAGCCTCTTGTGTGGGGGATTTTTTGCAATAGTCTGATCACATTAAATTTTACATAAAACCTCCAGTAGTATTCCGTAAAACTCGCTTAAAAAGTAAATCATAAATTAAATTCATTCTAATTTTTCTTGTTAAAATAAAAATTTAACCATTCAAATTTATTAGCTATTCAATATTAAATAATATTCTTTGGTAATATGAATTTTTATCCATACTTCGCTAATTTAATTAAATAAAAAATTTCTTAATAAAATATTGATTATCCATATTGGGTTGTACATCTCATAGGGTGAGTGGGAGGAAAGGGGCAGATCTAGATCACACTAAGATGATAAGTGAAACTTATGGCGAAAAATGGCGGCTACGCATCACATTAACAAAAGTTTAATAAAAATAATATCGCTATATGTCGTGATGATTTATTGGGTATTTTAAAGCGTCTTAACGCAACTCGCGATTTTAAATAGGTTGTAATATTAATTTAATCTTAAATTGTATTGCGATTCATTTTTTATTAAATTTTATTTTTTTGATTGTTAAATAAACTATTTTACGGGTGAGGGTATTATGGCAGGAAGAAGAGATTTCCTTAAGTTAGCGACAGGCATAACTGCTGCGATGGCATTTCCAATTAAAGCATCTAATGATAATTATGGAAGCGCTTGGGATAAAGAATTTGACATTATCATTATCGGCAGTGGTTTTGCTGGCTTATCTGCAGCTTATGCTGCCCATAAAGCAGGGATAAAAAATATTATCGTCCTAGAAAAAATGGAAGCATTTGGCGGTAACTCAGCTATATGTGGTGGTTTGATGTGCATGCCATTAACTCCGATGCAAAAGAAATTGGGGATTGAAGACTCGGCAGAGCTAATGATCAAAGATATGATTAAAGCTGGACGGGGTTTTAATCATCCTGATCTTTGCCGCACTTTAGCGACTGAAGCGCATAAAGCCTACGATATGCTGATGGAATGTGGCGTTAAGTTTCAGGATAAAGTGATTCGTCTTGGTGGACATAGTGCACCACGCGCTCATTTACCTGATAGTGCATCAGGTGGTGGAATTGTTGTTCCTATGCATAACTACCTTCGTAAAGCTGGAGTCATATTTCAAAATCGAACTAACGTTGAAGAAGTTATTCGAGGCGATGGTGGTGTTACAGGTATTGTTGTTAGTGAAAAATATGATTTCAAGACTGGCACAAATAAAGGTCAATTAGCTTACAAAGCAAAAAAAGGGGTGATTGTTGCCTCTGGTGGATGGGGGCAAGACCACAAATTTATTAAAACGACAATGCCAGCATATCAAATGCTCGAAAGTACGGCTCAGCCTGGTGCTACAGCAACCATGATTAAGTCACTGCTCTCTATTCGTGCGCTGCCTGTCATGTTAGATATGTATCAATTAGGGCCTTGGGCTACACCGGATGAAAAGGGAGCTGGCCCTGCAAGTTTCTTTGCTGATTACGCCTTTGCAGAAGGGATCGCTATTGACCCAAAAACAGGGGCGCGATTCATGAATGAATTAGCAGACCGTCGTACACGTGCTGATGCTCAGTTGGCTGTTTTAGCAACAGGTACGAAAGAAAAACCAAATATGCCATTTGTATTTTGTGGTGAAGCAACGGCGAATCATGCAGAAGGTTTTAAAGCTGCTTACCGTGATGGTGCTATTAAAAAATCAGATACGCTCGAAGAGTTGGCAAAACGTTATGATGTTGAGATAGGCACATTACAAAAATCAATAAATGATTGGAATGAAATTGTTCAAGGTAAAGCAAAAGATCCATTTAATAAACCGTTAGATGAAAAAACAATTTTAAAACCTCCTTATTATTCAATCCGTTTGTCACCAAAATTGCATTATTGTATGGGAGGTGTTGCTATTACCCCTAACGCAGAAGTCATTGATTCTAATACTTGTGAACCGATTGCAGGTTTGTTTGCAGCTGGTGAAGTTACTGGCGGTACACATGGAATGGACCGACTAGGTGGTTGCTCATCAATTGATGGTTTAGTTTTTGGGCAAATTGCAGGTAATCAAGCTGCCATTCGTAAAGTGTAATGGGTGATAATAATGAAATATATATCTAAATTAGGTTTAGTTAGTGCTTTATTAATGACGTCTTTATTTGCATTTTCTGCAGATAACGCCTTAAGTGGAGTTCCCATTAAAGAACATCATTTTAAATTGATGGGGAAAAGTGGAAGCTGTAAAACGTGCCATGGTAAGAGTATGCCTACTGAACGCTGAAGAATCCCCTGATGATTTACAAATAAATCATCAAATTAGGGTGGAAGCGCATCTTGTTGCATGATCAAATGGTTTCGCTAAAAACTACACTTGGACAACAAGATGCGCGAAGCCAATATCCTACAACATTCTTTACACCAATACTGCCCAGAACTTCACCTAAAACGATTAAACAGCTTGATGCTGGCCTCTAAGGCACTGATTGAATGTAAGACACTGACCTTGACTGAGTTAGGTCGAAAT
>NZ_JAKKSH010000027.1:0-62450 GCF_025653395.1 Shewanella sp. SW24
GCCTTGTTCTTACCAAACAACTCGTTAGTTATTTGCTAGGAACCACTCTCTATAAAATATAGATGGTATCCCCTAGGGGATTCGAACCCCTGTTACCGCCGTGAAAGGGCGGTGTCCTAGGCCTCTAGACGAAGGGGACCCGGACTTATGTTTTAACTCGTAACCGAGYTTTGTAACACATTCACTTCAGTAGGCTAGGAAGCAAATGCCTTGTTCTTACCAAACAACTCGTTAGTTATTTGCTAGGAACCCAAATGTGGTATCCCCTAGGGGATTCGAACCCCTGTTACCGCCGTGAAAGGGCGGTGTCCTAGGCCTCTAGACGAAGGGGACCCGGACATATTAATTTGAACCTAACGTTCCCGTTTAACATCTACGGCCTCATATGCACTCTTCTAAATAACGAATTGTGCCTGGGTGCATTAATTTAAACTTTCGTTTCTGCTTAATAAGGCAGTAAATTGGTGGAGCTACACGGGATCGAACCGTGGACCTCTTGCATGCCATGCAAGCGCTCTCCCAGCTGAGCTATAGCCCCAAATTTTTGTCAACACAGCTAACTTTAGCAGTATATGTATCAGCAGAAATTTAGATTTTGTTCTTACCAAATAACTCGTTAGTTATTCGCTAGGAACCAATATTTGGTATCCCCTAGGGGATTCGAACCCCTGTTACCGCCGTGAAAGGGCGGTGTCCTAGGCCTCTAGACGAAGGGGACCCCGGACATATTAATTTGAACTTTTCACTAGAAAAGGTTCCCGTTTAACATCTACGGTAAGTTTGGTGGAGCTACACGGGATCGAACCGTGGACCTCTTGCATGCCATGCAAGCGCTCTCCCAGCTGAGCTATAACCCCAAACCTATCGAACTACATTTAAGTGCACTGCAAGCATTTGCTCGACTGTGTCTCAACTGCGTGGCGCATTCTATGCAGCGCACCTAAAAGTGTCAACTCGTTTTTTTAGGAATTTATTCTATCTGCTACAAATTCAATCGCTTTGGATATTCTTTGCTCAGAACGGCTTCTTCCAATTAAAAATAGTGTGATATCTAAGCCTGGAGACTGCCCTGCCCCTGTTACTGCAACACGTAAAGGCATACCGACCTTACCCATACCCACATCTAATTCAGTCGCAGTATCTTCAATTGCCTGATGAATAGCTTCAGCTGTCCACTCAGTTAATGCTGATAATTTCTGTTGCACCAGTTGCAATGGCTCTAACGCAACACCGCGTAAATGCTTTTTCGCCTGTGCTTCATCAAACTCAGCAAAATCTTCATAGAAATAGCGGCTAGATGCAGCTAACTCTTTTAGAGTCTTAGCGCGCTCAGCTAATGCAGTGACCACTTCAGCTAATGCTGGGCCATTTGACAGATCAATTTTTTGATCGTCCATGTGCCATTGTAAGTGTGTTGCCACATATTCTGGATCTAGGCTCTTTATATAGTGTTGGTTCAACCACACCAGTTTATCGGTATTAAAAGCAGAAGCGGCTTTGTTGATGTCACTCAACTTAAAGAATTGCTTCATTTCTTCTAATGAGAAAATCTCTTGGTCGCCATGTGACCAACCTAAACGCACTAAATAGTTCAGCAGTGCTTCTGGTAAATAGCCATCGTCACGGTACTGCATTACGCTAACAGCGCCATGGCGCTTAGACAACTTAGCGCCGTCATCACCTAGAATCATAGATACGTGTGCATATTCTGGGATCGGCGCCCCTAATGCTTTAAGAATGTTGATTTGACGCGGGGTATTGTTGATATGGTCTTCACCACGCACCACACAAGTGATCCCCATATCCCAATCGTCAACCACCACACAGAAGTTATAGGTTGGCACGCCGTCGGTACGGGCGATGATCAAGTCATCTAATGCATCGTTAGAAAATTCAATCCGACCACGAACATGATCATCAAATACCACTGAACCACCGATTGGATTTTTAAAACGCACTACAAATGGTTCATCAGTCTCGCGAGCGGGTAAGTCGCGACAGCAACCATCATACTTTTGTGCTTCACCGTTAGCGGCCTGTGATTCTCTTAAGGCATCGATTCGCTCACGTGAACAGTAACATTTGTACGCTGTGCCCTTTTCTAACATTTGAGCAATGATTTCGTTATAACGGTCAAAACGCTTAGTTTGGTAATATGGGCCCTCGTCCCATGTCAAACCTAGCCAATTCATGCCTTCTAAAATCGCATCGCAAGCGGCTTGAGTCGAACGCTCAATATCAGTGTCTTCAATACGTAATACAAACTCACCGTTATTGGCACGGGCTTGTAACCAAGAATAAAGTGCAGTACGGGCACCACCAACATGCAAGAAACCGGTAGGACTAGGGGCAAAACGCGTCTTAGTTGTCATAATGGGACACTAACCTATATAAAGTCGTCTAGATAAAGACAATCACGATAAAAAAAGTGGGCTTATTCTAACAGTCAAAGCAGGCGCTGCAAATGGGACAAGCTTCACAGTATCACTTATCTAGTTAAATCGTGTCGCTAATCCCTCTCCTTTATATAGGGAAGCCAATATAAAGCGATATATAAAGGTGGCACTATTGCTATCACCACCATTGATTAATGCTAACACTTGAGATGATTTTCAGGCTTTATATTCCAACCCTAAATCTCTACACCTATATTCCTTCGACTATAAATATCTGCGCCATCGAACACGCTCATCTATACACTATCAATGCACTCATACTATTTAGTGCGCTAATTTTTATAAATCACTCACTTCCTCAGCACTTTTACCACAAAAAAGTCAGGTGAATGGGATGAGTTCAACCCGTATTTAATCGCGAGCGTCCAAATTACGTACCATTGACTGGCGAATTAAATAACACTTTGATCGGCGGCGTGATTAGCATTAAGCCAATGTGGACAAAAATAGCGCGACCAATGCTTTTTTCACTAAAAAGCGTTGACACTAGATCGAACCTCCCTATAATACGGCTCCACACAGCGAGGTCGATTAGCTCAGCTGGGAGAGCACCTCCCTTACAAGGAGGGGGTCACTGGTTCGAGCCCAGTATCGACCACCATATTTTCTACAAAGAAATTATGGCATACAAAATGTTATATCCCAGGTCGCTTAGCTCAGCTGGGAGAGCACCTCCCTTACAAGGAGGGGGTCACTGGTTCGAGCCCAGTAGCGACCACCATATAGCTTGATGTATTAATGTGTAAAAGTCATTCCCAGGTCGCTTAGCTCAGCTGGGAGAGCACCTCCCTTACAAGGAGGGGGTCACTGGTTCGAGCCCAGTAGCGACCACCATTCTTTAGTGAAGAATGACTTAAAAATGTGTAATTTAAGAATGCCCAGGTCGCTTAGCTCAGCTGGGAGAGCACCTCCCTTACAAGGAGGGGGTCACTGGTTCGAGCCCAGTAGCGACCACCACATTCTGCAATACACATGTTATATCCCAGGTCGCTTAGCTCAGCTGGGAGAGCACCTCCCTTACAAGGAGGGGGTCACTGGTTCGAGCCCAGTAGCGACCACCATATTCTGCAATACACACGTTATATCCCAGGTCGCTTAGCTCAGCTGGGAGAGCACCTCCCTTACAAGGAGGGGGTCACTGGTTCGAGCCCAGCAGCGACCACCATATTTTACCACCAATAAACTTTACCCACGCGCTTACTCAACTATGATTGATCTCAATCAGCGAGTGCTAAATTATGCTGTTCGGCATTTTATATTTCGTTAAATACTAAGCACTATCGACACTCAGCCTGATTTCATTCTGCTTTAGCATTTTTGGAGATCAACATTATGGCCAGCGTCAGTCAATCCGCTTCTCTTGCCAATATCGCCACTTATTTAAAGCATACCCACGCCTGCAATGAGCAAACGGCTCTAAAAGAAGCGCGGGAAGTCATGCATAATCTCGTCAGCATGCGCCAAAAAGGCTTTATTACCGGTTGGTACTTTGATGAACAAGGCCATTTAGCCTTGTTACCTAGCGATGCTATCCTTAAACGTATTCTTTTAGAGGATAACTAACAGCATCAAATGAATTGTGTCTTGATTGACTACGATAGCTATCGACTTAACCTCCATAGACTTCACATCTCACCTACACTTCTTCTCCTAAAGCAGCCCACCACAATATTTGTCGTTATATCGCATACTTTTACGGCTTTTTTTGATCTCAAAATAACTAAGTTTGTTTAATTTATCTGCAACGACAAGAGCCGTCAATTTGGGGCCGATCTTCACTATGGGTGGGTTTCCACCCAAACACAAAATCACTGTGAGCGAGATCTCACCCACCAAACTAAAAGTGTGACAAACATCAAATGAACTACACTTTAGTAACCAAACACTTACAGAAGCCAGTGTAAGTTGGCGTGGTATTTGCCTTTAGTAAGACAGACCTCAGGGAAATCAAGGCTGTATTCCTACTCAAACTTGGTAACAAACTAACCAAGACTGAGGACAAATCCTAACAACAGAAAAAGGAACTCAAGATGATATTGAATCAACAAACTGGATTGACCCGTCCACTCAAAACCTTAGTCAAAATGCTCGCTGTTGCCTCCGTATTTGCGACCAGTTTTAACGTATTTGCAGAACCGATTGAAATTAAGTTTTCACACGTAGTGGCAGAAAACACACCTAAAGGCCAAATGGCACTTAAATTTAAAGAACTCGTTGAACAACGTTTACCAGGTGAATACAAAGTCAGTGTATTTCCTAGCTCACAGTTATTTGGGGATAACAACGAACTAGCGGCACTGCTGTTAAACGACGTACAATTTGTCGCGCCTTCACTCTCAAAGTTTGAGCGTTACACTAAACGTCTACAAATATTCGATTTACCTTTCCTATTCAATGATATGGATGCCGTGAATCGTTTCCAACAAGGTGAAGCTGGTCAAACATTACTGAACTCCATGAGCCGTAAAGGAATTGTCGGTCTGGGTTATTTACACAATGGTATGAAACAGTTCTCATCTAACACACCACTTAAAAATCCTGCTGATGCAAAAGGCTTGAAATTCCGCGTTATGGCATCTGATGTTCTAGCAGCCCAGTTTGATGCTGTTGGTGCAATCCCTGTGAAAAAACCTTTCTCTGAAGTATTTACCCTACTTCAAACCCGCGCTATCGATGGTCAAGAAAACACTTGGTCAAATACTTATTCACAAAAGTTCTATGAAGTGCAAAGCCAAATCACTGAAAGTAATCACGGTGTTCTCGACTATATGGTCGTGACCTCTGACACTTTCTGGAAAGGTCTACCTGCTGACAAACGTAAGATCATCAAAGAAGCTTTAGACGAATCTATCGCATTAGGTAACAAGATTGCTGCTGAAAAAGACAATGAAGACAAACAGTTAATCCTTGATTCTAAACGTTCACAGTTAGTGACTCTGTCTCCTGCTGAACGTCAAAAATGGGTTGAGGTAATGAAACCTGTTTGGGCTAAGTTTGAAGATCAAATCGGAAAAGATGTGATTGATGCTGCTGTAGCTGCAAATAAATAATAATGATGATAGCCGCTTAAGCTCAACCGAGCTTAGGCGGCCATTTCAGCGAGGGGATTATGGCTGTGATATCGCGAATATTTGGTTATATTGAAGAAGGTGTGCTCAATTTATTGATCACTCTGATGACGCTGTTAGTGTTTTCAGAAGTCGTCGCTCGCTTCTTCTTCAACACGGGTTTTCTTTGGATCCAAGAACTTACATTAACCTTTTGCGGTTGGTTTGTGTTATTTGGTATGTCCTATGGGGTTAAAGTCGGTGCCCATATTGGTGTCGATGCGTTTGTTAAAAATTTAGCGCCAAAGGCTAAAAAGATAGTATCTCTTATTACCGCCTTTGTTTGTATCGTCTATTGCGGACTCTTTTTAAAAGGCAGTTGGGATTACTTAAGCCAGATGTATCAAATCGGTTTGCCTATGGAAGACATACATTTCCCACAATTTATATTAAAAAGCCTCGATCCAGATTTTGCTTGGAACACTTTAAAAATCGATATTGAAGATGGCGCAATACCGATTTGGTTATCTCAAAGTATTTTAATTATTGGCTTTTTTATGTTGACTTGGCGTTTCGTCGAACTCTTTATCGCCATTCTGCGTGACCAAGTCTCAGGCTTCCAATTTGCCGATGAAGCGAAAGAAAGTATGCATTTAATCGATGAGAGCGCTAAAAACGCTAAAGTAGATCCAGTCTCTGACCAAAAGGAGGCTAAATAATGGCTATTGCAACCCTATTTACCGCCCTATTCGTATGTATGTTTCTCGGTATGCCTATCGCTATCGCATTAGGTTTTTCCAGCATGCTGACGATTTTATTGTTCTCGAATGACTCCTTAGCTTCAGTTGCACTCAAGCTGTATGAGTCTTCATCAGAGCATTACACTTTACTCGCAATCCCCTTCTTTATTCTGTCATCCGCCTTCCTATCAACGGGTGGTGTCGCTAGACGGATTATCGATTTTGCCATGGACAGTATTGGACATGTCCGTGGTGGATTAGCGATGGCATCCGTTATGGCGTGTATGCTGTTTGCTGCGGTTTCTGGATCATCTCCTGCGACTGTTGCGGCAATTGGTTCTATCGTCATAGTCGGCATGGTAAAAGCAGGTTATCCCGAAAAATTTGCTGCAGGCGTGATCACGACCTCTGGCACTCTCGGGATTTTGATCCCACCTTCAATCGTCATGTTAGTGTATGCCGCAGCAACGGAAGTGTCGGCTGCAAAAATGTTTATGGCAGGCTTAATCCCAGGTTTAATGATGGGATTTATATTGATGATCGTCATTTATATCGTTGCCCGCTTTAAAAACTTGCCCTCACGTCCTTTTCCAGGCGTTAAACAACTGGGGATTTCAAGTGCCAAGGCAATGGGTGGATTAGCACTCATCTTTATCGTATTAGGCTCTATCTATGGTGGCGTCGCTAGCCCAACCGAAGCATCAGCTGTGGCTTGTGTATATGCTTACCTTATTGCGGTATTTGGCTACCGTGATATCGGGCCATTAAAAGACGTGGCATGGCGTAATCAAGGTGAAAACTTAGCCAAAGCAACTGCGCGTAACTTAGGCCATATGTTCTTAGGACTGATTAAAACGCCTATCGACAAAGACATACGTCATGTTGTGCGCGATGGTGCCAAGGTCAGTATCATGCTGCTGTTTATCATAGCTAACGCTATGCTATTTGCGCATGTATTAACCACAGAACGTATCCCTCACATTATTGCTGAGTATATTGTTAGCATGGGTTTACCCGCTTGGGGATTCCTGATCATCGTTAACTTACTGTTGCTTGCTGCTGGTAACTTTATGGAGCCATCGGCGATTGTACTCATTATGGCGCCAATTCTGTTCCCTATTGCAACGCAATTAGGCATAGATCCTATCCACTTGGGTATCATCATGGTCGTGAACATGGAGATCGGTATGCTAACGCCGCCGGTGGGACTCAATCTCTTTGTCACCGCTGGGATCACAGGGCGCAGTATTGGTTGGGTGATTCAGTCGGTTCTGCCTTGGTTACTCGTGATGCTAGCCTTCTTAGCCCTGATTACTTACGTACCACAGATTTCACTCTTCTTACCTGAATGGTTGGATTCGATGCGTGGATATTAGTCTGCAATTCAAGGTTGTGAGATTACCCCTTGATTACAGATAGATTTTAAGCGAGCCTAGTCAGGCTCGCTTTGTTTTATTATGCGCAGTATCAGTTATTGATCCCGTTGCTTTATCAGGATAACCACCATGTTGCCCATGACGCCTAAGGCCAAGAAACGCCTCTTTCTGACCGTTGTGTTACTTGCAGGCCTATTTGCAACCCTCAAACTGACCTACTGGGTGCATTTGCATCAAGGTAAAATCGAGATCCAAAAGCAATCGGAGAAACAACTAAAGGAATTAGTCAGTTTTCTCGATGGTGCACTATCGCGCTACGAAAGTATTCCCCACGTGCTCTCGACTAACCCAATGCTCGCCAATGTCCTGAACGACCAGCAGAATCTAGATAAAGTTCAAGAGCTTAATTTATATCTCGAAGAAATTCAGCATGTCACCGAAGCATCCGATATCTATCTGATTGATGCCTTAGGTATCGCCATTGCCGCCAGTAACTGGCAACAAAGTTTTTCCTTTATAGGCAAGGACTACTCCTTTAGACCCTATTACACAGATGCTATCTCGGGCAATCTAGGCCGTTATTATGCAGTGGGTACCAGCTCAGATAAGCGCGGATTTTATTTCTCTTACCCTATTTATCAACAAGGTGGTAAAGGCATACTTGGAGCCATCATAGTCAAAGTTAATATTGCCGACATAGAGCAACAAAGTACCAGTATTGCGATTGCGGGTCAGTATCAATTCCTTATCAGTGATCCTGAAGATATCGTCTTTATTTCCAGTATCGATGAATGGCGGTTAAAGTCACTAACCCCGCTTACCCAAGCCAAGCAATATGCCCTTAATGCCTCAAAACGCTATGCAGAACGTCCCATAGGAGAGTTGTTGATGAAGCCGCCCTATGAAAGTGGTAGTCAAGCTATGCTCTACCAGCTGCAAACGGGTACAGACCATGAACAATACATGGACATCCACCAATCAATGGCGAAGGCAGGCTGGCGAGTACACATCTTAGCGCCAATCAAACCTTTACTGACCTCTTTGCCCGCACTGATGTTACTGTCAGCCAGTATTTATCTTTTGCTGGCACTCAGCATCCTATTTAACGCCGAGCGCCGTCGCAATCTACACCGAATGCAACTAGCACAAAGCCTGTTAGAACAGCGAGTTGAAGAACGTACTCAGGACTTACAACAGGCTAACAATCAGCTCAAAGATACTCAAGATGAACTGATCCAAGCGGCAAAACTGACAGTGATCGGAAGTTTATCCGCCAGTATTAACCATGAACTCAATCAACCACTCGCGGCACTTCGCAGCTATGCCCAAAATACCCAAACTTTTCTCGCCCGTGATATGCAAGATAAGGCACTGGATAATATCAAGATTATTATTGAACTTACCGACAGATTAGCCGATATTGTTGGGCAATTTAAAAGCTTTACCCGCAAGAGCCAAGGCGCTGATAGCGCAACCGATATTGGCCGCTGTATCAAGCAAGCCCTGACCATAGTTCAACCTGCAATTGATAAACAGGGTGTTGAACTCGATGTGCAATTACCCAACGGCAACTATCAGGTTTGGGGCGATAAGGTTAGATTACAACAAGTGTTTGTCAACATTATGAGCAACGCCATTGTCGCTATGCAACAATCGGTTAAACGCCAATTGATTATCCGCGTGACCAGTGAGGATAAGTTTTGCATCAGTATCCAAGATTCAGGCCCGGGTGTACGTGAAAGCCAAATGGAGAAAATCTTCGAACCCTACTTTACCACCAACGAACGGCACGGACTGGGGCTAGGCTTATCGATTTCACAACGTATTATCGAATCCATGCAAGGCCAAATTAACGTTGCCAATGCCGAAGAGGGTGGCGCTATTTTCCAGATTATTTTACCTATTTACTTGCTCGAGGAACGTTAGTTTTATGAGTGTGCCCAATTCAATTCAAGATTATTCTGTTCTCATCATCGACGATGAGCCGCACATAGGCACAGTTCTCGTTCAACTATTTGAACTGGAGGGCATTAAGGCGCTCGCCACCACAGAACCCAAAGGTATCGCTAAGTTGCTGCATAAAGATTGGGCGGGAATGGTGATATCGGATGTCAACATGCCACAATTAGACGGCATCAGCTTAATGCAACAAATCCGTCTGCAAGATCCCGATCTCCCCGTCGTGCTACTCACTGGTTTTGGTGATATAGCCATGGCAGTCAATGCGTTAAAACAAGGCGCCTACGACTTCCTCGAAAAACCCTTTAATAACGAACATATACTCGATGTGGTTAAACGCGCCTTAGAAAAACGCAGTCTGACCTTAGAGAACCGCAAGCTTAAAAAGGATCTCGAAAGCCAAAGCGTACCGGGCCCTCGTATTTTGGGCAACAGTGTCGGCATCAACCGTATGCGCCACATCATAACGCAAGTGATAGATACGCCTGCGGATGTGTTAATTGAAGGCGAAACAGGTACAGGTAAAGAACTTGTTGCCCGCTATTTACACGACCACAGCAGCCGCAGCCAAGCTAACTTTGTCGCCATCAACTGTGGTGCAATCCCCGAAAACCTGATTGAAAGTGAACTCTTTGGCGCCGAAGCGGGGGCCTTTACTGGCGTCGATAAGATGCGCATTGGCAAATTTGAATATGCCAATGGTGGCACGTTATTTTTAGATGAAATTGAAAGTACACCACTGTCGTTGCAAGTAAAACTGCTGCGAGTGCTTGAAGATCGTAAGGTTGAACGTTTAGGGTCAAACAAAAGCATCAGCCTTGATATACGGGTAATCGCCGCCACTAAAGTAGATTTAAAGAGCCTGTGTGACACAGGGGAATTTCGCCAAGACTTGTTGTATCGCTTAAATCTGGTGACTGTACCCATCCCTCCCCTGAGAGATCGCCGTGAAGATATTCCGTTACTCTTTTTACACTTTGCCCGCGTCGCATCGGCACGCTATCACAAAGCGCTTATCGCCTTAAATGCAGAGCAAAACGCGATACTTACTTCCCACGACTGGCCAGGCAATGTGCGTGAGTTACGTAATCTCGCCGAACGCTTTGTGCTGCTGGGCGGAGAAGCCGCCTTTGCTGGCACGTTAGGCAATACTCCAAGCCTGCACTCGAGTATGTCCCTGCTACAAAGGGTAGAGTTTTTTGAACGGGTACTGATTGAAGAAGCACTTAGCCACAACAAGGGCAGTATTAAGCAGACCATGGAGCAGCTAGAACTGCCCCGAAAAACCCTCTACGACAAAATGCGTAAATACGATTTAGACCGCAAACAGTACATTAATTCCGATGACTAAAAGGCATATTTAAGCTTTAGACCAACGCCCGTTTGACATGAGTTTGATGGTAATGCAAACGGGTGATAGCTAAGGCGATCAAGGCTAATAAGGTTAACGACCCCATCACCACACCTCGCCACTGCGCCTCATGCCAAAACATCATCAAATAAGGGCCGCCAATCGCAGCACCTAAGTAATAACAACATAAATAGAGTGACGTTGCCTTAGCTCGATCACGACTGGCCCGCATTGCAACAAAGGAATTACAACAACTGTGGGTAAGGAAGAACCCACAGGCGGTCATTAAAAAACCTAAGCTAATGGTTAAGGTCGTATCAAACAGGGTCAGTAAACTGCCGAGTAACATCACGCACCAAGACCATTGATACAACTTATGTTGACCAAATTTGGCGAGCCACTTTGCAGTAAAATACGAAGCGACAGTCCCGCTGGAATAACACAGAAAAATCAAGGTGGCTTGGAAACGACTCCATTCATAGGGTGGAGCCATCAAATGCAGTTGAATAAAGCTAAATTGATTCACCATCATCATAAAGGTCAAGCCACCAATCGCGTAGACCAAACGCATTTGCGCATCGGTGAGATGATGACTAAAGCCATGAAGATCTTGCGCTAAACGGACGCGTTTTGATAAGGAAGGCTCAGTGTTACTGGGGGACATCGACTGCGCATCGGCAAGTGAAGGCAGCAAATAGTTCACTAAAGCCACCCCCGCTAACGTCACTAGAAACAGCAACCACATAGATTCTTGCCAAGATAAAAACTGCGACATTAAACCACCGAGCAGACGTCCAACAATCCCGCCAATACTGTTCGCCATGATATAAATGCCTGCGGCTTTCAGCATAGTGCTTGGTGATAATTGCTCCTTAAAGTACGCCATGGCAATCGCAGGTACGGCAGCGAGTAATGCACCTTGTAGCAATCGTACTAGCACTAACCCATTAAAATCCGGTGCCCAAATTAATAGTAAGTTAGACAATGCCAATAACCACAAGCTGACAATAATTGGAGTGTGTCGACCGATACGATCTGACAGTACCGCATACAAGAGCAATGAAAAGGCTAAGGAAAAACTGGTCACCGACAGGATCAAGGTTGCTTTAGAGCCTGATACCGCAAAATGTTCCGCAATCAGCGGCAACATGCCTTGCATTAAATACAAGTTGATATAGACCACCACTGAAGCGACGCAGAGCGCCCACATCAATCGGGTGTCACGCTGTTTATTGTCAATCATAGTATCTAATACGGCTTGCACGGGAGCCTCAACCAAGTATCACTCATAGGATAGACAAAGATTATCACTGGGCATAACATAACAATAATAGATAATATCTATCGTAATCATTGATTTTTGTTATAGAAATAGCGCACCAAAAGTACACTTCTTGCCACTAATAAAATAGTACGAGCCCGATTAATGGATATTCGCCAACTCAAACATTTAGATGCCCTTGCCAATACCGGCAGCTTTACCGCCGCAGCCAAGAAACTGAATATGGCTCAGCCCGCGTTAAGTCAAAGTATCAAGCGCTTAGAGGTCGCACTCGGCGTCACCTTAGTCAATCGTACGAGCAACAAGAATGATAAACTGCTCACACTCACGGCCGAAGGTATAGTCCTGCATCAACACGCCACTTTGATCCTAAAACAAGTTAAGCAGGCCGAAGCGCAAATCCGCGCCATGGCCAATCTCACCTCGGGAGAGGTCCGCATTGCCGTGCCGGGCATGCTGGGTTCTTTCTATCTCCCCTCGCGCTTAATGGCTTTTCGGCATAAATACCCCGAGTTGAAACTATCACTGTTTGAAGGCGGGACGCGGGATGCACTGCGCATGTTGCAACAGGAAGAAGTGGATATTGCGATCATTACCGCCCAAGACCTACAACCCGAATTTGATAGTCAGCTGTTGATCCGTGAGCAAATGGTGATCGCCATGGGTGCTGAACACCCTTTAGCAGAACATAGCGCTGTGAGTCTACATGACTTTTTCGACCATGAATTAGTGATGTTCAAAACAGGTTATTTCCACCGTGAGTGGATACTATCTCAAGCCAAAGAATTAGGCAAAAAGCCCAATATTGCCTTCGAGACCAATCTTATTAATCTGATTAAACAGATTGTTTCCCAAGGATTTGGGATCACCAGTGTACTTGAGATGGCGATAAGCTCAAAAGATGACATTTTAGCCAAACCCTTCGATCCACCGGTATTTTTAAACCTCCATATTGCATGGAAAAAGCAGCGCCCCGTCAGCCAAGCAGACCGCGCATTTGTCGATTTTTTAATGTCAAATCGCTAACCCAAACCAGCAAATACAAAAAGGGCTGATATCAATATCAGCCCTTCACTCTTACCATTAAACCTTCCGATTTTACTCTGAGGGTTTAGCCTTGTTTACGACGACCAAAAGCAAAAGGTAGCAACAACAAGCTTAACCAACCTAAGGCACCACCATCATCTTTCTTGGCTGGTGTTTCAGTCACAGATACAGACACAACACTTGAATCTTTATTGCCGTGGTTATCAGATACTGTCAGTTGGAATGAAACCGTCTGAGCAGAGCCACTCACGTTTGGTGCAACGAGATTAAGCTTGGCCGCATTAGCGTCAAAGTTAAAGCTAGCGCCCCCTAACTGAGTCCATTTGTAGGTCAAAGGATCATTGTTGGCATCCGACGACTTGCTCGCATCGATGAACAAAGGTTTACCTTCTTGGACAGTGGCAGGAGCTTCAATCACAGCTACTGGCGCCACTTCTGGAACATCAAATTGATACTCCTGCTTCAAGATTTCAGCCGAGTCGTTATTCACTTTGTTGGTCAATGCCACTATGTTGCCTTGACTCGCCTTACGTGGCACTAAGTCAAACGTGACATCTAATGCCGCAGCAGCAGAGGCCATTTCGATAGTCCAAGTGATCTTATTGCCCACTTGCGCACCTTGATGGCTAATATTAGCCACTTCGTGACCTTCTGGTAATAACGCCTCTAGGGTGTAAACACGGGTTTCTTGCGTTTTGTTCGCTTCGATACGCGTCTTCATCACTTTAGCGGTGCCAGGTGTTAATTCACCAGAAACTGTACTGCCTAGAGGGGGTAATACGTCATCACTGACGCGCTCAAATACGACCGGAATTTTAACTGGTGCGACTTTGTCATCAGTGGTGGTCAGCGTCAGCATAGCTATGCCAGCATCTCCCACTAGCATCGCTTGTTTCCATGCTAAGTTGACATTGAAATCTTTATGATCACCCGTAAGATTTGCAGTTAAGTTATCACCCGCTTCATCGTATAAGGTTACTTGTTTCAAACTAAAGGCATCATCCGCATCGGCTGCAGATGCCTGATAGTTTTGTACAACGACAATATACTCACCCTTCACTGGGTTCTTAATGGATACACTTTCCTTTGAACCGCCAAACGCAGAAGATGCCGCGATAGAAAGCTTGCTACCGTCTTTCTTATCGAGTATCACAAACATGTCTAAGTCAGGAGAGGTTGTATTACCGATTGATGCATTGAAATATAAAGCTTTATCTTCAACATTAAAGCTAAATACTTTTACGCCATCGGCCAAATCATCAAATGCACTATCGGTATTTGAATCCTGTTTCACACTTGATTCATAAGTAGCGCTTAATTTAAGTGCAGTCACTGTCGCCGCAACACCCGGTAGATCAATCGCTTTCAAGTGCGCCAAATTACGTTCATCTGCATCACGTGAGGCTGAAACATTAACCAAAACAGGTAAATCGCGTTTAGCTATCTTAGCTACGATCGGCATATTAGCCGTTGGGAAAGTATCGGACGTTAATACTAAGTTACCAAAGCCCCAACTTGCACCGACGTCAGTCACATCCGCAGTCACTGTAATCGTTTGGCTTTCACCTTTTTTGAGATTAAAGCTTTCTGGCGTCACAGTTAACGCGAATTTATCCGTTGCGGAAACGCCTTTTGCAGTCCAGCTACCATCAGCCGTTGCAGTGACAGTACGTGTCCAAGTACAAGTATCGATACAACGTGAATCAGCCATGCTTGGAATGTTTAGCTTACGTGGATCGCCACCTGTCGAAGGATTAGCAATCTCGTAGTTTAGGGCACTTTCATCCATCACTAAGCCCGTTTTTGCCGCTAAATCAACACGAATACGACCGGCTCCTACGTCAAACGGATCAGCAACGGTTTTACCATCGGCTTTTTTCATGGCTTGGGCTGTCGTTGACGTCATCATTAGCGCAGAACGAATATTGTCTGGCGTCCAATCCTTATGCAGCGATTTAAGTAACGCACCAGCACCGGCAACGTGAGGACTCGCCATTGAAGTACCTGACATCAAAGTGAAATCAGCAGGATCTGTACCTGTTTCATCATGGCCAAACTGTTGGTCGGAATAAGCAGCGTAGATGTCACTGCCCGGTGCAGCGACATAGGGTACGAGTACATCGTTAGTCAGGTTAGGTCCAATCAATGAACTGGCAGATAAAACATCCGCTTCTTTACTGGCAACTTTAGGGGTTGGAGACAGCGTGATTTCAAGAGCAGGATTTGCCGCCATAGCAGCAATCAATTCTAAGCCATCAATATCACCAATAAATACCGCTGGAATATTCAATTTATCCAGCCCCGACATAGTCAGACGCGCATTATTTTCACCATCTCTATTGAAAACAATCACACCCTTAGCGCCAGCGGCCATTGCTGCGGCCACTTTGATATCGAATGAGCAAACACCGCGTCTTAAAACGGCGATCTTGTCTTTAAAGGCATCTGCTGGGAACGGTTTACAGGCTTCAAAATTGGTCGCATCAATTGCGCCAGCATAAAGGGGAACACCTTTGAGCACTTCAGTTTGAACCGGACCAGAACCAGCAGTGTAATGATAGTTTTTACCATTAAATTCCACGGCGCGTACTATGTCACGGTTATGAGTCGAGTTAGCGACCGAAGTATACCAAGGTGCATTTTTAGGCGTAGAGTAAGGTATTTGATTAATCGCAGGGCTCGTGTTTGTCGCGGCACGTGTGTTACCCGCAGCCACTGCAGCAAAAATCCCCGCATTACGCGCGGCTAAAAAGCCTTGTTCCGTCGCACTATTCCACGGGTTTCCACCGCCACTGATAGAAAAGTTCAGCACATCGACGCCATCTTTAATCGCATCATCTAAGGCTTTTAAAATCGGTGCGGTCGGGCAGCCAGAATAAGTGTCGCCCGCATTACCCGGATTACAAATTTGATAAGCTATAATGTTTGCATGTGGTGCAACACCTGAGATTTGTTTAAATTCAAGGCCTGTCGCAATGCCATCGCTTTCTAACTTACCTGTTTCACCTTGCACATAAGGCACATTCACTAGGATGTTACCTGCTGCGGTACTCGCAACGTGAGTACCATGCCCACCGTAATCCTCACCATTTTTAGCTGGAGGGGTGTCACCAAACACTTTTGCATCGTCGTAGTTATTTGTTATCTCAGAGTAACTGCGAACTCCAATCAACTTGTCATTACACATGCTCGCGAAATCAGTTTTACAATCACCAATATAGATGCCTTGACCTAATGGGTTTGTGTGGTCATAGCCATCTTGGCCAACATCAGCGAATGAAGCATGATCTGAGTTAATACCTGAGTCGATAATACCGACGATCACGCCTTCCCCCATGGCTTTCGTGCCCGTCGCACTGCCATCCCATACATTAGGAGAACCGATAAGCGCTTGACTGACATCGGTTTCCATTTGCTCCATGCGCTCGCGCTCAACAAACGCAACCTCAGGTAACTCAGCCATTTTCTTCGCTTGAGCTTGAGTCATGCGAACCGCCATACCGTTTAACGCATACTGATATGTCGTTAATGGTTGCAGATTGGTGCCAATAGCAGCACTCGCGTTAGCTAAAAATCGGTTCTGTTTTACTTTCAAATAACTAACATAACTTTTGACTTCAGCTTTAGAAGCATCAAGTTTGCCGTTCACAGCAACTTTTGAAGTACCGTTTACCTGCACTCTTTGTGAACTAGTCGCTTTCAATCCTGGAATAGTTCCTTGGTAATTAGCAACCGAACTATCGCGTAAACGAACGATATAAGTATATTCACCCTCACCTAAATCTGCTTCTGGTACAAACTTAACCTCAGCTCCGGCAGCGTTACCGCGTAATGAAGTGACTTGTAATTCACTTGGAATATCTAACTGCAAGGTTTCACCCGTAGGTGATAATACGGTTTGTGCATTTGCCGCCGACGATAACAGTGCCATAGACACTGCTAATGCTATTTTAGTTTTCATTGTAACTTCCCTAATTCTTATAAGTTGTATGATTTATAAAACTCAGGTTTGGGTGGCATGAAAACGCTGCGACAACCAAAAACATCACCCGTAACTGACATTTTTTATGAATAAC
This sequence comes from Shewanella sp. SW24, assembly GCF_025653395.1. Lineage (NCBI taxonomy): Bacteria > Pseudomonadati > Pseudomonadota > Gammaproteobacteria > Alteromonadales > Shewanellaceae > Shewanella > Shewanella sp. SW24. The sequence continues at coordinate 17,335 of NZ_JAKKSH010000027.1, forward strand.
CATTCAATTTACTGTGATGATGATCACTGAGTTTTATCGCGACAATTTGTAACACGCGATGATACAAATTAAAACAGCAAATTAACAGAACGCAATTCAGTAAATGATGAACAACCTCATACCTTGTTAAAATAAATCCATAGAACCTTTATCAGACTGTTTTATGTCCCAACGATAAGTCGTAGTATAAAGTCGATAAAAACAAATAATAAACATTAAATCATAGCGTTAAAATTAACCTTTAAGTGTCGGCTCAAAAATAGCATTAGGTTAAACAGAATAAATCCCCGTAAATAAATACTCTTTTTTATAAATATCATTAGTTACAAAATAAACACAAAACACCATAAATTGAAATAATAGAGCACAAAAAAAGAAACGTTAAATTAACAAATTGTATGCATTTTGTATTTGTATAATATTTTACAAAATGATACCCCTTATAAAAATTAACTAACTTATGCATTAATATTCTTAATCCTGTATAGAGCAAATTAATACTTAATCTCACATTTACAGCATAGCAAGCGGATTATTGACCACAAAAAAGCCCTTTCAATATCGAATTGAAAGGGCTAAATCTTCATCAATATAAAAACAATATTATTGCAGTTATGGCCAGTGGTTAATTCGCCATAACCGCTTTCATTAGCACTTCTGTCGTGAACTTATCATTATTGATAACTGGGAACCTGTCATAGGTTTGGAAAATCACTTGGTCTTGAAACTTGATCATCGCCACCACCCCATATTGGATACTTTTATCGATCGATTTAGCGGGCAGTGTAAATTTAAATGGCACAGGTGCTCTGGCGATATTGAAGGTTTTTTGTGCGACGATGACGCCTGGAGTATTCAAATCAATAATGGCAATAATGATTTGGCAGCCTTGAGGTAATGGGATCTTCTCTAGATAGCCAGCTGCGCCATTGATGATAATCGGTTGTTCAGGTGTTACAGTCACGCAGCCATTGAGCAAGACAGCCATGAGAGAGAACAATATAAACGATTTTATTTTCAGATACATACTAACGTCCTTTTACCATGCGTATCAGGCCTTCTTGGGTAGAAGAAGCCACTAACTCGCCTTGTTGATTGAAAAACTGCCCTCTGACGTAACCTCTGCCACCGCTAGCATTAGGGCTATCGATACTGTAAAGCAACCACTCCCCCATATTAATCGGGCGGTGGAACCACATCGCGTGGTCGATCGTCGCCATTCGTACCCCTGGACTTAAGAAGGATACACCGTGGGGCTGAGCTGCCGTGACTAAAAAGTTAAAGTCTGAGGCATAGGCGAGTAAATATTCATGGATATGGGCATCATTTGGCATAGGGCCATTAGCCCTCATCCAAACATAACGGTACGGCTCGGTTTCTTTAGGCGCAAAAGGGTGCAGTGGATTGACCAATCGCATCTCAATTGGCGCATCGGCCATAAACTTTTCAAGTATGCTCGGCGGTACTTTATCCCGCATCGTCAGCGCCAATTCCTGCTGATTCAACAAACCTTCAGGTCCGGGCACTTGCGGCATAGCGGCTTGATGACTAAAGCCTTCCTCAGGTTCTTGGAAGGAGCAGGTCATATGAAAAATGGGGCGACCTTTTTGAATAGCACTAACCCGACGAGCGCTAAAACTACCGCCATCACGCATATTTTCTACTTCATAAACAATCGGCAACTTCTCGTCACCTGCACGTAAAAAGTAGGAGTGTAATGAATGGATCTTACGCTCAGCAGCTACAGTCTGTTTTGCGGCGCTCAGTGCTTGACCCATCACCTGACCACCAAACACATGCCCAAAACCCAGATCTTGGCTTTGACCACGAAAGAGGCCAATTTCAATTTGCTCAAGGGAAAGTAATGATAAAAGATCGTCTAATACCTGACTCATGGGATCCTACTGCGTAATTAGCAATTAATCTTAAAGGGTAACTCAGTTAGCCTTAAGCTGACCAGTCTTCTATCGATTATTCACAATCAAATCATCACTCCAACGGTGAGGAATTAAACGAGGCACGCTGGAGTGTCTATGTTATTTATTGTGGTTAGCATTTACGGCTTTATTGAGCCACTTACTGCATTTAAATCGCTATAGATGCAGGCTTAGTTCAAATACAAGCATGATGAATCAATCGATTTTAATGTGATGTTCTAGCGCACTTAACTTAGACCAAGACAACACTTTATCCTCTCCACAGGAGTGCAAAGTCACGGGGAAGGATTGGTGTAACTGTGGCCACTGCTGCGCGAGGTTATCTGGCGTAAAAAGACCTTCATTAAAATACATAGGCTGAAATTCGACAAACATGCCGTGGCTAACACTGCCCGCTCCGGCGAGTAGATGTTGACCATTTGGCGCCGGTTCACTCACCAAGAAAGCCGTAGTAGCCGTTAATGATTCAAAGGAAAATAGCGGCTGAATCGCACTCGCTAAATGTTTGGCCGTCATCGCGGTTACGGCCTGAGGGCATAAACTATTGACTCGAATATTATGGATTTCACCTTCTAATGATAAGCTATTCACCATGCCGACCAGCGCCATCTTGCTCGCACTAAAACTAACTTGATGCAAGTCACCGAACAAGGCCGAAACTCCCGTTGTCATCATTATCCGGCCAAAATGCTGTTGTTGCATATAAGGCCAAACAGCTTGTGTGAGATAAAAGCTGCCATTGAGATCGACATCCAATTGCCGTTGCCACTGCTCAAGTTTAATGTGCTCAAAGGGACAAGCACCATAAACGCCCGCGTTATTAATCAAGATATCAATGCGATGCCAGCGTAGGATCACCTCTTCGATCATGCTGTTTACTTCATTTCGCTGACTCACATCAAGCACAAAATAAATGCAATCTCCACCGAGTTTAATAATGCTGCAATAGGTCTGCATTAATTCTAAGTTGGCGTGGCTCATCTGAGCACCGTCGGTGGAAACTGACTCATAGGACGATAACGGCTGGTCGACGAGTATCACTTTTGCCCCCCGTTCAGCCAACATGATGGCATACGCTCGACCTAACCCAGCCGCAGCCCCAGTGACTAACGCCACCTGATTGTCAAAACGCATCCAAATATGTCCTTATCGGCATTGTTGTAGCGGCAAAAAATAACGAGCATAGGGTAACAACCGCCTATGCTATCTACTAAACAGAGTATTTAGCGTTACGCCTATGTCATGGACAGCACAAAGCCTCCATCGACATTAACTATGGAAACACAGACTTTTTTGATTTTCTTTGAACTTAACGACAAATCTCATCCTGCATCAGTGAACATATGTGCGCCAATTCAAACTCTGTTAAATGCGTTTATTAGATAGTGCTCACTTTCGTGTTAAATCTTGTTATGCTATGCGCTAATTGAGCCCTTGCTCGGTACCATTTCTATTTACCAATAACGACTGGACGCCATGAATCCTTGGATTTTAGCAATAAGACCCCGTACGCTACCCGCGGCCATAGGTCCCCTACTGATAGGCAACATTCTCGCCCTGCATCTTGAGAGTTACAGCTGGTTAATCGCTGCCACTTCAATGTTGTGTGCTGTCTTATTACAAATCGCCGTCAACCTCGCTAACGACTATTTTGATTTTAAAAACGGCATAGATACAGACGAGCGCTTAGGGCCCGTTCGCGTGACTCAAAGTGGGTTAATTTCACCAACAAGCGTTCGCAATGCCATGATATTTTGTCTCTTAATGGCGCTTGCCGTGGGATCATATCTGATTTGGCACGGAGGCTGGCCCATCGCCATTCTCGCCGCAGCCGCTATTTTAGGTGCTCTTGGCTACAGTGGTGGCCCCTATCCCCTCGCCTCCCATGGGCTCGGTGAAGTAGCGGCATTTGTCTTTTTTGGGTTAGTGGCAGTGGTGGGCAGTTATTATCTGCAGGCGGGCGATACGACTGTTAATGCTTGGTTATTAGGTTGTGCGATTGGCTTATTTAACGCTGCGATTATGTTGGTGAATAACACTCGCGACATCCGTACCGACACCCAAGCGGGCAAGCATACTCTAGCAGTACGTATCGGCGAAGCTCAGGCAAAAGTGCTTTATCAAGCCTTAATCTATTTGCCCTTTGGTCTAGTCATCGCTGGCTTTTTATTCGGTATTCTACCCGGTTTACCAGTACTACTTGCGGGATTATCTCTGCTTATTGCCCGCAAACTCAGTAGCGATTTTTATGCCGTTTCTGGTGAAGCCTTAAATCCGTTACTCGGCCGTACAGCTAAGTTAACCATGATTTTTAGTACCTTGTTTAGCGTGGGTTTAGTTTTTACCGCATAAGAGTAAATCCGCTAAGCTAGTGCTACACCACAGCTCAATGCTGAATATAAAAAGGTTCATATCTTCGATAGATACGAACCTTTTTTATTGGCCGCAGCACAACTTCAATTTGGCTTATTATCGACGAGGGAAATCCTACCCTCCATTTATTGCCAGATATAACCAGAGATCAAAGTGTTTAACAAAATACCATTAAAGTTGCGTTCGGCATGGGATGAACCATTATGGCCTGCACCAAAACACACATGTAGCGGTAATAAATGTTCTTCCCGCGGATGACTAAAACGCGCTTCAGGGGCTGATTGCCAATGAGTTAATGCTGTTTTTACCTCGGCAGAACTAACTCTTGCCGTTAAAGTTTGCGTCAACCAATAATCAAATTCTGCACTGCGTCTTTGCACTGTGAGATCGCTTGAGAAAAATGCCCGCATATTGTGAAACGACATGCCAGACCCCACGATCAACACCCCTTGATCCCGCAGCGGCGCTAAAGCCTCCCCAATCGCTATATGGATTTTAGGATCGAGGCTGTGGACTAACGACATCTGCACCACGGGAATATTCGCCTCAGGATACATCAACTTAAGTGGTACAAAAGTACCGTGATCAAATGCGCGTTCGCTATCTAAGCGGGCGGCGATGCCCTTATCCGATAGCATATTCGCAATCTGTGCGGCTAATTCTGGCTCACCGGGTGCAGGATATGTCAGCTGATAAGCCTCAGGTGGAAATCCATAGTAATCATACAAAATACTTGGCTTTGGGCTACTCGACAAAGTCACCACAGATTCTTCCCAATGGGCAGTGATCAACACAATCGCCTTCGGAGTTGGCATTGGCGCTGTTACTGAAGTTAAAAATGCACGCAACTCCCTATGATTAACATCATTGAGCAAAGGCATAGGGCCACCACCATGGGGCACAAATAGCACAGGCATACGACTCGCGTTAACTTGCATCATAATCCTCTCGTGTTGATTAACTTATATCTGTACTACTGGCTTTAAACTCAGCATTTCTCACTTAACTCACGGTTCTACATAACACTTCAATGCACGCTTAAAATGCGGAACGACTCTGCACCAACTGCCGCTGAAATCGCACTAAACGCTCAACAATTTCATCGAGTTTAATAATCAGAAAGAGTCCTGCCGATAAGCTCAATGCCGGCAGTGCATTAATCGGCGCTTCATAGTTAAAGTGGAAATAAATCGCCCCCAGCATAATCGCCAGTAAACCGCTCGCCGATAGCACTCGGTAGTCACGTAGACACAACCCAAGGGCACCAATCACTTCCATCAAACCAATAAAATAGCCAAATCCGGTGGGAAGATTCATCAAAGTAAACGGAACATGGAACATAGACACGCTAAATAACTTGGCAAATCCCGAGATGAAAAACACTATGCTCATCGCCAATGTGACGGTTGCAGCGGCGCGATTGAGTGTATTGGCACAAAGGAATAACTTCTGTGTATCAACCTCTGCAACTAAGCCATTGATACTTGAACCCTTAGTATCACATAAGTTTGAAAATCGCATCGCACACACCCCATTAAACGTGATATTGCCGTCAGTCTTGGGCATAAATTCGCAGACGACGAGCGAGAATGGAATCGATTATGAGCCGATAAAAGATAAATAAATATGGAATAAAATCTAATATCTACTAAACTAATAATTTATAACTTGCGAGCAATCCTTGTGACCTTAGACCAACTGCTGATGTTTAAAACCGTAGCTGAGGCGGGCTCACTCAAAGCCGCCAGTGACAAACTGCACAAAACCCAACCCGCCATTAGCCAAAGTATCAAACAGTTAGAATCCCAACTCGATCTTATCCTGTTTAATCGCGAAGGTTATCGACTCGCCATCACTGAGCAAGGTCGAAAACTGCTGCAACATACCCTGCGGGTACTGAATGAAGCGCAAGAAATGAAGCAAGTAGCGAAGCATTTAGCCAAAGGTAACGAAGCAAGCATCACCTTAGCTTTTGAAGCCTCCTTTAATCTCGCTCGAATTTTGCCGATTTTAGAGCTGACTCAAAATGAGTTTCCCTATACCCAAATTATTCTCAAACAAGAGTTTTTAACTGGTGCACTCGAAGCGCTGAATCAAGATAAAGCTGAAATCATCATCTCCGCAGGCGGAATTGAACCCATACGTTCGAGCCATTTAGAATTAGCCTATCTTTTTTCCGGTAGCCTTCTCGATGTTGCCGCACCGCGCATGCTTGAGCGTCATCCGACACTGACCTACGCACGAGAGCTCGTTAATGAATACCAAATCGTGATCCAAGATACAGGCTCAGGCACTGCGAATATTGAGTTTGGGGTACAGGCGGGGCAACGACGTTGGTATGTTAATGATTTTTACACCAAAAAAATGCTTATTCAAAGTGGTATGGGCTGGGGCAAACTGCCGCACTATATGATTGAAGATTCACTCAAACAGGGCGCATTGATTGCACTGGATCTGCGTGAAAGGCAAAACAACATTCAACTCGATTACTATGTGATGCGAAAACCCCACTCACCTTTAGGCCCCGTCGCCCAAGCACTCTGGCAAAAGCTGATCGCCTTTTCATCTGAGCTGAATACTTAGGAATTCAAGCTTAAGATTTAACTTAGTGACTTAAAATGAATTGAAGTCAAAAAGTTATAAGCCGTTATAAAATCATCGACCATAAACAAAAACGCCCCTTATCAAGGAGCGTTTTTCATTTTGATAACAGGCTAAACCTTAGCTAAGGTGCGCTCTTTGGCGCTCCAATCTAAGTGATATTTCTCGCCAGCTGGGGTATCGATACGCTCAAATGTATGGGAACCGAAAAAGTCACGCTGACCTTGGAGCAAGTTTGCCGGTAATGTTTCGCAGCGGTAACTGTCGTAATACGCCAGAGCCGAGCTAATACACGGTGCTGGAATGCCTTGCATCACCGCAGTCGCGACTGCGGTACGCCATAGGCCTTGCTTTTCAGACAAGGCAGACGCAAAACTGTCCGCCATCAACAGATTGCTAAGATCAGATTTGTCTTCATAGGCTTGAGTGATTGATTGCAAGAAAGTCGCGCGAATAATACAACCCGCACGCCAAATTTTTGCAATTTCAGCAAAGTCTAACTGCCATTTTTGTTCATGAGCCGTCATCGCCATCAACTGGAAGCCTTGGGCATAACAACACACTTTCGCGCAATATAACGCGCTTTCAAGGGCTTCAATCAACTGCGCTTTTTGCGCATCATCGATAGCAGGTGCATTTGGCCCAGCCAATTTCTGGCTAAGTTGTAAACGTAAGGATTTTTGGGTACTTACGGCGCGAGCATATACAGCTTCAGCAATCGTCGGCGCCGGACAACCAATTTGTAAACTGCTCACGGCCGTCCACAAACCCGTGCCTTTTTGGCCCGCTTTATCTAAGATCATTTCCACCAGCGGTTTACCCGTTAATGGATCGGCCTGTTTTAATACTTCGGCACTGATCCCCATCAAATAGCTGTTTAAACTACCTTTGTTCCAGCGTTCAAACACATCGCCCACTTCTGCAGCGCTCATGCCTAAACCGTCATGCAGCATTTGATAGGCTTCGCAAATCAACTGCATGTCAGCGTATTCAATACCGTTATGCACCATCTTCACATAATGGCCAGAACCCGCAGGACCAATATAAGTCGTGCATGGCTCGCCTTCTGTCACGGGATTACCCGGCTCGAAACGTTCGATAGGTAGCCCAGTTTTGGCATCAACCTTAGCGGCAATCGCTTTCCAAATCGGCGCAACATGGTGCCATGCATCGATATCACCGCTAGGCATAAGTGAGGGTCCAAAACGCGCACCGACTTCGCCGCCCGAAACTGCAGAGCTGAAAAATACAAACTGCCCTTTGTAGCGCGCTTCACGCTCAACAGTGTCAGTCCATAGGCTGTTACCAGTATCGATCACAATATCATCGGACTCAATTCCGGCAGAAATCAAAGCACTACAGACACCATCGACGGGTGCACCCGCGGGAACAGAAAGCACAAAAATACGGGGTTTTGTGAGACTGGCTAACATTTCGGTAAGATTAGCACAGCCAAGAATGCGAGACTCAAGTCCAGCACGTTCCTGTTTTTCTTGCTGTATTACACCATTAACTTTAACAGGATCGAGGTCAAACGCGCTGACGTGATATTGGTTATCTGCGATGTTTAGCGCAAGGTTTTTACCCATAACACCAAGGCCAATTACGCCGATATCATTAAGATTGCTGTGGTTTTGCATTATATTATTCCCACGGGTCACAGAGGTTAGAGCTAACCAATTTTGAGGCGTAATTATACCGATCTTTGTAACTTAATTACCAGAGACATACGATTAGCAATTTCGATTGTGCCGAAAGTACCAATCGTTTAGGTCTCATTTTATCTAGGGCGTGTTGACGTTTCAGGGTTGTTTTTGCAGCGAGTTGGCTGGCTTTTATGCAAGGCAAAGCCCGTGCAGTGTAGTTATTCTACATAAACGGTTGATAACGCAGCAAAAACGCCAGCCAAACGCTGCCCGAAGGGTTCGTCTGGCAAGCTCTTGCTCTTTGTCACTCGTCATTTGAGTAGAATAACTACACGTCACTCCTCGTTTCGTGATCACGAGCTTGCCAGAGCGAACAAAATTTAATCTCGAAACGTCAACACACCCTAATAGAACCGTCAATTAATGGGCAAGTTTAAGCCCTAAAACACCCAGTAATATCAGTATCAAACTGGCGATTTTCAGTAAGCTAACGCCTTCTCCTAACAGGATAATTCCCGCAATTGCGGTACCCATGGCGCCAATACCGACCCACACACCGTAAGCAGTACCGATAGGCAGTTGCTTAACCGCGAGTCCGAGTAGCAACACACTCACTGCCATCGACGCCACTGTAAAGATACTTGGCCACAAACGCGTAAAACCGTCGGTATATTTAAGCCCTATAGCCCAACCAATTTCAAATAAACCCGCAAGAACTAATAAAAACCAACTCATAGTGAACTCCCATAAAGGGGTCGTCCCCATGTTAGATTAGGCGTATTTAGGGTCGTCCCTAAGCCATTTGATTACAGTAAAACTGTAGGTGATATAGCTGTGCGTGATAACTGTACGTGATGAGAATGCAAGACTAGCAAATTTGAGGTGAAAATTTCAATCTTTGATTTTGCCGAAATAAGAAATGCCATGCGCAAAAAGGCGATAGCAAGCTTGGTCAGTTTACTATCGCCTTGATATTTCAACTCTCTATTTGCGATGTCACAGTATCGTCCAGCCAGATCCAGTCAGTTTACTATCGCCTTGATATTTCAACTCTCTATAAGACCTTTACACTCTTTCTATAAAAGCCTTTACGCTCTATTTCTTACACTAAGGCATCGGCATAACCCATGCGAGTGAGCGCGGTACGCACTAACTCTAAGGTCTGTGGATCTTCTATGGTCGCTGGCGCAGTATATTGCTGATTATCGGCAATTTTTCGCATAGTACCGCGTAAAATTTTACCCGAGCGCGTTTTAGGTAATTTTTGAATCGCACTCACTAACCTAAAGGAGGCGACGGGACCAATTTCTTGGCGTACCAGGGTTATTAACTGTTTATGCAACTCTTCATCACTGATCGTCACGCCTTTCTTGAGTACCACTAATCCGAGGGGAACTTGGCCCTTAAGCACATCATCGACCCCAATTACCGCGGCTTCGGCCACATCAGGGTGTTGACATAACACTTCTTCGAAGCGTCCCGTCGATAACCTGTGCCCCGCTACATTTATGATGTCATCGATACGACTCATAATGTAGAGATAGCCGTCTTCATCGGTATAACCCGCATCGCCAGTTAAGTAGTAACCCGGATACATAGACAAGTAACTATCTTGATAGCGTTGATCATTTTTCCACAGTGTCGTCAATGTCCCCGGCGGTAGAGGCAATTTAATCACTACATTTCCCGAAGTATTGGCCGCAACTTGCTCACCTAATTCATCCAGTACTTCAACCGCATAACCCGGCACAGGTAAAGCTGGCGAACCCGGTTTAATGGTAACCGGTGCTGTACCCATCAAGTTTGCCGCGACAGGCCAGCCCGTTTCGGTTTGCCACCAGTGATCAATAACAGGTTTAGCGAGCTTAGTGTGTGCCCAAACTAAGGTATCGGGATCGCAACGTTCCCCCGCCAAAAACACATTTTTAAGACAATTTAAATCAACACCTTGTAGATATTCACCGTCAGGATCTTCACGCTTGATTGCGCGAATAGCCGTCGGCGCGGTGAAGAAGCTTTTGACCTTATATTTGGCAATCGTGCGCCAAAATGCGCCGGGATCTGGCGTTCCCACAGGTTTGCCTTCATACATTAAGGTGGTGGCGCCCACCAGCAGTGGCCCATACACAATGTAAGAATGACCCACAACCCAGCCCACATCGGACGCAGCCCAAAACACATCACCCGCTTGAATATCGTAAATATGCTGCATCGACCAAGCCAGAGCCACGGCATGGCCACCATTATCGCGTACCACACCTTTAGGCTGCCCCGTGGTGCCTGAGGTATAAAGCACATACAAGGGATCGGTAGCCTTGAGGGCGACACAATCGGCCTTAGGTGCAGTTGCTAATGCGGCTTGCCAATCTAAGTCACGACCCTCAAGTAAATCGGCCTGATACTGGCTACGATTCAAAATTAGGCAGTGATCAACCTGATGCACTGACTGCGCTAACGCTTTATCTAACAGAGGTTTATAAGGAATGACACCTGAGGGTTCGATACCGCAAGATGCCGACAAGACCAATTTAGGCTTAGCATCATTGATCCGAGTCGCGAGTTCATTGGCGGCAAAGCCACCAAAAACCACAGAATGAATCGCACCTATGCGGGCACAGGCCAGCATAGCGAAGGCGGTTTCCGGCACCATAGGCATATAAATCACCACACGGTCGCCCTTCCCTATACCAATAGATTGCATAAAGCCCGCGAGTCGGCTCACTTGAGCCTGTAACTCCCCGTAGCTAATGCCGTATTCAGTATCAGTAACAGGACTCACATACTGGATAGCCACTTGGTCACCGCGTCCAGCCAACACATGGCGGTCAACGGCGTTATAACAAGTGTTCATCTCACCATCGACGAACCAGTGATAAAACGGTGCCTGCGATTCATCGAGCACCGTTTGCGCCGGTTTAATCCAATCGAGCGTCTTCGCCGCTTCTCCCCAGAATTCGGCTTTATTAAGCAAGGATGCTTGGTGCAACGCTTGATGTTTTTGTTGGTTCTGTTTTTGATTTGTGGCTTGCGCTACAGATGCATTTTGCTGTTCGGTCAACATATGTCCTCCAATCAGGACTGCGACTCACATCGTCAGCCGCAATAACTACCCCTTCCTGCTTCTATTATTAGCAAGGAGGTCTAAAGCCCACTATTAGACGTTAGCCTATAACCAGAAGATATTTGTGGTTTTATGTGAGAACACTAATTTAAAGCATACGTTTTAATCTCGCTGCACAGGCTTATGGCAATTGGGATTGACACTTTTTTGCCAACAGAATAAAAGCCAAAATCTTTACCTTTACGTAAACTTCATATATCTTGCTTAAAACTGATTATTTAGGGTGCATGAATGAGCGCAACGAACACACCACAAACGACTTACTCGATCAGTGATCTCTCAAAAGAGTTTGATATCACTACTCGTAGTATTCGTTTTTACGAAGACCAAGGTTTGCTTAAACCTAAACGCCGCGGCCAAACCCGTATTTATAGCCTCAAAGACAGGGTGCGTCTCAAGCTCATTCTTCGCGGTAAACGCTTGGGCTTTTCTTTGGCAGAAACCCGTCGTTTGTTCGAATTATACGATGCCGACAAGAGCAGCACTTCACAACTCAATACCATGCTGGCGCTAGTGGAAGAAAAGAAGTCCGCACTACAACAGCAAATGGACGACATCAAAGTCGTATTGATGGAACTCAATTCCGCCGAGCAGCAGTGCCGTTTAGCCTTAGAAGATAACAAAACGGCAAAAGCCTAAATCCCCGTTGACACAAAATCAAATCAATTTGATGGCGATAACGACTACGGATTTAAGTACAAGATTTAAAAGACTCAAGCACCTAAAAATCATAAAAACTATAACAATCTGAAATTAGAACATCTGAAAGGACACAAGCAATGAACTCTCTCTACACAAGTCTAAATTTTGGCCTAGGCGAAGACGTCGATATGCTGCGCGATGCAGTGCAGGATTTTGCCGCGAATGAAATCGCCCCAATTGCCGCGAAAGTGGATCACGACAATGCCTTTCCCAATGAACTTTGGCCTGTGCTTGGAGGAATGGGACTGCTCGGAGTAACTGTACCCGAAGAGTTCGGCGGCGCGAACATGGGCTACCTAGCCCACGTCGTTGCAATGGAAGAAATCTCCCGTGCATCAGCTTCTATCGGCCTAAGTTATGGCGCCCACTCAAACCTGTGTGTCAATCAAATCAACCGTAACGGTAATGCCGCGCAAAAAGCCAAGTACCTGCCAAAACTGGTGAGCGGTGAGCATATTGGCGCGCTGGCCATGAGTGAGCCAAACGCAGGTTCTGACGTGGTTTCGATGAAGCTGCATGCCCGTAAAGAAGGCGACCGATTCATCTTAAACGGCAACAAAATGTGGATCACCAACGGTCCAGATGCACACACCTATGTCATTTACGCGAAAACCAACTTAACCAAAGGCGCACACGGTATTACCGCCTTTATCGTTGAACGTGATTCGAAAGGTTTTAGCCAAGCGCAAAAGCTCGACAAACTCGGCATGCGCGGCTCTAACACCTGCGAACTGGTGTTTGAAGATGTAGAAGTACCAGAAGAAAACATTTTAGGCGGCCTCAATAACGGCGTAAAAGTGCTGATGAGCGGCCTCGATTACGAGCGCGTCGTACTGTCTGGCGGTCCGCTGGGGATCATGAATGCCTGTATGGATATCGTTGTGCCTTACATCCACGAGCGTGAGCAATTTGGTAAATCGATTGGTGAATTCCAACTGGTACAAGGCAAGTTAGCCGACATGTACACAGGTATGAATGCCGCCAAATCCTATGTCTATAACGTGGCAAAATCCTGCGATCGCGGTGAAACCACCCGTAAAGATGCCGCAGGCGCCATTCTTTATAGTGCAGAACTCGCCACCAAAATGGCACTGGATGCCATTCAACTGCTGGGCGGCAATGGCTATGTCAACGAATACGCCACTGGCCGCTTACTGCGTGATGCCAAGCTGTATGAAATCGGCGCCGGCACCTCAGAAATTCGCCGCATGCTGATTGGCCGCGAACTGTTCAATGAGTCGAAATAACGCGAGTTTAAATAATCTCTCACAAGTGAATGGGTAGCACCTCACTGTAACTTACAGTTTGCGCCACCCATTCGAGCAAGGTGATACCGAGTTTCCGCTTTATAAGGACAATCAAAGTGACGCAAATAAGCAGTCGTATCAACGCCCGTAGCGATGAATTTAAAGCAAAATCCGACGATATGGCCGCCCTAGTGGCCGATCTCAAAACTAAACTCAATAAAATCGAACTCGGCGGCGGCCCTGTGGCGCTAGAGCGTCATTTATCCCGCGGTAAATTATTGCCACGTCAACGGGTTGAAAAGCTGCTCGATGCGGGCTCGCCCTTTTTAGAGCTATCGCAATTTGCGGCGTTTGAAGTCTATGACGAAGAAGTGCCCGCAGCGGGCATTATCGCTGGTATCGGCCGTGTGAGTGGTGTCGAATGCATGATCATCGCCAACGACGCTACAGTTAAAGGCGGCACTTACTACCCGATTACCGTTAAAAAACACCTACGCGCCCAAGATATTGCCAGCCGTTGTCACTTGCCTTGTATCTATTTAGTCGACTCAGGCGGCGCTAACCTGCCCCGCCAGGATGAAGTCTTCCCCGACCGCGACCATTTCGGCCGCATCTTTTACAATCAAGCGCAAATGTCCGCTAAAGGCATACCGCAAATTGCAGTGGTGATGGGCTTATGTACTGCAGGCGGCGCCTATGTGCCGGCCATGGCGGATGAATCGATTATCGTAAAAGATCAAGGCACTATCTTCTTAGCCGGCCCGCCATTAGTCAAAGCGGCCACAGGTGAAGAAGTCAGCGCCGAAGAACTCGGCGGCGCCGAAGTGCACACTAAAATTTCCGGCGTAGCCGATCATTTAGCCCAAAACGATGAGCACGCGTTAGAGCTTGCCCGCCGCGCGGTATCACGCCTGAATCATCAAAAAGAAATCAAATCACTCTTAAGTCCTGTCAAACCACCGAAGTTCGACATTAGCGAACTGTACGGCATTGTCGGCACCGACTTGAAAAAGCCCTTTGATGTTAAAGAAGTGATCGCCCGTATCGTCGATAATTCTGATTTTGATGAGTTTAAAGCCAACTATGGCGCAACCTTAGTATGCGGTTTTGCCCGTATTCACGGCTACCCCGTCGGCATTGTCGCTAACAACGGCATTCTGTTCTCTGAGTCGGCGCAAAAAGGCGCGCACTTTATTGAGCTATGCTGCCAACGCAAAATTCCGCTGCTGTTCCTGCAAAACATCACTGGCTTTATGGTGGGTAAAAAGTACGAACACGAAGGCATAGCCAAACACGGCGCTAAGATGGTGACCGCGGTTTCTTGTGCCAATGTACCTAAATTCACTGTGATTATCGGCGGCAGCTACGGCGCGGGTAACTACGGCATGTGTGGCCGCGCGTTCGAACCGACCATGATGTGGATGTGGCCTAATGCCCGTATTTCTGTGATGGGCGGAGAGCAAGCCGCAGGCGTTCTCGCCACAGTACGCCGCGACGGTTTAGCCCGTAAAGGTGAAGAATGGTCACTTGAGGATGAAAAAGCCTTTAAAGCGCCGATTGTCGCCCAGTACGATAAAGAAGGTCATCCGTATCATGCCAGCGCCCGCTTATGGGATGACGGCATTATTGACCCGGCGCAAACCCGCGATGTGGTCGGCCTTGCCCTATCGGCAGCATTAAATGCTCCTATCGAAGACACCCGCTTTGGTGTGTTCCGTATGTAAAAGGCACATGTGAAAAACATATGCCACACAAGAAGATAGGAAAAAAATAATGACAGACACATTAAACAGCGCTAGCGACGCAAAGGATTTAAGCAACTTACAGCACGTGAGCCATGCACTCAATAACGGAGTTGCCGAGCTTATTTTAGATCGCAGCGATGTGCACAACGCCTTCGATGAAGTGATGATTAGCGAGATGATTGCTTTGCTTAGCTATTTTGCTGAGCACAAGCAATGCCAAGTGCTGGTACTCAAAGCGAACGGCAAAAACTTCAGCGCCGGCGCCGATCTCAATTGGATGCGCAAGCAAGCCAAAATGGACTTTGAGCAAAATCTAAATGATGCCAAAGCCTTAGCAAAACTGATGCAGGATCTTGATACCTTTCCAAAACCCACTATTGCATTAGTGCAAGGTGCAGCCTTTGGCGGCGCACTGGGGCTGATTTGCGCCTGCGATATCGCTATCGCCACGACGCGCGCCAGCTTTTGCTTGAGCGAAGTGAAACTCGGATTAATTCCAGCAGTAATTAGCCCTTATGTTGCCCGCGCTATGGGTAACCGCGCATCGCGCCGCTACATGCTGACCGCCGAGCGTTTTAGTGCAGAAACCGCATTAAAGCTTAATGTCATTCATGAGATCAGCGATGACTTAGACGCCGCCGCAAAGCCGATGATTGAGGCGTTGCTAGCCAATAGCCCGCAAGGCATGGCATGGGTAAAAACACTACTGTCGCATCTTGAAGATGGCGTGATAGACCAAAACACCATTGATTACACTAGCGAGCGTATCGCCCGCATTCGGGTATCGACCGAGGGCCAAGAGGGCTTAAACGCCTTTTTTGAGAAACGTCAGCCTAACTGGCAACAAGCGTACTCAATGCCCTCCAAACCCATGCAAAAGCCAAGTGATACCCAAGGAGCCCTTTGATGTTGACCAAGCACATGTTTACCAAACTATTGATTGCTAACCGCGGTGAAATCGCCTGTCGCATCATCAAAACTGCCCATGCCATGGGCGTTCGCACCGTTGCCTTATATTCCGATGCCGATAAAGAAGCACGCCATGTCGCCATGGCCGACGAATCCTTCTACTTAGGCGGCAGTGCGCCGGCAGACTCCTATTTAAAGGGCGATTTGATTATCGACATCGCCAAAAAAGCGGGCGCCCAAGCCATTCACCCTGGTTACGGTTTCTTGTCTGAAAATGCCGACTTTGCCCGTAAATGTGAAGCCGCTGGCATCGCCTTTGTTGGCCCAGGCAGTGATGCTATCGATGCCATGGGCAGCAAAAGCGCCGCCAAATCTATTATGACTGCGGCAAACGTGCCCTTAGTGCCGGGTTATCACGGCGATGACCAAACCGATGCG
Organism: Shewanella sp. SW24; assembly: GCF_025653395.1. Classification (NCBI taxonomy): domain Bacteria; kingdom Pseudomonadati; phylum Pseudomonadota; class Gammaproteobacteria; order Alteromonadales; family Shewanellaceae; genus Shewanella; species Shewanella sp. SW24. Next base: position 34,054 of record NZ_JAKKSH010000027.1, read on the forward strand.
ACCTTAAAAGCGGAGGCTCTGAAAATCGGCTTCCCTATGCTGATTAAAGCGGCTTATGGCGGCGGCGGTAAAGGCATGCGTATCGTCGAGAATAAAGGCGAAATCATGGAAGCCGTTAACTCGGCGCGCCGTGAAGCGGCCTCTTCTTTTGGTAACGATAAGTTATTGATGGAGCGTTATTTACGCCAGCCGCGCCACGTCGAAGTGCAAGTGTTTGCCGACACCTTTGGCAACGCGATTTACTTATCGGATCGCGATTGTTCGATTCAACGTCGCCACCAAAAAGTGGTCGAAGAGGCGCCTGCGCCCGGTTTAAGCGATGCACTGCGCACCCAAATGGGTGAAGCGGCCGTCGCGGCAGCCAAAGCCATCGATTATGTTGGCGCAGGCACTGTGGAGTTTCTGCTCGACACAGACAATAGCTTCTATTTCATGGAGATGAACACCCGTCTGCAGGTTGAGCATCCAGTGACTGAGATGGTCACAGGCCAAGATTTAGTGAAATGGCAATTGATGGTCGCCAGTGGTCAGCCACTGCCCCTTAAGCAAGATGAAGTGCGTATTCACGGCCATTCTTTTGAAGTGCGAATTTATGCCGAAGATCCACAAAATGAGTTTTTACCCGCCAGCGGTAAACTCAACTTTTTGCGTGAACCCGAGCAAAGCAAATACGTGCGTATCGATTCGGGTATTCGCGAAAATGATGTGATCAGTAACTTCTACGATCCTATGATTGCCAAGCTTATTGTGTGGGATGAATCGCGCCCGCGCGCCCTGCAACGTTTAGTGCATGCCTTAGAGTCGTATCAAATCAGCGGTCTTAAGCACAACATTGAGTTTTTAGCGAACATTGCCGAACACCCAGCGTTTGCCAATGCCGACTTTAGCACTGACTTTATTGGCCGTTATGGCGACACCTTAATTGGCACAGCTTCAAGCGAAGCTGACACTGCCCTTGCCTTTGCCGCGCTGTATCAAGTGCTTGCCCGTAAAGAAGCCGCCAAAGCGCAAGCTGTCAACAGCGCCGATCCTTACTCGCCTTGGGGTCAAGTCAGCGGATTTAGACTCAACAGTTGCAGTCAGCACAATATTGCCCTGCTCGATGATGCCCATGAATTGCAGCAGTTAGTGATGCTCGATTTAGGCGGCATGTATCAGCTACCGCTGCACGGTCAAGATTGGTTACTAAATGGCGAGCTGAAACAAGATTTACTGCTCGCAGAAATCAACGGCCATAAGAGTAAAGTGCCCGTTAGTGCCCAAGGTGATGACTTTACGCTGTTTTTATCCTCTGGCAGTTACCACTTTAAAGCAGTGCAAACACTCGTGGTCGAAGAACAAGCCAGCAATGCTGACAAGTTAAAAGCACCGATGAACGGTACGGTAGTGACCCATTTAGTCGATGTCGGCACACAAGTGAAAGCGGGCCAAGGTTTGCTAGTGATGGAAGCCATGAAGATGGAATACACCATAGAAGCACCCTTTGATGGTATCGTCACTGAATTCTACTTTAAGGCGGGCGAGCTGGTCACCGATGGTGCAACCTTGCTTAACGTTGAGCCGCTAGAGACAGACGAGCCAACCGCGATCAAGGAAGCCTAAGATGTCGTTAGCCAATCTAAGCCAAGCAGCGAACGCCAAAGACAGGGTCAATATCTTCGAGATGGGCGCACGCGACGGCCTGCAAAACGAAGTCGCAGTGCCGACGGCAGCTAAAATCGCCTTGATTGAATCGCTGGCAGGTGCGGGGCTTAAGCGTATCGAAGCCGGCAGCTTTGTGTCACCTAAATGGGTGCCACAAATGGCTGATTCTGCCGATGTGCTCAAGCAAATACAGCGTCAAAGCGGCGTGGTGTATAGCGCGCTCACACCCAACGTCAAAGGCTTTGAACTGGCACTGGATGCAAAAGCGAGTGAGGTGGCAATATTTGGCGCCGCCTCACAAAGCTTTAGTCAGCGCAATATCAACTGCTTGATAGAAGAGTCGATTGAACGCTTTATCCCTTTGATGGAATTAGCAAAAAAACACAATATTCCGGTGCGCGGTTATGTGTCTTGTGTGCTCGGCTGCCCCTACGAAGGTGAGATAGCGGTCAGTGAAGTGGCCCGTGTGTCTGAAATCCTTTACAAAATGGGCTGCTACGAAATATCGCTCGGCGACACTATTGGTGTAGGCACGCCGCAAAAAGCCCGTAGAATGCTGCAAACAGTGGCTGAGCGCGTCCCAGTCGAAAAACTGGCGCTACACTTTCACGACACCTATGGCCAAGCATTAGCCAACATTTTGGCCTGCTTAGACTTAGGTGTGCGGGTGTTTGACTCCTCGGTTGCGGGTCTTGGCGGCTGCCCCTATGCCAAAGGCGCATCGGGCAATCTTGCCACCGAAGACTTAGTGTATATGCTGCACGGCATGGGATTCGAAACGGGTATCGATTTACAAAAACTCGCGTTAGCAGGTCAAGCCATCAGCACGCAGTTGAATCGTAAAAACGGTTCGAAAGTGGCCACAGCCCTGTTAGCAAAATAAAACAAAAACCATTAACGACACCAACAACCGTTATTAAAAACGCGCGTTATTTCCCGCGCGTTTTCTAAAGCATAAAAGGACATCACAATGGCAGGACTCAATAAAGTCGTCAGCAGCTATGAAGAAGCGTTAGCTGGCTTATCGAACGACATGACCATTATGGTCGGCGGCTTTGGCCTATGCGGCATTCCAGAAGGCTTAATCAATCAAATGGTTAAGATGGGCGTTAACGGCTTAACGGCGATATCAAACAACGCGGGCGTTGACGATTTCGGCCTTGGCTTACTGTTAAAACATCGCCAAATCGCCACTATGATCGCCTCTTACGTGGGTGAAAATGCCACCTTTGAACAGCAAATGCTCTCTGGCGAACTGAACGTGATTTTAACGCCCCAAGGCACGCTGGCGGAAAAGATCCGCGCAGGCGGCGCAGGTATTCCGGCATTTTTCACCGCTACAGGCTACGGCACGCCAGTCGCTGATGGCAAAGAAACCCGCGAAATCAAAGGTCGCCATTACGTATTAGAAGAGTCGCTGACCGCAGATTTTGCCTTAGTGCGTGCATGGAAAGCCGATACCATGGGTAATTTGGTATTCCGTAAAACCGCCGCCAACTTTAACCCTATGATGGCGACCGCGGGCAAAATCACTGTGGTTGAAGCCGAGTTTATTGTTGAGCCGGGCGAGCTAGACCCAGATCATATCCACACGCCGGGCATCTATGTTGACCGCGTTATTCAAGGCAAGTTCGAGAAACGTATCGAGCAGCGCACGGTAAAAGCCGCGAAATAAAAGGCGCTGGCAAAACCTTGAAACACAGTTAACGCAATTGGCACTTAGCTCCCTAAAGTAAAAACTAAGGGTAAAAACCTAAGAATAAAGACCAAAGCGTCAAAGCCAAATAGAAAGGATAGATATCATGGCATTATCAAGAGAACAACTAGCTCAGCGCGTCGCCAAAGAATTAAAAGATGGCTACTACGTTAACCTCGGCATTGGCATTCCAACACTGGTGGCCAACTACATTCCCGAAGGCATGGAAGTCATGTTGCAATCGGAAAATGGTCTACTCGGCATGGGCGAATTCCCCACCGAAGACACCATAGATCCGGATTTAATCAATGCGGGCAAACAAACCGTTACCGCAGTGAAAGGCGCCTCGTTTTTCTCATCGGCGGAAAGCTTTGCCATGATCCGTGGCGGCCATGTGGATTTAACCGTACTCGGCGCCTTTGAAGTCGATGTCAATGGTTCTATCGCCTCGTGGATGATCCCAGGCAAACTCATCAAAGGCATGGGCGGCGCGATGGATTTAGTCGCCGGCGCCGAAAACATTATCGTGACTATGATGCACGCCGATAAATACGGTAATTCTAAGCTACTGCCCGTATGCGAATTGCCACTGACAGGTTATGGCTGCATTAAACGCGTTGTCACAGATTTAGCCTTTATCGAAATCAAAGATGGCGCATTCCATTTACTCGAGCGCGCATCAGGTGTCAGCGTCGAAGAAATCGTCAGCAAAACTGCTGGCAAGTTAATCGTGCCAGAGCATGTACCAGAAATGGTGTTTTAAGCGTTCAGTTTAGCTTTGCTTCTTAACATCACTGCTCAAGTTTTATATATTAAAGCTCAGAAGATAATTCTGAGCTTTTTGTTTATCTAGCAATTAGTTAACGCTGCGACTTGAGAGCTAATCCTAGTCAATTGCACAACTCATTCATTAGATATGAATTACCTGATTAACTCATTAGATTTGAGCAAATGACCTCTTGAAAAAGCGATAATACGCGCCAAATTGTAGGCTATAGCTCATTGCAGTTCGTGATAAGGATGCGGAACGAATACCTTAAGTCCTATAAAACACTAACTAATTGTATATATTAAACAATGCCAAAATAACACCTAAAAACTATCCGCACAAAGCCAGAGGAAAGCTTATGTACCAGATTGCGATTGTGATATTTGATGAATTTACCGATATCGATTTCTTCTTAATGCGCGATATTCTCGGCCGTACAAAAACCGATTGGACAGTAAAAGTTCTCGGGACAAAGCCTAGCCACAGGTCGAGTTTGGGGATGACGGTTGCAACCGATGGTCATGTGGCCGAAGTCGCTGATGCCGACGTGGTATTATTCAGCAGTGGTTACAAAGGCGTACCTGCGGCACTTGCTGATACTGAGTTTATATCCGCCCTTAAATTAGATCCCACACGACAATTGCTTGGCAGTATCTGCGCGGGGTCATTCTTCTTTGCCAAATTAGGGCTACTCGACAATCTTTCAGCAACGACTCACCCCGATGCAAAACCTGCCCTAGTTGCCATGGGCGTCGATGTAGAAGACTGCGCCCTCGTGATTAATGGCAATATTGCCACTGCGGGTGGCTGCTTGTCCTCACTCTATTTAACCGGCTGGGTTGCGGAGTGCTTATTCGACAGTGCGAAACGCCGCGAAATTCACAGGCAGCTTATTCCTGCTGGGCAAACAGATATTTTTGAAGCATTAATCCAATCCTCCATCTCCGCGGCCATTCGTTAAAAGTGATGTAGATACTCTCGATGAATGAAAAGGATCCCATGATAAAACTTAAAAATCTTCTCGAGGCTATAAAAGCCGAGCATCAAATAACCACCCAGAATGAACTTGTGGCTTTGCTATCGCAAAATGAATTACTCATTCAGCAAATCCAAACTGCTGATGCGCAGTATTGGGTCAATTTTGCTAAGAATACCTTCGATGGTTGGTATTGCATTCGAACACCTATGCTCAGTACCTTTCATGTTTATTACCAAGAACGTGGACAAAACTGCTGGGGAGAAGATGTTTTTACCGAGCAAAGTGAAGCCATAGCTGCGGTTATTTTTATGTCAGGCATTTGGGATCAAGTCCACTAGCACTAAGCAAGTAAAAGCCTGCTCACTCATCCTATATCTTCACCTTCACGAATGGCGATATGTAACGAATCATTACGCGACTTTCAATATCGAAATCATCCTGTTAGGGTGAGTGCTTAGATTGACTCATAATAACAGACACATTTTGAGCGCTCTGTTTAACTCTCTCATTGTCCAAAGGAGCGGTATCTATGGACTGGCTTATTATTGCACTCGCGGGCTTTTTAGGCGGCATGCTCAATGCAGTTGCCGGTGGAGGCAGTTTTATTACCCTATTAGCGTTAGTGTTTGTCGGGGTTCCACCGATTGCGGCGAATGCCACGGGGACAGCCGCGCTGCTGCCTGGTTATATCGCCAGCGCATGGCGTTTTAGAAAGGATATCGAATATCCGGCGAGTGTTAGCCTTAAGAATCTGATCTTAATTGCTTTAATTGGCGGCAGTATTGGCGCGGGTATTTTGCTGACCACCAGCGAGCAAGTCTTCGCAAAGCTGATCCCTTGGCTGATTCTACTGGCCACCGCGGCCTTTATTGTTGGCCCTTGGTTGCTCAAACGAAGAATCGCAGAGCAAGGCGAAAACACCTCTACGCCAATGTTAAGTCCGATAACGGCACTGATAATGCTGTCGGCTGTGTGTATCTATGGCGGTTATTTTAATGGTGGCTTAGGCATCATACTACTCGCAAGTTTTGGCCTGATGGGGCAAACCAATCTACATGGGATGAACGGACTTAAAAATCTGATTTCAGCCCTGCTCACCGCCATTGCCGTTGTGGTTTATGCCGCGGGCAATGTTATCGATGGGCAATATCTGTTGCTGCTTGCCGTTATGGCGATTGTCGGTGGTTATGTGGGGGCGGCGCTGGCCTACCGTATTTCACAGCCCTTGCTACGCGGCTTTATTGTGATCGTCGGTTTAGCGATGGCTTTAGGCTTTTTCATGCGCTAGTTTTTCATGCGTTAGTTTTCATACGTTAGGCTTTTGATTTGTGAAGCTTAAACTCATAAAAGCTGGACAGGCGAGTTTTCGATACAAGGTCTCACCGATAAATTGCCCTTATGTGACTGACTTGTTACTCTGATCCATCCTATAGGAGAACAGTGTGATTAAGGATAGCGATGAAACTGATGACCTTGAAGCTGAGGACCTTAAGACTGAGTAAATTAATGCCAAAGACCTTGAAGCTAAGCACCTTAAATCTTGCCCTGTGTCTTATTGCATGCTCACCGGCTATTTACACCGAAACCGCTAGCGCAGCAACCATTAGCGTCAAAACGGAAACGGGTAATATTCAGGTAAAAACCATAGCCCAAGGGTTAGAGAATGTCTGGGGTATGGCATTCTTACCCGATGGCAGTATGCTCGTGACTGAACGCGCTGGCAGAATGCGCATTGTCAGCACGGCAGGCAAAGTGGGTGAACCCTTAACGGGTTTACCGCCGATGTATGCCAAAGGTCAAGGTGGTTTACTTGATGTCGTGCTTGCGCCAGATTTTGCCAGCAGCAAAAAAATCTATTTCAGTTATTCAGAACCCGCTGAAGGTGATGCAAGCGAGCTCAATAGCACAGCGGTCAGTTTTGCCACGCTCAATGGTAACAAGCTTGAAAATCTCACCCGCGTTTTTAGTCAACAACCCAAAATCAACAGCGGCCACCATTTTGGATCTCGTTTAGTGTGGGCGCCTGATGGCACACTGTTTATCACACTCGGCGATCGCTACAGCGAAAAAGATAGCGCCCAAACATTGGACAATCATTTAGGCAAAGTGGTGCGTATTCATGCCGATGGCTCAGTGCCTAAGGATAACCCCTTCGCCAATACGGCTGGCGCCTTACCCGAGATCTGGTCTATTGGTCATCGCAATATGCAGGGCGCGGCGATTAATCCCATCAGCAAAGTCTTGTGGACTGGCGAGCATGGACCTCAGGGCGGCGATGAACTCAATATTGATGAGGCGGGCAAAAACTATGGCTGGCCTGTGATTACCTATGGTGAGAATTACGGCGGCGGCAAAATTGGCGAAGGCACTCATAAGACAGGAATGGAGCAACCCGTCTACAAATGGGTGCCCTCGATTGCCACGGCGGGCTTTATGTTTTACACAGGTGATAAATTTCCACAGTGGCAAAATAATCTGTTACTCGCCAGCCTAAAGGGAAAAACACTGGTGCGTTTAGTGCTTGATGGCGACAAGATAATTAAAGAAGAGCGGCTACTGAAAACTGAATTAGGGCAAAGATTGCGCTCAGTCGTGCAAGGGCCAGATGGACTGATTTATCTCGTAACCGATGAAGCTAAATCAAAAATTTACCAGTTATCGCCGCAGTAATCTTAATCGCTGCACTTTAAATAGAGCGCTTTAACTAAAGCACCTTAACCACAGCAATAAGCTCAATCGATAGAAAATTTAAGCCTTAAAACGACAAAAAGTGTTCATCAGGAACACTCTTTGTCGTTGGCGTGGCACTTATTAATTCATGCCTTTATTCGTTCACCACACACATGCCCTGCTCGGTTTGTACATAGGGAGCTAAAATAGGCATCATGCCCTTCATCACCTGCAATGGCAGCGCCGAGGTAAAACTAAAATCATCGGATTTACTGCCTGGCACGAAGGCGGTCAAAGTACCGAAGTATTTGTCACCTAGATAAAACACGAAGGTCGCGGTGCGGTTCATCGCCGTAGTCGCCACTTTTTTACCTTGCTGCATCTGAGTCACAATACGGTTATCACCGGTGCCGGTTTTCCCGCCTATGGCTAACATGCCACCTTTTTCATCGGTAAAAATGCCCTTTAAACGACGTGCGGTGCCGTTTTGCACTACGTTCGCCAGCGCCGCTTTTAAGGCTTGTGCTACTTCATGGCGCATTACCCGCTCACCTTGGGTGTTCTGATTCTGTAATCTCACTTCATAGGGCGTATCTGCGGCGAAATGCAGCTGATTGATACGCACTGTGGGCAAACGATAGCCGTCGTTTTGAATAATGCCCATCAGCTCGGCTAAGGCTGCGGGTCGGTCACCCGAGCTACCCAGCGCTGAGCCTAAGGATGGCACCATAGAATCAAAGGGATAACCTAAACGCGCCCAACGTTGATGTATGTCGAGGAAGGCTTCAACTTCAAGCATCACTTGCACTCGAACATCACGAGCGTTTTTATGCCGCGTCCTAAACAACCAACGGTAAACCTCTTGACGTTGTGCTTCACTCGCCTGCTTAACATCGTTCAAGTTGGCATCAGGATTATGATTAAGATAATCCAGCACCCACAATTCCAAAGGATGCACCCGTGCGATATAGCCTTGATCTGGCAAATTATATTTATCCGGACCGTACTTGTTATATAAGCTCTTAATACGACCATCGGTATAGCTTACCTGCGGCAATCTTTGCTTCAAGAAAGCCTTAAATGCCGCCATAGGTTCATCGGGCAGTAAATAGCGATACGCCGCCGTCAACTGCTGCTCCGACTGGGACAAACCGTCAAAAAACATGTCGAAACGCTCATTCGCAGCCACTTTTTTGTACTTGCGATAAAACTTAGTAACGAAGGTATTACCTTCTCTATCAGCAAATACCCGCAGATATTCGTCACGGCGCGGATCTTTATCATTACGCAGCAACTGGGCCATATTGCCCTCGTTTTGCATACTACTGCTGTAATTCACGATATCGCGCATGAGGCGCACAAACGGCAAGTTAACCGAATCCTGCAGGGCTTGGTAAAGTGTTGGCGTTTTTAAATCTTCTGTTTTTTTAAAGTTATTAAACACATGCAACCCACCACCGGTAAAAAACTGTTCACTAGTTGAGGCCGAATATTCTCGCTGTAACGCCGCATCTAACATGCGGTCTAAACGTCTGTCGGGATTCAAAATCAAGTAATCAATCGCCCAACGTGTTAAATGATCCCTTGGTTCGATAATGATGGATTCCAATTCAATCCCATGTTTCTTGGAATACTTGTCGTGGATCTCGGCAATGATTTCTAAGTAGGTCGCCATCACCCGCAATTTAGCGGTTGAGCCCAATTCCAACTTACTGCCCTCGTTAATATCAAAAGGCTGATCGGTACTATCCGTCTGCACTCTAACTCGGTTGGCGGTATCAGTGCGCTCATAAAGCGTAAAGCTATACAGTACGTTTTGCAGTTGACTTGGGTCGAGTAACCGTTCGCCAAGCAGACCCACTTGCTCCGCGGTAGGCACTTGCGCCAGACTGCGTAAGTAGTGACTGACTTTCTGCTGTAAGTCACTGTGTAAGCTACTATTGACCGTCAAATCGAGCCTGTCTAAATCATACAGCCCCACATTTAACATGCCTGCGGTGCGAATGCGAACTGTGTTCACGCCCTTATCTGCGCCAGATTGGGTATTACGCTGCGGCTTGGCGACCTTAAACTGCAATTTCTGCGCGAGTGCAGCATCACGTAGGCCACGATCAATCAAATAATACTGGCCGAGTAAACGGATATGGCTATCGACTAAGTTTTCAAGATCTTCATGACCTTGCAATAGATAGTAAGACGGACGACGTTGGGCGATCATCAAGGCAACCACTTGTCGGAATACTTGTCCGCGCTTGGTGGCATTACCTTTGATCTGCGGCGATGCTAACAGCTTGTTTGCAGTATCGAAATCGGTACCAAACCACGCCCACAGTCCATCACCAATACCATGAACTTCACCATGATTTGGCGCCGAAGATAATGGAACGGTATTCAGGTAATCTTGAACGATGCGCTTACGAGCAGGTTCAGTGTTTTCACCTTGTTGGTACACGCGCACACTGGCCGAGCCAATTTGCAGTAACTTATCTTTAATACTCAAGGTTAAACCTTGGGAAGAATGGCGGAATTTCTCAATCTGAGTCGCAAGTGTACTGCCACCCGCGGTAGAGACATTCATACCAACCATTTCAGCAATTTGGCTCATGCCTGCCACCACAAAACGTGGCCAGTCGATCACAGGATTGAGTTTCTCTTCCGTCGTCCATAACTCGCGGTTTTCAATAAACAGTAAAGTATTAACGATTTCATTGGGGATCTTATCGTCGTCCTGATAAACCCGTTTAGGATAGGCAAATTCGTATAAATCAGTATTGCGGCAATCGAGCAGCGTCAACCCAGATTGAGCCTTTTCATGGTAAGGCGGAAAAAATCCAAGTTGAGCGTATTCCTGCAACGCTGGCGAAAACGCCACTTGTTGCGTTACCTGAAAATTCCGTTGCAATAACCTATCAATATACTGAGGTAACTTACTGTAGCCATGGCGCTCATCAAAAGGACCATAACTAGGATAAATAACCGCTTGGCTCGGTGAGCTTTCTAATTCATAGGTGAGCGTCTTAGCATATTGATTGATGAATTTTGCTTGGTAAAACGAAGTTTTAACCTCAAGTCCAATCAGCAATGCAGCGCAGCAAATCAGAATAAAAAATAAGAACCAGACCCTGCCCTTTGATCTGGCTTTACGCGGCGGCTTAACCTTAGCTTTAGGCTCAGGTTGTGGTGGACGAGGACGATAATTTTCGAACTTCATCTCTGATGTGGAATTAGGCAAAACAGCTCCAAAAAAACACTAAAATATTCATCTTTCATGCAACTCAGCAAATCCGTTGCCACTCAGTCAAGCAAGATATCAAACTCATCTAGCCATTATCCGGCTCTATTAATTAGTCTTAGTACCCAACTTTATCAAACCTAACTTCACTGTAAAGAAGGGGGCCTGTGACCCACAACCGCCACTAATCAATACTAATGTTAAGCTGATAGTACATTTTGCCAAATATTAATTTGTTGATATCAAGGTATTTTCAGCGATTAAGGCAACAGACAGTATGACTTAAAAACAAAACGAGCTAATTTAAGTCGCATAAAAAGAATGAGTCGCTCAATAATTACACGCTATTAACTCAGCCTCATCCCACATATTCATGCGCATCCCAGATAAATTCACGAAAATGTTTGCGACAAACAGACTCGTAACTTTCATTACCGCCAATCGCCACTTGCTCACCCTCGCGCATCACCTTGCCTTCACCATCAAGACGCACCACCATGTTAGCCTTACGCCCACAATGACAAATAGTCTTCAGCTCAACTAATTTATCGGCCCAAGCTAATAAATAATGACTGCCGCTAAAAAGTTCGCCTTGAAAGTCCGTTCTTAGGCCATAGCAGAGTACAGGAATATCAATATTATCGACCACATGCGTCAGCTGCTTAACCTGTTCTTTACTCAAAAACTGACACTCATCCACCAGCACACAACTTAATGGCGTCGCTTGATGCACATCGCTAATCATTTGAGTCAAATCATCTTGGCTACTAAATACCTGTGCTTCGGTTTCAATGCCAATACGTGAGGCCACTTTACCTTTGCCATATCTGTCATCTATGGAGGCTGTCATGACCAAAGTATTCATACCGCGTTCACGGTAGTTATAGGATGACTGTAATAGGGAAGTGGATTTACCCGCGTTCATTGCCGAATAATAAAAATACAATTGAGCCAAGACTTATACCCTTTAAAAACGTTATCGCTTACGCGTCTGCTACCAGAGCCAAATTGAGCGCTAGTCTAACATTGCGCTTCACATCAGAACACTAGCAGCCGCTAAGCTTTTATCATGAAATTCTGCAATGACACCAACTTATCAATCATTTTAATCCCCAATCGCCTCCTGAAATATTTCTAGTCCACTTCATTTAATACTCTTCCCTGCAAAAAACATAAAAAACGCCCCGATGCCGTTCAATTGTTAATGAAAGCTTAACTGAAACTTAAATGTTGTTTCATAAGGAAAAATTAGTAAAAGTTAAATTTAAAAAGTGCGATCTACCTCCAAAGTAATAGGTATAAATGGGCTTGCGCTCAAAAAACAAACACAAATTTAACAGTAATATTTCATTCGAGACAAAACGTGCTCAATTAAAAAAAGAAAAGTATTCGATAGCTTGCAAATTGAGACCAACGGTCAAAGCACTAATCTACCCTGCAAACTTTAGTGCTCCACTCCGTCCTTTATTCGCATATTGGATCAAATGGAGATTATGATGAGAATTTTCACCTCTAGAAAACTGGCATATTTAGTTGCCTTAGCACTAACTGGCGCCCTTGTTGGCTGTGGCGATGATGGTAAAGATGGTGTAGATGGAGCACCAGGAACGCCCGGTATCCCTGGAACACCTGGTGAACCTGGAACACCCGGTGAGCCTGGAACACCGCCCCCTGTCACCAGTTCTACTATGACTAACGTCAAAGTGATCAACTATAGCTTTGGCGAAGGCAGTATCACTTACGAATTTGAAATTACAGATCAAAACAATAACCTAATCAACGGACTGTTAAATGCTCAAGCCAAAGTGGCGGCACTAACAGATAAAGGCTTCATCACTAACCGCACCGAAGCTGATAAAAATGGTGTTACAGATAACGTCCATATTGGCGGTGAAGCAACTCAAGCAACCGTCGGTGCTGAATTGACCGCTTTAGCTGATGGTCATTACCAATTTAAAGTACCAATGAAAGGGGTTAATCCAAGCACTGAAGGTATCGTTTGGTTACGTGTCGGTGGTAATAATGGTATTGCGACCTCTAAACCTCTGGTCGTTAACAAACCTGAAGGCACCCATTCAACCACAACTGATAGTTGTTACTCTTGCCATATCGACTACTCAACAAGTCCTCGTCGTCATGCAAGCTATGTCGCTACTGGCATGGACAGCGAAGTCACCTTCGTGGAAGGCTGTTTAGTGTGTCACGGCTCAGTTAGCCGCGCAGTTGTCAATGCTGAAGGTTTCTCTACGGGTGGCTATGCGACAAACACCCTATCTAAAATTGGTCATATCAATCACCAAGATTTTACTAAAGACTTTTCAGTACAAAACTGTACATCTTGTCACGTTGAAGCACCTAAAAACATCAACGTAGCTGGACCAGGTTGTATTGATTGCCATGACAGTGGTGGCGTACCAGGGGCTATTATCCCAAGTAATGGTGCGGATCTGCGCATTATGCACGAAAGCAAAGCGGGTATAACCGAACGCCAAGCGATTCGCGCTAAGTATAAATTGAGTCTATCAACACCTGTTAAAGTAGATGATATTTCTACCAAGACAGACCACTATGCGCCGACAGGTGCTGCGGCTGCAGTAACCGCCCCAGGCTGGTGTACAACGCTGACAGTGAAAGACACCGATGGTAACGTCTTTAGCATTAAAGACAACTTTAACTATTCTAGCCCGCTAGTATATGACGCTAAGAAACCCGTAGTTTATGCGGGCGCTTATTTACATTCCTATGAAAATGGCAGCTTAGTGGGTCGCCCAGGTAACCGTACTAACTACTACTATGGTTACAACACTGACGGCACTAAAAATATCTGTCATTTACTGACAGATATCAGCGCAGTGAATGCTAACTATGTTTATTCTGCCCGCGTGACATTCAGTACCGCTGGTTGGATGGAATATGATGGCAAGCAACGCTACCAAAGTAATGGCAACCTAAGAGCGACAGGTTATGATGGTTCTATGGGCATATCCTTTACGGCTTACTCAGATGTCGTTAACCCTGTCACCACTCAAAAGGTCTCTGGCTTCGAACGTCGTGAGATAGCGAGTACTAACAGCTGTACTACTTGTCACAACGATGCCACTGCGTTCCACAAAAATGGTGCCTTCGATGAAGGTGGTAAAGCTTGTATCGCCTGCCATGACAACGGCATGGAACGTACTTCAGCAGCCTTAGGCGCAGGTTTTGGTCCTATGGTGCACAGCTGGCACTGGGGTAATGGCGCTAAAGTCGGTGAAGTTAAAGCTGATGGAACTCAAGCGCAAACCGCTAACGGTGCAGGCGCGATTGAAGCCTCTACTAGCTGCGTTGCCTGTCATGAAAAAGCGATTGATTTAAGCAAAGTGCCAAATCAATACATCGCTGAGCCAGGTAGCAAAATGACAAGCCCAGTCACCGCTAACTGTTATGCCTGCCACACTAGCGATTCAGCTAAGGCGCATATGGCAAGCAACGGTGGTGAAATCAGCATACCAAAGGTTGCTGACTGGTTTAAACAACCGACCTCTGAATCCTGTGCAGTATGTCATGACACAGGTAGAAGTTCTGGTATTGATAAATACCACAAGTTTACTCGCTAATTAATCATCTCATCATCGCGTGATTAAGAAGTAAGTAAAAAGCGGTACCTATTTTCCCTGCAAGGAAATAGCCAAAGGAGTCTCGCTAATGCGAGGCTCCTTTTTTACTTAGACATTCCCGATAACAAGCCATTTTCAGCCCTATTTAAGTTACTAACGTTACAGTCCTAAAAAACAACAATTCAAAGGAAGTCACTCAATTATGCGTAAAAGTTTTATTGCCATCGCCATCGGCGCCACTCTCACCGCCGGATTCATGGCAGGTTGCAGCAGCACAGAAACTAAAGCACCTAACGTTATCTCGGTACAAAACCAAAATCCGCTGTTCCAAGCCAGTAACCTGCAATATCAAGCACCCGATTTTAGCCTCATTAAGAATGAGCACTTCGCGCCAGCCCTAGAGCAAGGCATGGCAGAGCAGTACCAAGAAATTCTCGCAATAGCCAATAATCCGGCAGCAGCAACCTTCGATAATACGATTGTGGCTATGGAGAAAAGCGGCGCCCTACTCAACCGTGCATCAAGCGTGTTTTATAATTTAGCAGGGTCAAACAGCAATCCAGAACTGCGTAAAATCCAAGGCGAAATGGCGCCAAAAATGGCGGCCCACTCAGATAATATCAACTTAAACCCAGCGCTATTTGCCCGTATCGAAGCCATCTATAACGACCGCACCAACTTAGGGTTAACCCCAGAAGCCGTGCGTTTGGTTGAGGTGTATCACCAACGCTTTATCATGGCTGGCGCTAAACTTACCGATGAACAAAAAGTTAAAATCCGCGCGTTAAATGAAGAACAATCAACACTAACGAATGAGTTCTCTCAGCGTTTATTACGCTTAACCAAAGAAATCGCCGTTGTGGTGGATTCAAAAAGTGAACTTGCTGGATTAACCGACGGTGAAATAGCTTCAGCCGCGAACGATGCCAAAGCGGCCGGTCACGATGGCAAGTATCTGATTAACATCACCAACACCACTCGCCAACCTGTGTTGGCATCACTGGAAAACCGTGAGCTACGCCAGCGTATTTGGGAAGCCTCAGCGAACCGTGGCTTAACTGGTGAAAACGAAACTGCGTCACTCGTATCTCGTTTAGCGAAACTCAGAGCCGAGCGCGCAACACTATTAGGCTATGAAAACTGGGCAAGTTATCGATTAGCACCGCAAATGGCCAAAACACCCGAAGCGGTTTACAGCATGTTTGGTTCAATGGTGCCTGCGGTAGTTGCTAACACAGAGAAAGAAGCGGCCGACATTCAAGCCATGATCACTAAAACCGGTGGGAAATTTGAACTGGCACCGTGGGACTGGGAGTTTTACGCAGAAAAAGTTCGCCAAGAAAAATACGCCCTCGATGCCAATAGCATTCGCCCATACTTCGAGTTTAACCGTGTGCTCGAAGACGGCGTATTCTACACACTCAAAGAACTCTATGGCGTCACCTTAAAACCACGCCCAGATTTACCGGTTTACCATCCCGATGTGAAAGCCTACGAAATGTTTGATGCCGATGGCTCAAGCATGGCCATTTTCTACGCCGACTATTTTGCCCGTGAAGGTAAACGTGGTGGCGCTTGGATGAGTTCGTTCGTCGGTCAATCCTTCCTCGAAGGCACTAAACCTGTGGTCGTCAACGTGATGAACATAAAGAAAGCGCCCGAAGGTCAACCCACCTTCGTCAGCTATAACGAAGTCACCACTATGTTCCATGAAATGGGTCACGGCACCCACGGCATGTTCTCTAAAGTGACTTATCCAAGTCTGGCGGGTACCTCGGTTTCACGCGACTTTGTCGAATTTCCATCGACGTTTGAAGAAGATTGGGCAGCCCATCCAAAAGTGTTAGCGAACTACGCGAAACACTACGAAACGGGCAAACCCATTCCCGATGAACTGCTGCAAAAACTACTGAAATCTGGCAGTTTCAACCAAGGCTTTGACACACTGGAATACATGGCCGCTGCATTAGTAGACATGGAATGGCATTCATTAAGCCCAGATACCCCGCTGCAAGATGTACCAACCTTTGAAGCCAATGCTTTGAAAAAGCACGGCTTAAACATTAGTGCCGTACCTCCGCGTTATAAGTCGACCTATTTTGCCCACGCCTTCCCCGGCGGTTACTCGGCAAGTTATTACGCTTATATGTGGAGTGAGATTTTAGCGGCGGATGCGTTTGCCTATGTACAAACCCAAGGCGGGCTCAATCGTGAAATCGGCATGAAGTACCGCAAAACGATCCGTGAAGTGGGTAATAGCATAGCGCCAATGGACGCCTACAAAAACTTCCGCGGACAAGAACCCACCACAGAAGGCTTACTTAAACGCCGCGGTCTAGATCAAGCACGCTAAGCTAAGAGTTGATAGCCTTAATGCGATAGGCTATAGATAAAGACAAACTCAGCCTTAACCAAAAAAATCAGCCAGCATAATGCTGGCTGATTTATTTTGACTTATTTGTCGTGAACGTTTGCAGTGAAAGGTTTCAATTAACGTCTAGCTAATTGCGCCTTTAGATTTGATTTTAAGTACGATAATACTGATCACAAATGCCACACTACAAGCCACTAAACCAGCGACAACAGACTCGGTAAATCCAAGTGCCACATAACCCACTAAGCTAATAAACGCCGCAATGAGTGCATAAGGTAGCTGAGTCACCACATGGTCGATGTGGTGGCAACTGGCGCCCGTAGACGACAAGATAGTCGTGTCGGAAATCGGCGAGCAATGATCGCCAAATACAGCACCCGCCAGCACAGAGGCAAGCATAGGCAACATCATGCCAGTGTGACTTCCCATCGCCATATCAGCAGCAATCGGCAACATGATCCCGAACGTACCCCAGCTAGTACCAGTTGAGAACGCGGTAATACCTGCTAGCACAAACATTAAGGCGGGTAAAAACGCGAACGGAATATTTCCTGTTGCTAAACTCGCCATAAACTTACCGGTTTCGAGTTGACCAATCACACCTGCGATTGTCCAAGCAAATAACAGGATGTAAATCGCCGGCAGCATAGAGCGAGCGCCCTGCACTATACCTTTGACTATCATCAATTTCTCAACGCCTTGCACTAAATTCAATATCAGCGAAACCGCTAGACCAATTAATGCACCAAAGAAAAGTGATGAACTGACATCGGTTTTCTCAAAAGCAGAAATAATATTAAATTCAATCCCTTCCGCCGCGAGTACTTGAGCGCCACTGTTAATCATAAAATAGAGGGTTGCAAATACCAACACGGTAATCGGCAGAAATAGACCTAAAATCTTACCGGTTTCGGCTTCAGGTAAATCCGCGTTAGCCCCAGGCGGTAATCCTTTAGACTCATCGTATAAATTACCACGTTGGGCATTGAGCTCATGCTCACGCATTGGCCCAACATCTAATCCCATAAAGACAACAAAAAGTAATAATAACAAGGAGAAGATTGCGTAAAAGTTCATTGGGATCATTTGAATAAAAATACTCAAATGACCCGTATCAGCAAAACCATGGGCAGTTAATATCCCGCCAATGAGTGCGATAATATAAGCGCCCCAGCTCGAAACTGGAGAAATAACGCACACAGGCGCGGCAGTAGAATCTAATAAATAAGCTAACTTAGCACGGGAAACATAATAACGATCGGTAACAGGTCGAGCGACCGAACCAACAACTAAACTATTGAAATAATCATCAATAAAAACTACGCAACCTAAAAACATGGTCAATAGTTTAGCATCACGTTTATTACGTATATGTAAACGAGCCCAATCGGCAAAAGCCCGCGCGCTGCCACTTACGGTAATTAACGCTGTAATCATTCCCAGTACAATTAAGAAACCGAGAATATATAAGTTCCACGAATTTAGACCTTTATCAGTCCAAAAAAGCCCTTTAACGCCATTAAATACAAACTCACCCGTTGCTAAAGGTGAAAATTGATTGAGCAATAAAGCACCAATTAAAATACCTAACCCCAAAGAAAGCAGTACACGGCGAGTCAAGATCGCCAACACGATAGCCACCGCAGGCGGCAACAAGGAAAGTGCCGAATCGGCATAATTCATAACAGTCATTGATTATTATCTTCGTTAAATACGAATGGAGGGCGACTGAACTGGTGGGAAAAGGCAATAGATACCCAAGGTCACCTGTCCTATCAGTAGCGCTCCATAGTAACTATTCCCAAAATCCATATCGGAAAATACTATGGCAGTGCTGCACCTATTAGGTACAACCCCAGCAGTTGATCGTGATAAATCGAACCACTTCGGCACCAAATCCTTTCGCAATCGATCAACGGAATCACCCTACTGATCACTACTAATATTTGGCGCGCCTCTACTTCTAAGAACGCCCTTGCACGGGCGTGAGGCACATAAAAACATAAGCGGCTTAGCAGATGCTACCGCAAAGCCACTTAATGTGACCTAGATCACAGATAAAATCAACTGAGACTTGTAATCAGCTCAGGAACCGCCTCAAACAGATCAGCAACGAGTCCATAATCGGCAACTTGAAAAATCGGCGCTTCAGGATCTTTGTTGATTGCAACGATGACTTTAGCGTCTTTCATGCCGGCTAAATGTTGAATCGCGCCAGAAATACCGACGGCAATATACAAGTTTGGCGCAACGATTTTACCGGTTTGACCTACTTGTAAATCGTTAGGCACAAAACCTGCGTCAACTGCGGCGCGTGATGCGCCAACTGCTGCACCGAGCTTGTCAGCAAGTTGCTCTAACATGCCGAAGTTTTCACCACTGCCCATGCCTCGGCCACCAGATACAATAATGCCAGCATTGCCTAACTCTGGACGGGCAGAAACTGTCAGCGATTGAGAAACAAACTGAGTTCTCGCTTCAAACACTTTATCAAGTGTCGTCACAGCTGCACTGTTACCTTCTGGCGCAGCGTCAAACGCACTGGCGCGCACTGTTATCACTTTAATGGCATCATGGCTTTGCACTGTCGCTAAGGCGTTACCCGCATACACAGGGCGCACAAAGGTATCGGCATTGACGACGGTAATAACTTCTGAGATTTGCGCGACATCTAATAATGCTGCAACGCGCGGAAGCGTGTCCTTACCTAAACTTGAAGCCGAGGCCAGAATGTGACCATAGTTTGGCGCTAAGTCCACCAGCAATTTGGCAAAATTTTCCGCTAAATGCGCTTCATACACGCTGGCATCAGCAACGAGTACTTGGCTAACACCTTGTAGTGCCTGCGCCGCTTGGACAACCGCGCCACATTGGTGACCCGCAACTAAGACATGTACTTCATCGCCTATGGCACGGGCGGCGGTAACAATTTTTGCCGTATCGAGTTTCAGTGCAGCATTATCATGTTCAGCTAATACTAAAATGGCCATTTAGATCACCTTCGCTTCATTTTTTAACTTTTCAACTAGCTCAGCTACCGACGCTACCATGATGCCCGCTTTACGTTCAGCTGGCGGAGTGACCTTCACAATCGTTTGGTGACTCTTTAACGTCACGCCTAAGTCTGCCACAGTAAATACTTCTAATGGCTTACGCTTGGCTTTCATTATGTTAGGCAATGAAGCGTAACGGGGTTCGTTCAAACGTAAATCGGCGGTCACGACAGCAGGTAAAGGTAATTTGAGAGTTTGCATGCCGCCGTCAATTTCACGGGTGACTTGTAATGTATTCGCTTCTAATTTGATTTCTGAAGCAAAGGTCGCCTGTGGCATATCCATTAACGCGGCAAACATTTGGCCAGTTTGGTTATTATCACCATCGATGGATTGCTTACCAAAAATCACCAGCTCTGCTTGTTCTTTGTCTTGTACCGCTTTGAGCAATTTGGCGATAGACACTGGCACGAGCTCTTCTTCAGTATCGATATGAATTGCACGATCTGCGCCTAATGCAAGCGCGGTACGCAGTTGTTCTTGCACGGCTTTATTACCAATACTGACAACAACCACTTCAGTAGCGCTACCCGCTTCTTTTAAACGAACCGCTTCTTCTACTGCGATTTCACAAAAAGGGTTCAACGCCATTTTTAGGTTTGCAGTGTCAACACTTGTATTGTCAGCTTTGACCCTGACCTTCACATTGGCATCAACAACGCGCTTAACGGGCACCAATACTTTCATAGGGTTTCCTTCCTACACTTTCATGTACATGGACAAAACATTGGTTAATACCAATGCAGGATAGAGCAACTTTACGTCCTGTTAACGTTAACGTCAACCAAAGTCAAACGCCTGTTTGTATTTTTTAATCCGCTGCAACGGCCACTTTTTTGGACACTTATTTGAGGGAATAAGAAAAGTTCAAAAAATAAATAATATTTAATTTCCTTAAAACGCATAATTTTATTTGATTCGAGCTATATTAGTTTCTATCATTTAGGTGTTGTTCACCATTATCCTGTATTAAAAATAGAGTGGGACGAAAATAGATATGAGCGAATTTTTAGAGATATTAACTCACGGCCGTCGTTTTAAAGCTGCAGTAAAAGAACTTAGCGTTGAAGAGTTACGTGATTTAGCCGACAAATTAGATAAAATTTTAGTAGAACGCGAGTCTATGGCTGAGGAAGAAGAACAAGCCATGGCAGCTCGTAATGCTAAGATTGAAGAAATCCGTCAACAAATGGAAGCCGTTGGTTTATCAATTGATGACTTAGGTGGCGTAGCTGTTAAAGCTGCTGCGAAGAAACGCGCTCCTCGTCCAGCTAAATACCAAATTGAAGTTGACGGTGAAATGGTTCAATGGACTGGCCAAGGCCGTATGCCTACCGTATTTAAGAACGAGATCAACAAAGGTCGTTCTATGGAAGATTTCTTAATCTAATCCAACCAAGTGTGATGGCGCTAATTTGCCAACACAAGTTTGCATAAAAGCTCGCATTAATTGCGAGCTTTTTTATATCCATCAATCGTTTCAAACTTAAACAACAGCCGTTAATTCCGCACCTCACTCCCGCTCAAATTACGTTACAATTCAGCCTTAGTATTTACATCTGCTTTCAGTTACTCTTTGTTCACCCTCACTCGATTGAATAAAATAATGCAGATAAACAATAAGATAATGATAAGCTGCAGCATAATCGCTAGCTTAGTATCACAAACAACATTTGCCCAACTCAATACTGGAACAACATCCAGTAAACTCACTGCATTTACCCATGCTGAATTAATTATTGCCCCGGGAAAGCGTTTAAGCGATGCCACTTTATTAATTGAAAATAATCAAATTAAAGCCATTATTGAGCACAACGACATTCCCGCTGGCGCATTTAGAATCGATTTGAGTGGTTATACAATTTATCCCGGATTTATCGATCCTTTTACCGATTATGGGATTGAATTCGAATATCCCAAACTTAAGCTCACTCGCCCCGTCTATGATATAAAGCGTATCGGTGGTAATGCGGAAAATGGTGCAATTCATTCTGAAAAAGAATGGTTTAATTACGTTTACCCCAATAAAGAACGCGCAAAAGAGTGGATTAATAATGGTTTCACCAGTGTGCAAAGTAGCAAACTCGACGGTATCTTCCGTGGGACGGGTGTCAGCCTTTCATTAGCGGACAAAACGGCTAATGAAGTGATTTATCGCGCCCGCAGTCAACCTTTTATGGCATTTGATAAAGGTTCGTCTGAACAAGATTATCCCTCATCATTAATGGGCAGCATTGCACTTATTAGGCAAACCTTTGCCGATGCAAATTGGTATAACCAAAATAAAAACAAACCTGCCAATGGCGCAATAAACAATCAAGTCGAATTTAATATCGCCTTTGAGCGTTTAGATAATTTAGCCGATAAGCAAATTATCTTTGAAACCAAAAATCTCAACGACCAATTACGTGCAGCCCATTTACTCAAAGAACATAAACTGCCAGCCAACCTACTTGGTAATGGTCAAGAATACTCACGCATCAATGAGTTAAAGGCGCTGAACTATCCGTTGATCTTGCCTTTAAACTATCCGCAGGCACCGGATGTCGGGACAGATGACGCTGATCGTGAAGTATCACTGGCGGATTTAAGACAGTGGGAACGTGCACCGACCAACCCTGCGGCGGTAGCTAACGCAGGAATCCCCTTTGCGTTAACGCAGTTTGGGATTAAGACCGATGCCTTCTGGCCGCGCCTACGCCAAGCCATTGCCCAAGGTTTAAGTGAAGAAAACGCTCTCGCGGCACTCACCACCCAAGCCGCAGAGATGACAGGCACCGCCGACTTTACCGGTAAACTCGCGCCCGGTTATATGGCTGACTTTGTTATCACTAAAGGCAATATCTTTAAAGATGGCCAGATCTACAGTGTTTGGTTGCAAGGTCAGGAGCAAAGTCTGCGCTCACTTCCCCAAGCACGATTACTGGGAGATTACCAATTAAGCCTCAATAACCTCACGCTAGATTTATCGCTACATGATGAAAGTAAAAGTGATAAACCCAACATCCAAGGCAATTTAAGCAGTGGCGAACAAAGTATCTTACTCACTCAACTTAAGTTAGATGATAACGGGAGATTGAGCTTTACTGCCGATTTGAGCGCCGCAGGCATTAATGGCCTTAGCCGCTTTACGCTGTGGATGGCCGATGACGGCATTCAAGGTCGTATGGTCGATGCAAAAAGTCGCACTACAAATGTTGCCGGTGTCGCTATGACTCAAACTGCAAAGCTCAAAAAAGCAGACCAAGCAAGCAATCATGCTCCCAAGAATGAAGCCAACACGAGCCTAGTGAGTCACCTCACCTTCCCTAACGTTGCTTACGGACTGAGCGAAGCACCTAAGGTGGAGAAGCTGCACATCAAAAATGCCACCCTGTGGACATCGGATAAGCAAGGCATTCTCGAACATGCTGATCTCTTGATGGCCAATGGCCGCATCGAAAAAATTGGCCAACAATTAAGTACACCATCAGGTTATCAAGTCCTCGATGCAACAGGTAAACACCTCACCGCCGGCATAGTCGATGAACACTCGCATATCGCCATTAATGGCGGTACTAACGAAGGAACAGACGCAGTTACCTCTGAGGTACGCATTGGCGATATTATTAATCCCGACGATATTTCAATCTATCGGGCCTTAGCGGGCGGCGTCACCAGCGCGCAATTACTCCACGGCAGCGCCAATCCTATTGGCGGCCAATCGCAACTGATCAAAATGAAATGGGGTGAGCCAGCCGAACAACTCAAATTTGCTAATGCGCCCGCCAGTATCAAGTTTGCTTTAGGTGAAAACGTCAAACAGAGCAACTGGGGCGAGAAATTTGTGCAGCGCTTCCCGCAAACGCGTATGGGAGTCAAAGCGTTATTTGAAGAGACCTTCGATGCCGCCATCGCCTATGAGAATGCGTTAAAAGCCTATGATGATCTGCGCTCCAGCGATAAGAAAAAAACCGTCGCACCGCGCCCAAGTTATCGCCTGCAGGCTGTGGCCGAAGTAATAAATCAGCAACGTGATGTGCACATTCATTCTTACGTACAGTCAGAAATTCTGATGTTTATCCGTCTTGCCGAGGCCTATCACTTTAAAGTGCAAACCTTTACCCATGTTCTCGAAGGTTACAAAGTGGCGAGTGAACTGGCCGCCCATGGCGCTGGCGCATCGACCTTTGCCGATTGGTGGGCCTATAAGTTTGAGGTGTACGACGCGATTCCGCAGAACGCGTGTTTGATGCAAAATAAAGGCGTGACCACCAGCATAAACTCAGACGACTATGAAATGCAGCGCAGACTCAACCAAGAAGCGGCGAAGTCTATGATGTATTGCAATATGTCGAAGGAAGATGCTTGGAACATGGTCACTATTAATCCGGCCAAGCAATTAAGAGTCGATGAATTTGTGGGTTCACTCACCCCAGGGAAAATGGCCGATATCGTGCTGTGGAACGCAGAGCCTCTGTCGATTTACGCCAAAGTGACACAGGCATGGGTTGAAGGAAAACGCTACTTTGACCGCGATCAAGACCAAATTGTCCAGCAAGCGGTCGTCAACGAGCGCGCCGCACTTATCCAAAAAATTCTCAGCAGTGATGATCAGGCCAAAGCGGGTGAAAAAGTCACGCCACTTAACGAGCCACAGTGGCACTGCGACACCCACTATCAGGCATGGGGCCACACTCATCAGGGAGCCAAATAATGCAACATTCATCTAAACCCGTTTTGTTTGCGGCGCTACTGGGCGCGATTTGCACCACGCTGGCCCCAGTGATGGCCAACGATATCGTGCCGACTCCTAAACAAAGTCGCAGCGTACTGATAAAAAACGCCACAGTGCACACAGTCAGTCAAGGCGTGCTCAGCAATACTGATGTCTTGATTGAAAATGGCAAGATCACGGCCGTTGGAGCTCAACTCACCAGCCAAATCAACAGTGCAACCGCAGAAACCAGTGACACTCAAGTCGTCGATGCCAGCGGTAAACACTTGTATCCGGGCTTAATCGCCCTCGATACCAGTTTAGGCTTAGTCGAAATTGAAATGAGCCGCCCCACAGTTGATAACGCCGAGGTGGGCTACATCAACCCACAGATCAGCACGGCCACAGCCTATAATCCGGATTCGGAGCTCATCCCGACCATACGTTACAACGGCATTACCCACGCACAAATCGTTCCGAGCGGTGATGGGTTAGCAGGACAATCGGTACTGGTGGATCTCGATGCATGGACGATTGAAGATGCAATGACACCAAGTGCTGGACAGTTCCATGTCTATTGGCCGCAAATCAAACGCATGCCAGAAGATGAAAAAGAGAAAGCCAAGGCCATCGAGAAAAATCAGCAGGCGATCGACAAGCTCAATATCGCCTTTGAAGATGGCTATCGCTATTTCTTAAGTGATAAGGCCAACGGCAAAGACAAAAACCAGGATGAAGATCCACAGTCCGCGACCAACGACCTGCGCTGGCAGGCTATGCTGCCGCTATACCAAGGCAAAGCGACACTGTTTGCCCATGCCGACAGTGTTGGCCAAATTGAGCAAGTGATCGCCTTGACGAAAAAATACCAATTCAAATTGGTGATTGTCGGCGGATACGATGCATGGCGTTTGGACTCAAGCCTAAGGGAAGTTAAAGCTGGGGTCATTTACCCTCATATCTTGAGTCTGCCTAAACGTAAAGATGAGCCAGTCGATTTACCCTTTAAGATCCCATCTTTACTCGCCAATGCAGGTATTCCCTTCGCCCTTGGGTTCTCATCGGACTGGAATAGCCGTAACCTCCCCTACGCCGCAGGTTACAGCGCCGCTTATGGTTTAACGCCTGAACAAGCACTGAAATCCATCACCTTAGATGCCGCAAAGTTGCTAGGTGTGGAGGATTTAGGTGCGATAGCGGTGGGATACCAAGGCAGTGTCGTGCTGTCAGAGGGGGACATTCTCGACCCTATGACCAATAAAATTGAGGCTATCTGGATTGAAGGGCGGCAGATAGATCTGAATAATCGCCATCAGCAGCTTTATCAAAAGTACCTTAAGCGGTAGAATTTACTCAGATAATAATATCGCATCGGCGCAACCTACCAAGGTTGCGCAGTTTTCTCCTCAACCTCAGGTCAAACCATGAAAATTATCCTCTCAAGTGCATTAGTGCTCCTGCTCAGTGCCTGTGCAAGCGACTACAGTTTTAACAGTAATTTGGACAGTGAGGCGATTAATGACTATTTCAAGGCATCCGATGTCGTCCTTTATGAAGGCGATACCTTGCCGAAAGGTCATTATGAATTAAAAGGATTAGTCGAAGGTGAGTCCTGTCAGGCCGATACCAACGGCGCGCCTGCGTCACTTGCCGATGCCAGAACCGAAGCCCGTCGCAATGCGGCAGATAAAGGGGCTAACGGCATTATCATCAAGCAATGTGTCATATTTGAAGAAGCTGCCCAAGGTTGTATCAGCCGCGCATTATGCGTTGGTCAAGCAGTAAAAACGGCTACAACAGAGTAAGCCTCACGCATATTAAGCATACTGCTCGCGGCGTGATCCTATAGTGTTCTAAGATTGCCCCTATCAACCGCTTAATGGCTGATGTTCCATGAGCAAGGATTCATGGCTAACGCTGCATAATTAGCGCTCAAAGATGGGCCTTAATGATGAGCTTAGGCGGTTGTGATACTTACCCTTTTAGGTAATTTTTTGCATGACATTTACCAACCAAATTGTCGCAGTAGCGACATGCCGCACCCCCTATAAACAAAAGTTTGGCATTCCAAGACAACCCGGACTCGTTGAGGCTCGCGGCTATGTCGAACTCGAACCCCATGTCAATCATCTCGATGCGGTGCGTGGCATAGAGCAATATTCCCATCTCTGGTTGCTATTTTGCTTCCATGAAAATCTTGCCCAAGGTTGGAAAACCACAGTCAGGCCACCGCGATTAGGCGGCAATGAAAAACTCGGCGTGTTCGCCACTCGCTCCACTTTTCGCCCCAATGGCATAGGTCAATCTGTGGTGAAATTGCACGGTGTAGTGCAGCGCAAGGGCAAAGTGTGCCTCGAAATTTCCGGTATGGATCTGCTCGATGGCACACCGATAATTGATATTAAGCCATACATTCCTTTCTCAGATTCTATTACCGATGCTGTGGGTGGCATTGCCCAAGACGCGCCTAAACTGATTTCAGTGGTGTATTCTGACCATGCCAAGACACAGATTGAGCGTTACGCCCTGCAGGAAACCTACACAGATTTAGCTCTGCTTATCCGCGGTGTGCTGGGGCAAGATCCGCGCCCCGCCTACAAAAAAGCCAAGGACGATCCTAAGTTATATCAAGTCGCCCTCTATGATTTAGATGTGTTCTGGCAAATAGCGGTCGATGACAATGACCAAGAATACATCTTAGTATTGGAACTCAAACCGGGGAAATGTGGCTAAATGTCCGCGCCAACGCCTACATCAAAACCTGATTATCAAAGCCAGCATAAAAAGCGGCTCTCTTGGATGCCGTGGCTGTATTTTTCTTTAAAAGAGAAACATTTAATCTGGGCCAAACCTTGGCAAGACGATATTCAAGCAAAACTTTGCGCCCTCGAAACGGTAACTATCGGCGAGCAATGCTTTATCGCCCCCGAGGCGCAGTTATTTGCCGAACCCAATCGTGATATCCGCATGGGTAATCGCTGCATGATCGCCGCCGAGTGTTTTTTGCATGGGCCTATCACGCTAGGGGACGAAGTGGCGATTAATCATGGCTGCTCCTTCGATGGCGGTAGAGTGGGTATTCAAATTGGTAGCCAGACCCGCATCGCCAATAATGTCACCCTTTACGCCTTCAACCATGGCATGGCGCCAGATACGCCCATCTATCAACAAGCTGCTAACTCCAAAGGCATTGTTATTGGCCAAGATGTGTGGATTGGCGCTCAGGCAGGCATAGTCGATGGTGTGACCATTGGCGATCACGCCGTGGTCGGCATGGGCAGCATAGTGACGAAAGATGTACCCGACTGGGCGATAGTGGCTGGCAACCCCGCCAAAGTGATTGGCGATAGACGAGATAAGTAAGCAATAAGGATTATCTTGATACTAGCAGTGACGAAGTCACTCTCTAACAGCGCAGCGCTCTTCCTTGCGTTATCCATTTGTAGTGGTCAAGTAAAATTGGCCACGATTTTAGAGTCATTCCAATATAAACGTTCTGACTCATTTGGCGTTAACCCACCATTATATTGATGGGGTCTGGTCTCACTGTAATATCCAGTGATGTAATTTGTGATCTCTTTATCTGCTTCTGTAAAATTCCCATAACCATTGGCGGGTATCCACTCAGATTTCAAACTTCTAAAGAAACGCTCCATTGGTGCGTTATCCCAACAATTCCCGCGGCGAC
>NZ_JAKKSH010000028.1:0-61815 GCF_025653395.1 Shewanella sp. SW24
ATGGTTCAATGCCTGTTGTGGCTAGTTGGTTTACACGCACAGCAACAGGGCTGGGATAAGCATTTTCAGGCCAATACCATTGGGCATCGAACGGTACTCTCAACGATTCGCTTGGGATTGGAGGTACTCAGGCGGCCTGATTATCAAATCACGGAGAAAGAATTGCTGGCGGCCTGGGTATTATTCGCCAATCAGTTGCTCAAATATGGCTATGCTATGGCTGATTTATGAGGGGATCCTTCAGTGCACAGTATTGCTTTTATAATTACTTTAAAGATTCGGGATTTGCGTCAAGTGTTACTAAGTTTGTATCTGCCCATGCACATCAAGTTATGACTCAAATGGTTGCAGATTCAGATTTTTGTTATAAGTTTAAGAGTGTAATTGGAACGTTGTATCGTCTTAAAGTTGAGGGTAATTTTTTTGATAGTGATTATTGGCATGAGCTATTAGATTGCTTTATGAATGATAGTAAAGCCGTAAACAATGGATTTACAGTTGTTAAAGTTAGTTCAATACATGCTAGAGATTCTAGGAATTTTGTAATTTGTGTTGATAAAAATTCGGAAACATATTTAGTTCATAAAAAAACGCTAACTTCTGGAGCATCAAGATGTTGGGAACAAATTGATACCGGATTTCCATTGTGTATAAAACATCGACCAGATTTGAATGATTCGAGTAAAAAAATTGTTTACCAAACAACATTGTTTTATATTTAGTTTTTACGTAATTAGTTGATAAAAATGGACTCTCATCGTCAATTGCACTGTAGTCGATTTCCAGCTATGTTTTGGTCTTGCTTTAAATAAGCCGAGAGATATATAACTCTTAGAATGCTAAAACTTTACCCTAGTGCCACAGAAGTTCACCGATCCCCTGCGAAGTTGCTGAAGGGCGTTGAAGAAAATAGCGTGACGCAGACAGGACGTCTGCGTAGCTTTCGGGGGGAAGGGACGCCCCATCGGAAGCGTTAGCGATTTTCGAATAAGCACGAAGCCAGTAACTAATGCATGTAACTTCGCTAGGGGCGTCTTGGAGAATCCAAGGAGGATAGGACGAGCAGTCCTCCTTGGTCGGGTGTGGGGTGAAGCCCCACGACTTTAACGCTTAATTCAAACGAAGTTTGAAAGTTTAAGCCCTGCGGGTGATTGCAGATCCCAATCACTCGGGATCATAATCTAGCACTGGCGCCAGCCATTTCTCCGTCTCAGCTACAGTCATCCCTTTGCGCTTCGCATAATCTTCCACTTGATCGCGGCCTATGTTACTCACGCCAAAGTAGCGGGATTTCGGGTGGGCGAAATACCAGCCCGATACTGCCGCTGTGGGGAACATGGCGTAGCTTTCGGTGATGTTCAAGTCGATGGTTTCATCGGGCTTGAGCAAGTCCCATAACAAACCTTTTTCTGTGTGGTCTGGGCAAGCTGGGTAGCCCGGTGCGGGGCGTATACCTTTGTATTTCTCGCGGATTAAGGCTTCGTTGCTTAACTGCTCATCGGCCGCATAACCCCAAAACTCTTTACGTACCCGTTCGTGCATCCGCTCGGCAAAGGCTTCGGCCAAACGGTCGGCTAAGCATTTGAGCATGATGGCGTTGTAGTCGTCGTGGTTGGCTTCAAAACGTGCCACATGTTCGTCTATGCCATGGCCTGTGGTCACCGCAAAGCCGCCCATGTAATCGGCGACGCCTGAGTCTTTTGGCGCAACAAAGTCGGATAGGCAGAAGTTGTCATTGCCGACACGCTCAAGCTGCATCCGCAGGTGATGTGTGGTCATTTCGACTGTGGTGCGCGACTCATCTGTGTAGAGTTCAATGTCGTCGTAATTGACGGTATTGGCAGGGAATAAGCCGATAACGGCTTTCGCCGTGAGCCACTTTTCTTCGATGATTTGTTTGAGCATGGCCTGACCATCGGCGAACAGCTTTTGCGCCTCGACGCCGACCACTTTATCGGTGAGGATTTCAGGGTAATGGCCATGCAGTTCCCACGAGCGGAAAAACGGTGTCCAGTCGATACGCTCGACTAAATCTTCTAACGGATAATTATCAAACACTTGGCGACCGAGCACGTTTGGCGTGAACGGGGTGTAATTGGCCCAATCGTGTTGGCAGCGGTTTTCACGGGCCGCTTCGAGTGAGACTATCTCTTTGCGCTTGGCTTGGGATAGGCGCTTAGTGCGCATGTCGTCGTATTCGGCATAGGTTTCGTCTATGGTCGCTTGGCGAGTCTCGTTGTTGATGAGCTTACTCACCATAGGCACGGCGCGGGACGCATCGGCGATATAAATGGCGCCATGAGGATAATGGGGCGCAATCTTCACCGCAGTGTGGATTTTCGAGCAAGTGGCGCCGCCGATAATCGCCGGAATGGTTAAGCCTTCACGGTGGAAGGTTTTCACGTTATGCACCATCTCGTCCAGACTCGGCGTGATGAGGCCCGACATGCCGATGATATCGATATTGTGTTCTTTCACGGCGTCGAGAATTCGCTCTACCGACACCATCACACCTAAATCGAATACCTCAAAACCGTTACAGGCGAGCACCACGCCGACGATATTCTTGCCGATATCGTGCACGTCACCTTTTACTGTCACCATCAAAATCTTGCCATTCGATTGGCCTTCGACCTTTTCTAGCTCGATATAAGGGTTTAAGTAAGCCACGGCTTTTTTCATCACCCGCGCCGATTTCACCACCTGCGGCAGGAACATCTTGCCCGAGCCGAACAAGTCGCCGACCACGTTCATGCCGTCCATCAAGGCGCCTTCAATCACATCCAGTGGACGTTTCGCTTCTTGGCGGGCGGCTTCGGTATCTTCATCGATAAATTCGGTAATGCCTTTGACGAGCGCATGGGATAAGCGTTGGCTTACTGGCCAGCTGCGCCATTCTAAATCTTCTTTCTTGCCCACCTGCGCGCCATCACCGCGGAATTTCTCTGCGATTTCAAGTAACTGCTCAGTATTGCTCGAGCCTTCCACTGGGCAGGGCAAGTTAAGCACCACGTTTTCGACCCGCACTTTAAGCTCAGGATCGATATCGTCGTAAATGGCTAACTGACCCGCGTTGACAATGCCCATGTCCATGCCGACTTTGATGGCGTGGTAGAGGAATACCGCGTGAATTGCTTCGCGCACTGGGTTGTTACCGCGGAACGAGAACGACACGTTCGATACGCCGCCCGAAATCATCGCGTGGGGCAGGGTGGCTTTAATCGCTTTAATGGCATCAATAAAATCGACTGCATAGTTGTCGTGTTCATCGATACCAGTGGAGATGGCGAAAATATTCGGGTCGAAGATGATGTCTTCTGGCGGAAAGCCGACTTTATCGACCAACACGCGGTAGGCGCGGGTACAGATTTCGATTTTACGCGCCTTAGTGTCGGCCTGACCTTGCTCGTCGAATGCCATGATAATGGCCGCCGCGCCGTAGCGTTTCACTAAGGTGGCTTGATCAATAAACTTGGCTTCGCCTTCTTTGAGGGAAATCGAGTTAACTATGCCCTTGCCTTGAATACATTTGAGGCCAGCTTCGATCACTTCCCACTTAGAGGAGTCGATCATAATAGGTACGCGGCTGATGTCGGGCTCAGAGGCAATCAAGTTTAAAAACTTGTGCATGATCTCGGCGCCATCGAGCATGCCTTCGTCCATGTTGATGTCGATGATTTGCGCGCCGCTTTCGACCTGCTCGCGGGCGACATCGAGCGCTTGCTCAAACTTGCCTTCTTTGATCAACTTTAAAAACTTGGCCGAACCTGTGACGTTGGTGCGCTCACCCACGTTAACGAACAGGGATTGGGCGTCGATAGTCAGTGGTTCCAAACCGGCCAAGCGGCAAGCGACCGGAATGTCTGGCAAAATACGTGGATCGTGACGGCTCACCGCTTCGCGGATCACGCGGATATGTTCAGGCGTACTACCACAACAACCCCCGATAATATTAAGCATGCCTTCGCGCGCCCAATCTTCGATCACGTTCGCCATGTCCTCTGGGGTTTCATCGTAACCGCCAAACTCGTTCGGCAGGCCTGCATTCGGATGCGCCGACACATAACACTCACTGATGCGGGATAATTCTTCCACATAGGGGCGTAATTCTTTTGGCCCAAGTGCACAGTTAAGACCGATAGATAAGGGCTTGATATGGCGAAGGGAATTGTAAAAGGCTTCGGTCGTTTGGCCAGTCAGTGTGCGGCCAGAGGCATCGGTAATGGTGCCCGAAATCATGATCGGCAATCTGTCTTTAGAATGCTGACCAAATAAGTCATCAAATACCGATTCAATCGCAAACAGTGCGGCTTTGGCATTTAAGGTATCAAATATGGTCTCGACCATAATGATATCCGCGCCGCCCTCAATCAGCGCCTTAGTGGATTCTTTGTAAGCAGTCACTAACTCATCGAAGCTGACGTTGCGATAGCCTGGGTCGTTCACATCAGGGCTAATCGAACACGTACGGTTAGTGGGGCCTAACACACCGGCGACGTAGCGTGGAATGCCTGTGGCAGCAAAGGCTTCATCACAAGCTTCACGGGCGAGGCGCGCGCCGACTAAGTTAATTTCGGCGGACAGCGACTGCATGTCGTAGTCGGCCATGGCGATGGTGGTGGCGTTAAAGGTGTTGGTTTCAATGATGTCGGCACCGGCGTTTAAGTAGTCGGTGTGAATTTGTTTGATGATGTGAGGTTGTGACAAGACCAAGAGGTCGTTGTTACCTTTGACATCCGTATGCCAATCTTTAAAGCGTTCGCCGCGATAGTCCTCTTCTTCCAGCTTGTAGCCTTGGATCATAGTGCCCATGGCACCGTCTAAGATCAGAATGCGCTCTGCAAGCTGTTTGCGAATGTCTGCTAATATTTGGCTGGCTTTGGTTGAGGGTATCGTCATAAATAATTACCTTAAATACAGCTAAGTTAAGTCCAAAAATCGGCCATTGTTATGCTAAGTGCATTTTATTGTCGTCTGCCGACATTTTTTGAATACTTGTTCTTAAAAATTTGCTTTGGACATTTAAACGTATAGACGTCCATAATACGCGACTTATGATTGTCAGGGCAAGATGAAAGTCAAAGGCATTAGGAGCGAGAATCGAGAATCAAGAATTTAGGCACTTGGCTTGAGTTCCTAGCATCTAGTCCCTAACTAAAAAGGCATATATGAAACAAGTTCGGTTGTTATTGTTACGCCACGGTGAGTGTGAAGGCGGCGCTATTTTGCGGGGTCGTGTGGATGTGCCTTTGAGTAAAAAGGGTTGGCAACAAATGTCGGCAGCAGTTGAGTCACAGGCCAGCGTGTGTAGCGCGATTTATAGCTCGATTTCACGCCGCTGCGCCGATTTTGCCCACGCTTTTGCCGCCGAGTTGCATTCGACGGCGGCACTGATATCTGAGTCAAGGCCATTGCAGGCGCAGTGTTTGTCGGGTTTACAGGAAATTGATTTTGGTGATTGGGACGGTTGTCGGCTCGATGAACTGTATCAACAAGAGGGCGAACGCTTAGCTGCGTATTGGCAAAACCCTTGGCAAACTCCGCTGCCTAATGGTGAAACTATGGCAAGTTTTGAGTCGCGGGTGAATGGGACGATTGACCAGATACTCGCCGCCGAGTTTGAACGATTGACCCTTGACTCACATAAAATGGGTAATGAAAACAGTGCCGTTAATGAAACCGCTGACAATATGCCAGCCACTCAAGTGTGGGTCGTGACCCACGGCGGGGTGATCCGTCACTTAATGGCGCGTGCCCTAGGGGTTGAACGGGCGGTGGGGTTTTATAGTCAACTCGATTTACCCGTGGCGGCCGTGGTGAGCATTAATGTGCTGCAAGATGAACAGGGTGTCTGCTATTGGCGTTTAGATTGGCCTAGTGGGCGCAGGTGTTGAGGCCTTATTTCACTATCTCGGCGCTATCATGTAGGCGTGATCGTTTGGCGAGAATAAGCTGACATGAAAATATTCTGATTTAAACAGCATTGCCTAATGGTATAGATGTAGGATAATGCTTTTCCCTGACGTTTGAACCAGATAGCGTATTACATGCGCAATGAGTGATAACGTCGCAGAAATAGGTGTTGGGAATAGACTCTCTTTGTTCGAATCGCTCCGTTGTTTTAATTCACAGTGGCGTTGTTAACAAAGAGCATATCAACCCAAACATAATAGGGAATCGGGGAACTGCTCGTCAGTCAGCCCGAACTGTGCCCGCAACTGTGAGTAGTGAAAAAGATCTCGAATCTTCTTCCCTACGAGTCAGGAGACCTGCCTATTTCTGTTATCGCTGCGTGCAGCCTTAGTTCTCGAGCGGGTGACTCGAGGGAGCAGATGACAATATGCACAACCTTTTTTATACAGGTTTGGACTCGATAGGAGCGCCGCTTAGGTGAAACTTTCCGCAATCCAAACTAATAGCCCCGTGAATGACACTAACCCATCATTGAGCCCGTCAGTCGCGCTCAATGTGAGTCATTTGAGCTGGTGTATCGATGGCAAAACCATACTTTCCGATATTAACTTTACGCTGCCAATGGGGCAGATGCTGGGGTTGATTGGCCCTAACGGTGCGGGCAAGTCCAGTTTGCTGCGCTGTTTGTATCGGTTTGTTCGCCCGACTCAGGGCAAAATTACCCTTTTTGATCAAGATATTGAGCGCTTGTCGCCCAAGGCGTTTGCCTGTCGCGTCGCCGTAGTGCAGCAGGATACACCGCACTATTTTGACCTCACCACAGAGCAATTGGTCAGCATGGGCTTAACGCCCCACAAGGGCATGTTTGATACCAATTCGAGCTGTGATACTGAGCGTATTGCTAAGGCTTTAGAGAAAGTTGGCTTGAGCCATAAGATGCACCAACAATATGAGCACTTATCCGGCGGTGAAAAGCAACGCGCCTTGATTGCCCGCGCCATAGTGCAGCAGCCGCAACTTTTAATCCTCGATGAGCCAACGAACCACCTCGATGTGCGCTATCAAATTCAAATCCTCGAATTGGTGCGTAGTCTTGGGATTAGCGTGATTGCCTCAATTCATGATCTTAATTTAGCCAGTGCCCTGTGCGATAGTTTGTTGTTGATCCATAACGGGGAAGTCAGCGCTATGGGGACGCCAACCGAAGTATTAACCGAGGCGCGAATTGGCGATGTGTTTGGCGTGTGTGCTCAGGTATCGCCCCATCCACAACATAAAAAGCCCTTAATCAGCTATTTTTATGGTTACCACCATGTAGATCATGGCCTGAACGAGCGAGGCGAGGGTGGATGACTCAGGGGAGTAAACAATATTTCATCTCATATTTGGGGCGTATCGTGACACCGTTGACGAGACAACAACTGATGCTGCTCGTATTAGGTATCATCACTTTGATAACGCCTATTGCCGCGACGAGTTTTGGTGCGGCGAACATCAGTTTTACTGATGTTATTCAAGTGTTTATCAATAAGGCGACGAACCTCACTCAAGCCAATGGCATGACTGAGCGCATTGTGATGGAGCTCAGGCTACCGCGCATTTTACTGGCTTTTGTGGCGGGTGCGGGTTTGTCACTGGCGGGCAGTGTGTTGCAAACCGTGACTCGCAATCCGCTCGCCGAT
Organism: Shewanella sp. SW24; assembly: GCF_025653395.1. Lineage (NCBI taxonomy): Bacteria > Pseudomonadati > Pseudomonadota > Gammaproteobacteria > Alteromonadales > Shewanellaceae > Shewanella > Shewanella sp. SW24. The sequence goes on from NZ_JAKKSH010000028.1 coordinate 7,596, forward strand.
CCCTATTTGTTTGGCATTAGCTCTGGCGCGTCCTTTGGTGCTGTGGTGATGTTGACCTTATTCACTGGCTCTGGATTTTTTGATAATGCGGGCATGGCGGCACATTCTGGGCTTTTTAGCGGTTCGGGCGCCTTGTCTGGTTTGCTTTGGTTTAGCTTGCCCTTGGGCGCTTTTATTGGCGCCAGTTTGTCGGTACTGATAGTGCTTGCTTTGTCTGGGCTTGGGCTCAATAGCCAAGTGGAGCGCATGTTGCTCTCTGGTGTGGCGACCTCCTTTATGTTCGGCGCATTAACGAGTCTGCTGCTGTATTTCGCCAGTCCGCAGGCGACAGCCTCTGTGCTGTTTTGGAGTTTAGGCAGTTTCGCTAAGGCCAGTTGGTCCTTGTTAGTACTGCCGACACTGGTGATTGGTGCGAGTTTATTCATTATTTTAGGCATGAAACGGCAGATCATGGCGTTGCAGGCGGGGGATGAAACGGCGCATACCTTAGGGGTGAATGTGCCTAAGCTGCGGCTCAATATGTTGCTGCTCTGCTCCTTGATTACCGCTATTTTGGTGGCTACATGCGGCGGTATCGGTTTTGTCGGGTTAATGATCCCCCACACAGTACGCATGCTGTTTCCCGGTCGTCAGCCGATTTTATTAACGGCGCTGGTGGGCGGATTATTTATGGTGTGGATTGATGTATTAGCGCGCTGTTTATTGGGTAATCAAGAGTTGCCCGTGGGCATTATCACGGCCGCCATAGGTAGCATGTTCTTTTTGCTGATTTTACGTAAGCGTAGAGTCATGCCGTAAATACAAGGTCATGCCGTAGTCACCTAGTCAGGACGTAAACCCAGAGTTAAGTCGTCATCTTTGAGTCATGCCGTAAGTGCAGACTGACGGGATAATCAGTATTTCTGTTGATATCCCACCCGCGATTGGAAATGCACAATTGGACATGTTCGTCATAGACGCGGGATGCGTTGTGGTTATTTAATGTAGATTACAAAGTGGAGTGTGGATGTCTCAGTCAGCCGTGTCTTTTCAAATAAGCCTTGTGAGTAAAGCGCAGGATCTGGTGATTCTGCAGAAAATTGATCTTAAGACTAAGCCGCCCGGCGCCTTAGGTCAGCTCGAATCCTTAGCCTTGCAGATTGCCCGCGTGCAAACGACTGATTTGCAAAAAACGGAGCAGCCACAAACGGATGTGCTCAAAATAGTCCATCCAACTATGTTAGTGTTTGCGGGGGATCATGGCATTGCCGCAGAAGGCGTGTCGATTGCCCCTAGCGAAGTGACTCACCAAATGGTGCAAAACTTTGCCCATGGCGGCGCGGCGATTAACGTTTTTTGTCGGCAGGTGGGCTTTAAGCTCGAAGTGATCGATTGCGGTATGTTAACGCCAGTTGAAGGAGTTGAAGGTATTATCGATCAACGTCTTGGCGCTGGAACGGGGGCAATCCATTTAGAACCCGCGATGACGTTGGAAACCGTCGATAAAGGCTTTGCTATGGCGCGCGATTTGATTGAGCGTCACCATCAAGCGGGTTGTAACTTAGTCGCCTTTGGTGAAATGGGCATAGGCAATACCTCCTCTGCTGCGGCCATTATGGCGGCGATTATGCAGCTGGATGTGATTGATTGCGTTGGCCGTGGTACTGGCATTAATAGCGAAACCTTAGAACGTAAACTGATGCTGATTGAGCTCGCGTTATTGCTGCATCAAAGCGCTTTAACTGGGCCTAAGTCAGTGTTAGCTTGCCTAGGAGGCTTTGAAATTGTGCAGATGACGGGGGCTATGTTAGCCGCCGCCGAACGTAAAATGCTGGTGGTCGTGGACGGTTTTATCGCGACAGCGGCGGCATTAGTCGCAGTGCAAATCGCCCCCAATGTGCGTGATTATTTGATTTTTGCCCATCAATCCGATGAGCAAGGTCATCTGCGAATGTTAGAATTTTTGCAGGCTAAACCTTTATTATCCCTAGGGCTGAGATTAGGCGAAGGTACGGGGGCGGCGTTGGCATTGCCGCTTATTCAAGCCTCAGTAAATTTTTACAATCAAATGGCGAGTTTTAGTGATGCGGGGATTGAGGCTGTTGTATGATGTGCTCTGCTAAGTCGCTTATTTTACTTATTTAAAATAATAGCCTTTAGCCAACCGTTTTAATTTTAAACCTTGCAGCAAGTGTGAATTCACTAAGGATGCTTTATGTCAGAACGCGAAAGCTGGCACAAAGAGATAGATTTATTTTTAGTTGCCATGGGCTATTTTACCCGCATTCCTATGCCTAAGTGGGTCGAAGTCGATAGCGATAAGTTGAATAAGGCCAGCCGTTATTTCGGTCTCGTCGGTCTTCTGGTCGGTTTGTTAAGCGCCATAGTGTTTTGGCTGACGCAGAACTGGCTCCCCGCTGGCGTTTCTGTTCTTTTAGCTATGTTGGTTGGCGTCTTGCTCACGGGCGGATTCCACGAGGATGGCCTCGCCGATACCTTCGACGGTTTTGGCGGGGGTTGGACGGCTGAAGACAAGCTGCGGATCATGAAAGACTCGCGCCTTGGCAGTTATGGCGCACTGGCACTGATGTTGGCCCTGCTGCTGAAATGGCAGTTGTTAGTCGAGTTGGCCCTGTACGATCCTGTAGTCGCGGGTTCTGCACTTATCGTCGCGCACACAGTGAGCCGTGTGGTATCAGCCAGTATCATCTTTAGTGAAAAATATGTCCGCGATGACGAGACCAGTAAGTCTAAGCCGCTATCGCAACATCAAGGCATTAATGAGCTGCTTATCCTGATCGCCAGCGGCGTATTAGTGCTGTTATTCCTCAAGGGGTTAGCGGCATTGTCATTGCTATTGGTGATGATAGGACTGCGCCGTTTGATCATAGTGATCTTTAGACGCCAGATTGGCGGTTACACGGGTGATACCTTAGGCGCGGCGCAACAAATATCTGAAATCGTGTGTTATTTTGTATTGCTCGTTGTGGGTAACATACTGTGATCCACCTCGTCCTAGGCGGCGCCCGTAGCGGTAAGAGTCGTTACGGCGAAGCCTTAGTGCGTCAGTACACTGCGCTTGGCTTCGATGCCTGCTATGTGGCGACGGCGCAGGCGCTAGATGATGAAATGGCGACACGTATCGCCAAGCATCAAGCGGGACGATCGGACGATGGTATCGAATGGCAATTGTTTGAAGAGTCGCTCGCCCTCACTGCACTGTTAAAACAGTTAGCAAAACCTGGGCGAGTGATTTTAGTAGACTGTTTAACTCTTTGGTTAACGAATCAATTACTTGCATCGAACGTTAACATCGATGATGAACCCGCGCCGACTGAGTGGAATGCGACTGACTTTGCCGTTTCACCCTCTGCCACTTCAACCTCTGACGATAAAGCTCATGCGAGTTGGCAGGCCGAGAAAACCGCTTTTGTGGATTCCCTCGTCGAGCTTGAGGGAGTGGTGATTTTGATCAGTAACGAAGTCGGTTCTGGCATAGTACCCTTAGGTGAGTTGAGCCGACAATTTGTCGATGAAGCGGGCTGGTTAAATCAAGCCGTGGCGACCTTAGCGGATAATGTCACCTTAGTGGTCGCTGGTTTACCCTTAGCATTGAAACCACTTTAGACTTTGGGCTCAGTCCACGTTTTAAGCTTAAGTTGCATACTTAAGTGATTTTTAGACTGAGCTGTTATGTTAATGACTGCAAACTAGAATAAGCCTTTTAAACCTATGTCCTCTCCAAACACAGACAACACAGCCTGTGCTAATGCACTCGATACCGCTGACACTACTGTAGTTAATACGCCCGCAATTAATACGCCTGCGGTTAATTCACCTCGGCGCGCGGCAGTCTTGATGGTGCAGGGCACTACATCGGATGCGGGCAAGAGCACCTTAGTCGCAGGCATTTGTCGTTTGCTCGCCCGTCAGGGGATTAAGGTTGCGCCCTTTAAGCCGCAAAATATGGCGCTCAATAGCGCTGTTACTGTCGATGGCGGCGAGATTGGCCGCGCACAGGCCTTGCAAGCCGTGGCCTGTTATCTTGAGCCCCATACCGATTTTAATCCCATACTGCTTAAACCAAGCTCGGACACGGGCGCGCAAATTATCGTTCATGGCAAAGCCCTGACAACACTCGAAGCCTCGGCCTTTTTTGGGCCTAAATCTAAGGATTACAAGGCAATGGCGCTTGGCGCTGTGCTGGAATCCTTCGAGCGATTGACGGCCCAGTATCAAACCATAGTGGTGGAAGGCGCGGGCAGTCCGGCGGAGATCAATCTGCGCGAAGGTGATATTGCCAACATGGGATTTGCCGAAGCCGTGGATTGTCCTGTGATTATCATTGCTGATATCGATAAGGGTGGCGTATTTGCCCATTTGGTCGGGACCTTGGCCTTGTTATCAGAATCCGAACAGGCGCGGGTAAAGGGCTTTGTGATCAACCGTTTCCGTGGCGATATTAGCCTGCTGCAATCAGGGCTCGATTGGCTTGAAGCTTATACTCAAAAGCCTGTTTTAGGTGTGTTGCCTTATCTGCATGATTTACATCTCGATGCCGAAGATGCGCTGATAAGCTCGCCGACCAAAGGCGCTAACAGCCGCTTAAAAGTGCGGGTATTAGTGTACCCGAGGATCAGTAATCACACGGATTTTGATCCGCTGCGGCTGCATCCCGATATTGATTTTGATTATGTGTCGTTGCAAACCCAAGCCGCGAGTCACGCGACTCATTTGCCCGCTGCCGATGTATTGATCTTACCCGGTAGTAAGAATGTGCGCGCCGATTTAGCCTTTTTACGCCAGCAAGGCTGGGATAAAGATATCGCCACACACCTGCGTTACGGCGGCAAAGTGCTCGGCATTTGCGGCGGCTATCAAATGTTAGGCCAAAGCATTGCCGATCCCTTAGGCATTGAAGACAGTGCGGGTGATACCGCAGGACTTGGCTACCTGCCGCTGAGCACAGAACTGAAAGCCGAAAAACAGTTACGGCGAGTGAGCGGTGAGCTAACGTTACTTGGGCAAAAGGTTGCTGTTAAGGGCTATGAAATCCACTGCGGTGAATCAAGCTATCTTATCCCTAGGCTTGAACAAACGAATGCGCCCTTGCAGTTAATCCCTGATTCCACATCTATGAGCTTTGCCGATGGCCTGCAAAGTGATGACGGGCAAATCCTTGGCACTTATTTACATGGGCTGTTTGATAGCCCGGATGCGTGTCAGTTGATTTTGCGCTGGGCGGGATTAAACGATGCTAAGGCGATAGATATCAATCAAATACGTGAGCAGCAGCTCGATCGTTTAGCCGATGTGTTAGCTGAGCATTTAGACATGCAAAAATTACAGCCAATTTTAGAAACATAAGTTTTAGAAACATAAGTTTTAGAAACATAAGTTTTAGAAGCAGACATTTTTAGCAGCAGAGTGAAGAGAAGACCATGACAGCACAAAACTACAACGAACAAGCGCAAATCAAGGCCGAACGCCACAAGGCTCGCCAACAAAAAGTGAAAGCCGGTGTGGATGCTAAAATTGCCGCCGCCCAAGAGGAGAAGGGGATTCTGCTGGTGTTAACCGGTAACGGTAAAGGCAAATCGACCTCAGGTTTTGGCACTGTGGCCCGCGCCGTCGGTCACGGTAAAAAAGCCGCGGTCGTGCAATTTATCAAAGGCACTTGGGAGTGCGGTGAGCGTAATTTACTCGAAGGTGCAGGGGTTGAGTTTCATGTAATGGGCACAGGTTTTACCTGGGAAACCCAAGATAAAGAAAAAGATACCGCCGCCGCAGTACTCGCTTGGGAAGCCGCCGAAGCCCTGCTGCAAGATGAGAGCATAGATTGCGTGATGCTCGATGAACTCACCTATATGGTGAGCTATCACTATTTAGATGTGGAACGTGTCCTTAGCGCACTTAAAAATCGTCCACCCATGCAGCATGTGATTATTACGGGCCGTGCTTGTCATCGGGCGATTATCGAGCTGGCTGATACTGTCAGCGAAGTACAACCGTTGAAACACGCATTCGAAGCGGGTATCAAGGCACAGCAAGGTTTTGACTACTAATCGAACCTTGTAAAAGTCGGCGCATAAGTGACGCAGCATTGTTGGTTGCAATGTTAAGTAAGACGCGCGAATGGCTTTAGCACAGGCATAAAATGCGCTAAGTTTGAGGACGAGTAACTGCCTATTAGTGACTAGCGACAATTTGTTGTTAGCGACTATAGGTTAGCCACTAACCGTTGAGCGTTCAAAGTGTTCTCAAGGATGATCCTATGAATAAACGTATTGTGATTTGTGCCGATGGGACTTGGAATCGACCCGAGAAAGATCTTAAGGTCGATTTCCCCACCAATGTGCTGCGCCTCGCGCGGGCGATTAGCCCGATAGCGGCTGATGGCAAACCCCAGCAGGTATTTTATGATTGGGGCGTGGGTTCCTATTACGATCAAGCCATTGGCGGTGCGACAGGACGCGGTTTACATAAAAACATCATGGATGGGTATCGCTATATAGTGCAAAACTATTCCCCCGGCGATGAGATTTACCTCTTTGGTTTTAGCCGTGGTGCTTACACTGTGCGTTGTTTGTGTGGCTTGATTAATAACTGCGGCATACTTAAACGCCCCGATGCGGCGTTGATTCAACAAGCTTTCGACCACTATAAAAAAAGCAGTGCGCCCTTTGCGCCTGATGGTGAAAAATCCCTCGAATTTAGAGCGAGATACAGTCATGAATCTCGGGAAATCAAGTTTGTTGGCGTGTGGGATACCGTGGGCGCTATGGGGATCCCTATCTCGTTTTTAGGTTTGTTCGAAGATAAAGACGAGTTTTACGACACTAAAATTGGCCGCAATGTGCGCGTTGCCCGCCATGCCTTAGCCATAGATGAACATCGCAGTGATTTTGAGCCGACCATTTGGCAACTGCGTGACAATATGGACATGCAGCAAGTGTGGTTTGCGGGCGCCCATAGCAATATTGGCGGCAGTTATAAACCCGATAAAGACGGTTCATTGTTGTCGGATATTGCACTGTTGTGGATGATATCCGAGGCGCAGAAATTTAATTTAAGCCTAGAGCCACACTTAGCCGCGAGTGTGCATCCAAATCCGCTCGCGACCTTACATGACTCGAGACGCAGTTTTTATCGGATAAAACAGGAATATTTGCGACCACTCGACCCTGAGCAAGTCCCAGTACTTTTGCATCATTCGGTGAAGGCCCGCTGGGATCAAGATCCTCAGTATCGCCCCAAGAATCTACAAACTTATATCGAACACTATGGCTGGCCAGAGCAGCTAGTTTAACTCTATAACCCCAAGTGACCTGAAGCTACTACGCCTGCATCTTCAGGCGGTTTGGGGATAAATACTAAGGCATATCATGATTAAGCGACACTTAGCTGGACTCGTTTTTGGGCTCAGTCTGTTTCTTCCCCATAGCGTATTGGCCGAGCCCGCTAAACGCATTATTGCGCTCTCGCCCCACGCGGTAGAAATGCTCTACGCCATAGGCGCGGGCGATACGATTGTGGCCGCAACCGATTATGCGGATTATCCCGAGGCGGCAAAAAATATCCCGCGTATTGGCGGTTACTACGGCATTCAAATGGAGCGGGTGATGGAGCTTAATCCCGATCTGATTGTGGTGTGGGATTCGGGTAATAAAGCCGAAGATATCAACCAGCTTAGGACGTTAGGATTTAACCTTTATGGTAGCGATCCTAAAACCTTAGAAGGCGTCGCCAAGGAGCTTGAAGAGTTAGGCCAACTTACGGGGCATGTTGAAGAAGCAAGCAAGGCTGCGGCCGCTTATCGCGCTGAGCTTATCCGATTGCGGGTTGAAAATGCTAAAAAATCAGAACCTAAGGTATTTTATCAACTCTGGTCGACCCCCTTGATGACAGTCTCTAAAAACAGTTGGATCCAACAGATCATCAGTGTGTGCCATGGACAAAATGTGTTTTACGATGCTGCCAGTGATTATCCGCAAGTCAGTTTAGAAAACGTCTTGCTGACCTTGCCCGAGGTGATTTTGCAGAGTGAAGAAGAAGGTAATGTGAAAGGGGTTGATTGGCGCCAATGGCCAGAAATTCCTGCCGTGAAGAAACAGCATATTTATCAACTCAATGCCGATTTATTACACCGCGCGACGCCCAGAGCTTTACTTGGCGTTCAAGCCTTATGTGATGCCTTGGATAAAGCACGTTAAATAAAACGCCTGACAGATTATTCCGTCAGGCGTTTAGTCAGATGTTGCTATTTTCTAAGCGTTTAGAAAGGCGCGTTGATGTCGACCACATTAATCAGCTTGTGGTTTACAAACTCTTTCAATCCTAAATCAATCAACTCGCGGCCATAACCTGAGCGGCGCACGCCACCAAAGGGCAAGTCGGCCTTGACCATAGTTGGATGATTGACAAACATCATGCCTGTGGAAACCTGCTTAGCGACCGCCAGCCCGCGTTGGGTGTCGGCGGTAAACACTGAGCCACCCAGTCCAAAGGGTGAGTCATTGGCGATGGCAATCGCTGCTTGCTCATCCTTCACCCTGTGGATACTGGACACAGGGCCGAAGAATTCCCAATAGTAGGCGGGGTTATCTGGCGTCAGGTTTGTCAGTATTGTTGGCTGCACAAAGGCGCCTTGCTGCGGCACTTTAGGACCCACTTCGGTCGCGGTTGCGCCGTGTTTTACGGCATCACGGATCTTCTGCTTCAACTCATCGGCCGCGCCTTGGGAAGACAGCGGCGCTAGCGTAGTGGCCGAGTCCATAGGATCGCCCGCTTTTAGCGCTTCGATCCCCTTGATATAACCCTTCATAAATTCATCGTAAATGGCTTCAACTAAGATCATCCGCTTAGATGATGTACAGACCTGTCCCGCGTTCCAGTGACGGCCAAACACAGCCCAGTCGATAGTTTTAGGCAGATCGGCATCTTCAAGTACGATAAAGGCATCTGCGCCACCCAGTTCTAGGGTGGACTTTTTCAGTGCCTTACCCGCCAGAGCGGCAATGATCGATCCCGCATCTTCTGATCCCGTGAGCGCAACACCATGCACTTTGGGTGAATTGATGATCTGTTCTATCTGCTCTCGGGTGGCATACAGATTTTGGAATGCACCTGAGGGCAGTCCGGCATCGCGCATTAAGCCTTCAAAGGCCGCTGCGCACTGGGGCACGTTGGATGCATGTTTGAGTAGTAAGGTATTTCCGGCGGCAAGCTGCGGCGCTAAGATGCGCGCAATTTGGTAGTAGGGAAAGTTCCAAGGTTCGATGGCCAATAATACGCCCAGCGGCTCATTAACCAGTATCGCTTCACCTTCGGCGGGATCGGCAACCGGCAGTTTTTGCGGTGCCAGCAGTCGCTCGGCATGTTCGGCGTAGTATTCGAAAATTTGCGCCGACAGTTCGACTTCAGCTTCGGCTTCTGCTGTGACTTTGCCCATTTCTAAGGTCAGTAGATTGGCGTATTTGGATTTGTTGTCTCTGAGGATCTTCGCTGCCTTAGACAGTATTGCGGCCTTGTCGGCAAAGGGAGTGGTTCGCCAGCTTAAAAATGCCTGATGGGCGGATTCTATCGCCTGTGTGACTTCGGTATCTGTTGCATTTGGAAATTCTTTAATGAGCTTTCCCGTAAAGGGATTGGTTGTTGCATAAGCCATATGTGCCTCCAAGCGTTTAACAAATAGAGCGTAAATGCCAGCTTTGGCATCGAGGGTGGAAATGTCTTGTTTGTTGTGGACTCCCTTGCCATTGATTATGTGGCAAGGAAGCCTAGGATGAACGGTAAATTCGTGTGGCAGCAGGAACTGTTTCAGTAGTATTAATTAATAAAATCATATGGTTGCCACCTGCGGAGTACACGTCATATTGTTACGGTTAACAAGCTTCAGCTGTTTTATAGCGTTCAGCCATGGCATTGGCGGCTATCATGGCTTGATAGACATCATCTGCGGTTAATTTCATCGGCATATTGCCCATAGTATCGCCCTCTGCACAGGCTATCTCAGCCACTTTGCGCCACTCGGCCTCGATAAAGGTTTTCAGCCCTAAATCTGCGAGAGTGAGCGGTAGTCCCGCTGTTTTGATGATGCGGATAACGTTATCGATTTCGGTTTTTGGGGCATTTTCGAGCACGAGCTGAGTTAGCAGCCCAAAGACGACTTTCTCGCCGTGCTGAGCTTTATGTAAGTCTGCCACCGCTGACATACCATTGTTTACGGCATGTGCGGCGGCTAACCCGCCCGCTTCTGCACCAACACCACTGAGATAGATGGTGGCTTCAATGGTTTGCTCTAGCGCAGGTGTGACTATTTTGTTTTTAACGGCGTCCATAGCAGCTTCAACATTTTCAGTCAGTAACTGATAACAAAGTTGGGCCAATCCCAGCCCTGTGCGGGAAGGCTTTTTCAGGACTAGGTTGACGCCATCTGATTGATAGCAGGCACGAGCTTCAAAATAGGTTGCCAGTGCATCGCCTATGCCTGCCGCAAAAAATCGGGCCGGAGCCGCGGCGATAATAGCAGTGTCGGCAACTACAGCATCTGGGTTCTGTGGCAGAAACAGATAGCGTTCAAACTCACCTGTTTCGGAGTAGATCACTGCAAGTGCAGTACAAGGCGCATCGGTTGAGGCAATTGTGGGGTACAAGATGACTGGCTTTTTTTGATAGAAGGCGACGGCTTTGGCGGCATCTAAGGTTTTTCCACCGCCAACTCCAACAATAACGTTGGTATGATGCTGTTCTGCCAGCGCGCCTAAGCGCTTTATCTCGGCTTCGCTGCACTCATAGTTGAATTTTTCGAGGTGGCTGCTGATCCCATTTTGATCTAGCCCAGCGACCGCTTCATTCTTCACGCGGCTGAGGATAAATTCATCGCAGATGATAAAAGCATTGTCACCAAAGTCCTTAACATAATCATGCATTTGAGCTAATAGGCCCTTGCCGATAATGAATTTTTTAGGGGAAGTGACGGTACGTGGAACGACAGTGCTCATAGAGCCTCCTTTGCACTTATGACGGTTATCCTTTCATTCTTACCCTAGCATACGCCTAAATTAATGTCATAGCATGAATGGTGGCAATGTTTTTATTGCTAAGCGTAAATTACTACTTTAGTGCTTAATTGTTAGATTAATAATGTGGTTTATTGTTTTATTTTTCGAGTTAAATGCTTTGGTTTCTCCCTGATTTAAGGCAAGGATAGGGCGCAGAGAGCGAGGCGATCTAAGCGGGCGAAGAGATGTAAGATCTCAAAAAAAGCTAACGGTGGATTGTGCGAATAGCGGTAAACGTCTGCTGTCTAAACACTGCATAGTCATTAATGTAATGGGATTTTATTACCTTAAACTCGTCCCAAGTCTTGCTCGGTATTCATGCTTTATGTGATGCTCTGTACTGTCGTTCATTGGTGTCATAGCGAGTGAAATCGTCGGCTGAGATAAAAGACCAGTAATCAAGGAGTGAAGATGACACAGCAGAATGCGTTAGGACAATTTGTCAGTAAAGGTAAGTTAATATTCTTTTGTGGCAAAATGGGCGCAGGTAAATCAACCTTATCGCGACAAATTGCTGAGGCCGAAAACTGTATTTTAATCTCGGAAGACGCATGGCTGGCGGCGCTATATCCCGATGAAATTAAAGATTTTGATACTTACTTGAGCTATTCCGCTCGCCTTAAGCCTTTGCTTAAAAAGCATGTGAAGGAACTGCTCTGTTCGGGTGTTTCTGTGGTCATGGACTTTCCCGCGAATACTATCAATCAGCGCCTGTGGTTTCGAAGCATTTTTACTGATTGCGCCGCCCATAAACTTATTTATCTTAATCACAGCGATGCGCTTTGTTTGAGCCAACTCGATAAACGCAGACAAAGCCACCCTGAGCGCGCTATGTTCGATACCGAGGCGATGTTCTGGCATGTGAGCGGTTATTTTCAGCCGCCGACTCTGGATGAAGGCTTTGATCTTGAGGTGATAGAAAGATAATTATAGTGAATAAAAACAATAGGAAATATCATGTACCAAGTGCTTGAGGAGGTTGTTTCAGCCAATGATTTTGTTCGCCTACGACAGATTTCTGGCTTAAGCCCTAGACCATTGGAGGGCGCCATTAAGGCTTTGCCAAGGAGTTTATATGGCGTGCAAATAAAGCTCGCTGAGCAGACTGTGGGTATGGGGCGTGTGGTTGGTGACGGCGCGCTCAACTTCGAAATTGTCGATATCGCAGTGGATCCTGAGCATCAAGGTAAGGGATTAGGGCGGCTTATTATGCAGCACATCATGGCTTATCTAGATCGTGAGGCTTTTGAGGGCGCGTATATTACCCTGATGGCGGATGTGCCTGAACTCTATGAAAAGTTTGGCTTTAAATTTAGTCGTCCCGCAAGTGAAGGCATGTATATGGTGAAATAACGGCGCTAACCAATACACTTGTAACTTAGGCACTTATAGCAGTAGAACTCAAACAGTAGAGCTCAAAACAACAATCAAAGGAAGATTACCCCATGAATACCTTACTTATTTGCTTATTTGTCGCCATGTTATTGCCATATCTTGCGAAAGGTCCAGTGGCTTGGGCTATGGCAAAGACGGGTGGTTACGATAATAATCATCCCCGTGCTCAGCAAGCACAGCTAACCGGTTTTGGCGCTCGCGCTTTAGCGGGACATCAAAATGCCTTTGAATCATTGCTGGTGTTTGGCCTAGCCGTATTAGTGGTGATTGCCACGGGCAAAGTGAATCCCACCACTGAGTGGCTCGCAATCGTCCATGTAGGCGCCCGCTTTGTGTATCACATCCTCTATCTTGCCAACAAAGGCACCTTAAGATCCCTCACATGGTTTGTTGCCATCTTCAGTGCTTTCGGGATTTTCTTTCAGGCTTTTTAAGCTTGGATATTAAAGGATCTGCGCCAGTTTTTTGATACTTTCCCGCAGATCATCAGGCGTATGAGCGGCATAGCCCAGTAAGATAGCTTGCCTTGGATAGGGGGCTTGGCAATATCGAGACAAAGGCTGTGCCCCCAAACGTATTTGGCGGCATTTGTTGATCACTTCCTCTTCGGTCAAGTCGCCCTTCAGCCAACACACGAGGTGAATACCTGAGTCTGAGGTTTGAACGGACAATTTGTCGGGCAGATACTGCTCAATTGCCGCGATTAGCGCTGTTTGGCGTGCTAAGCAGGCTTTTCGCACTCGGCGAACATGCCGCGCATAATGTCCTTCGGCGATAAACAACGCTAATGTTGCTTGCTCTAGGTGAGCCGTGTGCGTATCGGCATAATATTTTGCCAACTGGAAAGCCTGTATCAGTTTAGGGGGCACCACCAAAAAGCCGAGTCGCAATTCAGGCAGCAGCATCTTGGAAAAGGTGCCTGCGTAGATCACCCGCTGTTGTTTATCGAGTCCCTGCAGTGCCTGAATTGGGCGGGCGCTATAACGAAACTCGCTATTATAGTCATCTTCTAAAATCCACTTATTCTGCTCAGCGGCCCAATCGAGTAAGGCCAATCGTCGTGGCAGACTTAGCATACCGCCGAGGGGAAATTGGTGTGAGGGCGCGGTAAAAGCCAGTTTCACTGCGGGCCACCGCTGGATCGCATCGGCAATATTTGTGCCCTCATCATCAACACTCACAGGACGAACCCGCATATTTTGCGAGAGAAAAGCGCCTAAAGCCCCGTCATATCCAGGTTCATCAAGCCAGACTTCATCTCCCTGTTGGAGTAGTACCTGCGCTGTGAGGTTAATGGCCTGCTGAGTTCCATTGATTATGATGATCTGCTCAGGTGTGCAATTGAGGCCGCGGGTCGAACGCGCATAGTCACTTATCGCCTCACGCAGCGGCAAATACCCCGCGCTATGGTTTGATTTACCTAAGGTTTTACGGGATTGCCGCCAAACTCGGCCTAACAGCCGCCCCCAAAGTTGGTGCGGGAAAAGATCGACACATCCGACGCCAATATTCAACATGCTATGGCTGTGGTCCGTATTTTCCTTCGCTTTCAGTCGCGCCATTTCTATTAACTGTGGATTAATTTCTAATTTGGAATCAGTGGCTTGAGCGCTTTCTCTGGCACGGTTTGGAATATCGATCAATTCATCGGGAATGGTATCTGACACATAAGTGCCCGATCCCGGTTTAGTCAGCAGATAGCCTTCATCAATCAGGCGCTCAAACCCTTGCAGTACTGAATTACGTGAAATCTGCATGGTTTCCGACAAGGCTCTGCTGGATGGGAGCTTCATTCTCGGGTGTAAACGTCCATCAAGAATGGCCTCTCTAAACGCATGATAAAGCTGATCTTTGAGGATGCCATCTTTGAGTTGCAAGTGAGGGAAATTGGATTGAGGTTTTTTCATTTGCTAACTGGTACTGTAAAAAATACAAAAAGTGTACCTTATGCGGTACCACAATTGAATCTAGAATCTTGCTTCAGTAAAACTGAGACCATTTACTTAATTTCAAGGAGTGCGCTAATGTCCAGCCAATCACTAACAGTAACCATTGATATGGTTAAAGAAACGGACTATTCACTCTGGTTACCACACTGGCGTGATTACCAGACTTTTTACAAAGTGGCGTTATCGGAAGCGACTACCCAAGCCACGTGGCGCCGATTCTTCGATGACCAAGAACCTATTTATTGCGCCGTCGCAAGAGAGGGCCAAAACTTACTCGGTTTTGTGCACTATGTTTTTCATCGTTCTACTTGGGCCGAAACGGATTATTGTTATCTTGAAGACTTGTTTGTTGCCCCAACGGCAAGGGGCCAACATGTTGGAAAACAATTGATTGAGTATGTAAAGCAAGCGGCCATTGAACACAAGTGTGCGCGCCTGTACTGGCATACACAGGAAACAAATTTAACCGCGCAAAAACTCTATAACTGGATTGGTGAAAAACCGGGAGTCATTGAGTACAGAATGCCGCTGTAAGGAGGGGCCTTTAATTAACGCATTAATTGGCTAGCTTATTAATGCGTTTATTATCAGTTTCTTGATAGTTTCAAATTCTTTCAATCCTAATGCTAAAGGGCTTTTAGCATTAGGTTTTAATGCACGTTTTAATTGCGACTAATCGCAGCGATAACCGCATCGGTCAGCTCCCGAGTATTCGCCGTTCCGCCCATATCGCGGGTTAAAGACTGCTTATCTTTCAATACGTTTTCTATCGCGCTGAGTATCAGGTCGTGCATTGCGCCATAACCTAAATGTTGCATCATCATAGCGCCCGCCCAAATTGTGCCTAAAGGATTGGCAATACCTTGGCCTGCAATATCCGGCGCCGAACCATGTACCGGCTCAAACATCGACGGAAATTCCTTGCTTGGATTGATGTTCGCCGAAGGGGCAATGGCGATAGTGCCAGTGCACGCAGGGCCAAGATCAGACAGGATATCGCCAAACAAATTTGAGCCAACAACCACGTCAAAATGCTCGGGTTTTAGCACGAAATTTGCCGTCAGAATATCGATATGATATTGGTCGACCTTAACATTGGGATATTGTTTTGCCATTTCCCCGACGCGACTATCCCAATAGGGCATAGAGTGAAATATGCCATTGGATTTGGTCGCCGAGGTTAAGTGCTTTGCCTCGCGGCTTTGGGCTAAATCGAAGGCATATTTTAAGATGCGATCTGTGCCACGACGGGTAAAAATGCTCTGCTGGGAGACAATCTCATGTTCAGTGCCTTCATATTGAATGCCGCCGACGGCGGAATATTCGCCTTCCACGTTTTCACGTACTACATAAAAATCGATATCGCCGGGCTTTTTACCCGAGAGTGGGCAGGGCACGCCTTCAAATAACCGAATAGGCCTAAGGTTCACGTATTGCTCAAAGGCTCTGCGGATCGGTAGTAGCAATCCCCAGAGTGAAATATGGTCGGGAACTCCTGGAAATCCAACAGCGCCTAAGTAGATGGCATCAAAGGATTTTAGTTGCTTAAGTCCATCCTCTGGCATCATGCGACCGGTTTTATGGTAGGTTTCACAGGACCAGTCGAAGTAGGTCCACTCAAACGCCACACCTAAGATTTTTCCTGCGGCTTCGAGTGTGCGTATCCCTTCGGGGATCACTTCTGTACCTATGCCATCTCCGGCAATTACGGCGATTTTTACCTTAGACATCTTTGACTCCAATAGGGGATTCTGCGTTTTTAGTATGTTATTCCATATTCGTATCGTGTATGAATAGGCTAAATGTTTTGTTAAGGATTACGAATCGTGAGTCAACTGCCGCCACTTGAAGATTTACGGGTCTTTGTTATCGCCGCAACAAGCGGGGGATTTACAGCCGCTGCGGAGCAATTATCTTTTTCTCCAGCGTATGTGAGTAAACGCATTGGCCTATTAGAAAAAGCGCTCGGAGTGCGCTTGTTTCTGCGCTCTGCCAGAAGTGTCAGCCTCACCTTAGAGGGCAAGATTGCCTTGGAATGGTCCGAACGTTTGCTCGATACCATGGAGCAAATGAGCCTTGAAATTAGCTTAGAGCAGCAAGTGCCACGGGGGCGATTACGTATCGCAACTAGCACAGGATTTGGCAGCCACTGTATTGCGCCGATTATTTCAGACCTCGTGTTCCACTATCCCGAATTAGAAGTTGATTTAGAGTTGCTCGACCGCCCGGTCGATCTGGTCTCTGAAGGTTTTGATCTAGAGGTCCGTGTCGGTGGCGAATTGCCACCGCAAATGATTGCTAAGCGTCTTGCGAGTAATTATCGGGTATTGGCTGCATCGCCGACCTATATCGACACGCATGGCATGCCAAACAATCTCGCGGCATTAGCCGAGCATAAGTGCATAGGGATCCGCGAGCGCGATCAAAACCATAGAGTGTGGCGATTGGAAAGTGCGGCTGGCATAGCCTCGGTTGATTTAGCGGCTTCCTTGATGACCAATAATGGCACAGTCGCTAAGCAGTGGTGCCTTAAAGGCCACGGTATTATGTTGCGCTCCATCTGGGATTTACAGCAAGATTTCTTAAGTGGCAGATTAGTCAGAGTACTCCCCGAGTATCATCAATCCGCTGAAATTCATGTAATTTATGCATCACGATTAGAAACGTCTGCCAAACTTCGCACCTGCGTCGCCTATCTTGAAGAGGCATTACCTCGTTTTGCTGGCACTGGAATAAGTTGATTTTATTTCGCCAATCTCTATTGGCGAGTGAACGCTCGCTATTTTCATATTGAGTTTAAATAAATCAAGGTGTTGGATTTAATTGCTGACATTGGGTCAAGAGGCGGCCAAGAAGGCGCTCGTCCTATTCTCCTTAAAAAATGATCGTAATAGGTCATTTTGTATATCTATTAAGCAAACTGTCAGGTTTTTACTGTTACCTTACGCCCCCGATGTATTGGCTAATCCCATTGCTACCGTTTTACCTCAGTTAAAGAGATACCATGTTTATAAAGTTTAAGCTTCCCGTTGCTATGCTCGCACTCATTGCTTTGTCTGTTTTATGCTCTTCGGTGTATGTGCAAGAAACGCTAGCGACTAAGCTGATTTCGAATAGGCTGCCAGTTGATGCTCTTGGTTTTCAGTCACTGACGGCTTCCAATCCTTTAGTTGCCAGTCAGAGTGCTCTACATCATATGCAGAGTTTGCCAAAACTGATGACGACTTCCCTGGTGCAAGCGAATCAAGGTGCTGTTGCAAACCCAACGGTTGCTGAACATTTCTCATCCCCAAAAATGCTTGAGCAGTCATCCTTAGACAATCCAGAGTCTAAACAACTGAGTCTGAATATCAGTTCTCTCGATGAACTCATGGGCTTGTTTGACTCGCTTAATTACACGCCAGAAAGCTTTCGTGATGGTAATAAATCGGTCCCTAGATTGACCTTTGATGCCGTGGGTGAGGGCTGGAGTTCAGTGTCAAGCCAACTCCCGGTGAAGCAAAAGAAAATGGTGTTTCTTAGAATGATTGCCCCTTTAGTCTTATTGGCGAATGAGAAAATTTTACAAGAAAGACAGGTCATTATGTCTGCCCCCCTTGATGATATTGCGTTATTAGCCTTAGGGGTAAAGTACAAAGTAATAAGCAGTGAAGATAAACCGCTGTTAGAAGCCCAAAGACAAATGCTACTTGAAAGGGTGGATATCCTGCCACCATCGTTAGTGTTAGCTCAAGCGGCAAAAGAAAGCGGTTGGGGCACATCGCGATTTGCCCGTGAAGGTAATGCATTATTTGGGCAGTGGGATTTCAAGGGTAATGGTATGGAACCTAGGCAAAAGCGCCAAGGTTTAGGCAATTATGGTTTAGCACGATTCGATACACCATTTGCTTCAGTAGAAGGGTATTTGTTGAATTTGAATACCCATAATGCTTATCAGAAGATGCGAGATTTTCGTGCCCAATCAAGACAAGCTAATCAAGCTGTGACAGGCTCTGCACTCGCAGGGACGTTAGACCGATATTCGGAGCGCGGGCACGCCTATGTTGAGGCGATTCGTCAGATGATCCGTACCAATAAGCTATATCTGGTGGATGATATTTATTTAAGTGATGACGCGCCATTACATCTATTAACAAGAACAAACTAAGTGATTGGTAAAATAACCATTTTCACTTAACCTGAATAAAGCGCACTTTAATTAGGCTTATATAGGTCAATTTAATCAAGGGCATCCGCATTACCCTATATCCCAATTTTAAACTTTGCCTTTTTGCTGGTAATTGTCTTCAAGGTCTTGAGTTAACCATTAGGATAAAAGGATAAGCAGTGCCTGATGTTCGATATTAATGTTTACCTTTCAGTAATCGCATAACTGCCATCTGTGTTATAGCGGATGATAAACCCTTTTTTCTCACCATCGTGGTAATACTTCAGGGACAGTAATCGATCCTTGTTATCGATTTCATATGTCCAGCCACGTTGCTCATTGTCGCTGTAATTGGACAGTGAATAACCGCCATCCTTCTTGTAGCGGATGTTGATTTGACTGTCTTGCCCCTGTTCATTATTTTGCAGCTTTTGGACATGCCCCTCTTCATCGAATTCATATTCTTTGATGAGGTTGCCATGATGGTAGTCAGAAAATTTGTATAATTTTCCTTTACTATCATAATAATATTGTTCCCCATGCTTAATTGATGGCGTATTTCTAAAGGGGGGATTCAGTATGTCCTTACAGTCATTGCTATAGGGATTTTCTCGCATTATGCACTCATCTTGAGAGGGCTTGACGGGCAAGGTTTCGTCATATTCATAATGACTTAACTCCATAAGCCGGTGATTATGGTTAGGATCAAATATCGCCTGCATGCCATGGTATTCACCTTTGCGATAGTGTCTAATGCCGTTGGCAACATCCTGTGCTAAGTACCAAATACTCTGACCATCGAGCAGTCCCTGCTTATAATGCTTATTGGCAAAGAGCACATTTTCATCGCTGATTAGTTTTTCTTCACCTTCGCGTAATCCATTGAGATAAGTCACTTCGATCCGTGATTTCTTGTCAGTTTTAAATACCCAAGGGCCAGTGCGCTTGCCATCAAGGTAAGCCCCGTTACCCACATAGTTGCGGTATTCGCCAAGCGAGACTTTATCTACCCAAGGGCCTTGTTTAATGCCGTTTTGATAGTGACCTTTATTGCCATTGCTCTCAAGCCATTCACCGTCTTTGACGCCGTTGCGATAAATGCCTTTTTCAGACAATCGCTTATCACCTGTGTCTGCGCCATATTCGGGCTCATAGATTTCATATGGGCCATCGAGCACTCCTTGATTGTAATGGGCAAAACCGTAGTTATCTGCCTCATCGAACATGGACTGTGCAATCCATTTACCTTGCTTTTTACTGTCAAGATATTCACCTTCCCAATAGCTTGTTTGGCCGTCAGCCTCCATCCATTTACCGACTTTTTTGCCTTGTTTGTACTGACCATTCAACATGATATTGGCATTACGGTTATCGTAGGCGATATAGGGGCCATCGAGCACACCTTGGGCATAATGACTTTCAAGCGCAAGTCCAGCCCAAGATCCACCGAGATTCATATAATCATAAGCTGGGCCCGTTTTTGGGATCTCACCCTCACCGCTGTTTAGCCAGTCCACATCATCGGCTTCAAAGACAACGCTCACCAACACAAAACTGCCCTGTTGTTCGCGATAATCATTGCGATAAAAGTGGGTCACTAAACTGTATTGATGCTCGCGGCCTTGGGCATCTTTATCTTTGCGGGTGAGGGGATAACGTAATTTATATTCGTCCGCGGTTTTCACATCGGCGGGTAAACCTTTAGCATTGCGATAGCCGATTAAGGTTGGTTTGAGCTTGGTTGAACCATCGATAATCGCTTTAATGGCGGGATCTTCAATCGCCTCAACATCATAGGTCATGCGATATTGCTGTGGCGGAATTTGGTTTAACACTTTGCGGGTGTCGCTGACGGTAAATGACGATAACGTCGGGGCGACTTCATCCAGCATAACTTGAAGGCGTGGTAGCTTAGTGAGCTTTGAATCCTCAAAACCATAACCCCGTAAATGCTGACCATCAGTATCTTTAAGCATGACCACGACTTCTTTGTCGCCACCCTTATCAAAGTCATAGTAAAAAACGGCCACAATTTCAGCCGCACCATAATCATCAAGATGTACCCCGGGCGCATCGCCGTCGGACATTTCGCTCCACACTTGATTGTCTTTTTGGTGAAAATTAAGCCATTGGCCATTCGGTAAATCGACAGTGGGATGGACGGCTTTGCCCGCAGCGCTTGCCGCAGGAATAACCGTTAAAGAGGATAACAACATCATGCCCGCTGCAGTGAATAAACTGCGAATCGAAAGTTCCATTTAACTACACCTTTTACACCGATAACTTGCGCCTCATGCGCACCAGTAAACGGGCCGAATTTTATGCGAAGACAAGCACTTCAGGAAGTAGCTGATACAAAAAAGGCCGCAATAGCGGCCTGTTAAGATCTAATGTTTAACAATCAGCGATGCGATATAGCATTTATTTCACGGGTGTCTTTTAGGGTAATCATTTAGATTTCTTTGAAAACGGGTTTTAAAAGAAAATGAGCTAAAAATATTACAATAACAGCTGCTTAAATTTAATAGAGCACTGAAGCAGTGCTTCAATTTTGCTTTGTTTCGCTTGTTCTGAATCTACATTCCCAGTGGTGTAAAACGTTATTTCTGGATCGAGTATCGGGCTACACGTTTGGTGTTCGATTTTTAATAATGAGTGCGTTCGATTAGCAATGGCTAATCCAGAATCAATGACGGTAAAGTGGTGGGGAAGGGCATTTTTGATTTCTGCATTGATAAGTGGAAAGTGAGTACAAGCCAGCACTAATACATCGGTATTAAACGCATCGGGTTTGCTAAAAATACGCTGAATTTCCTGGGTTACAATGTCGGGATCAAACCCATTGCCGAGAAGTTTTTGCTCTGAGGCGAGAACCAGCACTTCAGAGTCTTCTACTAAAACCTTACATTCTGTGGCGAAATTAGTGATCAGCATCTTCACATAAGCTGAGTTCACTGTGGTGTGAGTGCCAAGTACCACCACTACCTTTGATTTTGATAACGAAGCGGCAGGTTTTATCGCAGGGACAACGCCGACAATAGGTATATTGAGTTCAGCACGAAGTAAGTCTAGCGCAATGGTACTCGCTGTATTGCAGGCGATAACGATGATATCGGGTTGAGTCAGTGAGCTTGCTTTGGATATAACGTCTAAAATTCGCTTTTTAAGTATATCGTGCGGCTTTTTTCCGTACGGGAAAAAGCCAGCGTCAGAGACGTAACTCAGCCGTATGTTGGGGATTCTCTTTTTTATTTCGGCCGCGACAGTCAGTCCACCTGAACCTGAATCAAAAACTAATATTGAGCTATCCATTGCACCTACCTTCACATAATCAACACATTTAATTTTGCCATAGACACAGGAGCGTTAGTCGAATTGGCATACAGCTTCAAGAGGCGCATTTTGCTCTTTCAGCCTATTTTGAACAATGAGGATATGTTTGGTTAAGACTTTTTCGTAAACAAAAAATCTTTTGGTGAGTTAATGCTATCTACCGCAGCGTGAGATCATGAATACTCAGTTTTGTCCGCAGTTTAGTTTGGATGCCAACTTAATCCTTTGTGTGTTTGTAAATATTGCTGGAGCTTTAATTCCCATATCCATTAAGCACTATCATTCCAGTGACACGCAGCAAGCCCGTCCCTGGATGCTCGAACGTGGCATCTGCTATATAGGACATACTAATCTCGCGATCACATGTATGTGAATAAGCGACCATGCCACGGACTGTCACTTCCATGATGGTGCTTAATTTGGGTTAATCCCTTTGTATGTCAGATGGTTGATTCTTAAAAAATTCATGGCTGTCCGCTTTTTTTACTGCCATGCGTGGTAATACGCAGTTCAAGGCCGATCTGAGTTGGGCAATAGAATTTATTACCACCAAATGTTATCGCAGCAAGCAGTCAAAAACAAAGCACGACAATAGCTTAGAGGTGATATGGGCACATTTAGATGCTTAAGGTACAGGCTATGAACAATGGATGTCTTGATAATATTGATAATAAAGCAGAAAAGAGTTATGGGAGTCCTGACTTTCGCTTATATGCTCAATGCATAGCCGAGCAAGTCGAGTCTAGTGACCAAAAGAAATCGAGCTTGGATGAAAACCGCATTTCTTGAAAAGATATTAATGGCTGGGCTTGCCAAGGCGGACAAAATATGAACATTTACGCGATTACCCTGGGAACCAGACGAGATAAGTCTGGTTCAGTGAATTGCAGATTTAAATTTTATTTATTTTTTACCATGATTAATTGACCATCTTTATAAATCTCTTCAGATGCTAATTGCCCATCGTCACAATAGCTTTTAAGGACTCCTTCTAATAAGTCATTTTTATAAGTCCCTTCCTCCATCAATTGACCACTTTCATAATATCGCTTATATGGACCTTCTTTTAGATTATTTTCAATAATTGCATCACAATTGACCTTTCCATTTTCATAATAATGTATAGAGTGGCCATTTTCCAAACCACTTTTATACGTCATCTCCCACCACAACTGACCACTTTCATAATAATATCTAGAAAGGCCTTCCTGCTTACCATCCTTACAGAAAACCACTCCCCACAATTGACCATTTTCATAATATGATTCACAAATTCCTTCTGGAAGTCCATTTTTCTTAGTTCCTTTTCTCAATATCCTCCCACTTTCATAATATCTATTATAAGGACCATCTTCTAATCCATTATTATAATTCCCTACAAGCCTTACAGCGCCATTTTTATAAAATATCTTGTAAGGGCCTTCTTCTAATCCATTTCTATAACTTCCTTCCTTCTCCACTCCGCCATTTTCATAATATTTTTTGTAAGGGCCTTCTTCCAACCCATTTTTATAAGATCCTTCGAACAATAGCAAACCATCTTCATCATATGTTTTAAAAGAACCGTCTTCTAGACCATTTCTATAAGTTATTTCCCTATATCCGTCACAATCATCACTTTTATAATACCTTTTACTTTTCCCAGTAAAAGGTATTTGTGTATCTATTTCATAATAGATCCCATTTATATTTTGCAATTGATTAAAATCTATTTCCTTCATCGATAACTCCTTTTTTATCTATAATTCTCAATGCTCTCACACCTACCATCGGTGTTTTTCAAGGTAGTAGGCACTCCTTGCTCAAATATTATGCTTCAAGCTGAGCTTGCACTAAGGCTTCGGGTGTCGCTATTTTTGCGGTTAAATTGCTCAAAGATGATTCCTTACTGAAATGAATTATCTCGAAATGCATTGCTGTGTAGGGAGGGAAAGAGCGCTTGTCGTCGCGCTACTATCATCGCACTACTATCATCGCCATGACTGCTTTCTTTCCCTCTAATATTTTCTCAGTTAAGTACACTATTCCAATATCTTAAGCTGTGTTTTTCCCCATTGGGTGGCATAGGGCATGGCTTCTTGCGGGCTGAGGATAAACTCATTTTCACAGCCATCGCCGCGGGGCGTTTCCCAGAATTTGATCCCCTTTGGCTCAAGGGTGAGCTGGTAATATCCCGAGCCGTCTGATGTGGGGCATTCTGCGTCCGGTGCTTTGCCAGCAAACAATTTGTCCCTTAATGCAGGAGGTAAAGGATGACTCATACCCTCGAGCATGCTTTGTGGTTGCGTATCGGCGAGAAACCATTGCCACGGGTGGAAAGGTTTGCCGTCGGTAAGGGAGAAACTCACAAATTCTTGGCTGATACCATTGGCGCCATAACCTGCGGCCCAGCGATATAGGCGCACACTAAGCCAATACTGATTAATAAAAATCGGTTCGGCAAAGGTTTCGTCAGTCACAAAACTGCCCATTTGTGCCAGCATTCTGCGGCGAGTGTCAAAGGTTTGTGCTAGTTGGGCTTCATCGGTGAGCTTATGTTCAAGCCATTGATTAATTGCCAAGATACCCGTTTGTGGGCCTTTAAATTCGATACCCACATCTGTGCCAAAAGTCAGCGGGCGATACTCAATATTTTCGTAGCTTTGCCATTTACCTCGGCTGAGTTTTGGCGTGGTTTCTAGCGGTAGATTGTACGCATCGGCACCACAATCCTCGACCTTATCTGGGCTGATTTCTCGCTCAAGTTGCACTGGTAACGATTTACTCGCGGTATCTTTAAACCAATGGCCGCTCAGTTTTTGTGGCGTGACACTATCAAACTGCCAATTTCCGGTATTGCCTTCTTCTTTCCACAGTTCATCTTGCTGCTCGAGTCTTATCGGCGTTAAGTAGCGTTGATAGTAATAACTACCTGTTCCATATTGATTAAAACAAACTCTGACTTTGCTTTTACCTAACTGTCCCTGCCAGATCCCTGTGAGTTCATTGGCCGCAAAGGTCGGCAAAGAGATCGTGGCGCTCAGCAATAGGCTTGAAGATAAAACGGAGAATAACATCCTTGTGGGCATACTGATTTTCTCTTAAAAGGTGATAAGTAAGGGCCGTATTCTAAGCGCAGGATACTGACTGATTGTGGATTAAAAATCAAAATCTGATAAAAAGTCGCCCGTAGGCGACTTGATGTTAAAGACTTAAGGCTTACTCAACTTGCCAATCAATGGCTTCTCCAGCACGAATAGGCACGACGTTAGTATCGCCAAGCGGGTAAGTGGCAGGGACATCCCATGACTTTTTGACCAGCGTGATGGTATCGGTATTACGTGGCAGATGGTAAAAGTCTGGTCCGTTAAAGCTTGCGAACGCTTCGAGTTTATCCAGCGCATTGACCGACTCAAATGCTTCGGCATAAAGCTCAATGGCGGCATGAGCCGTGTAGGAGCCCGCGCAGCCACAGGCCGCTTCTTTCTTATCCTTGGCGTGTGGCGCTGAATCTGTACCGAGGAAAAACTTCTTGCTGCCGCTTGCCGCTGCACCTAATAACGCCTGTTGGTGGGTGTTGCGTTTTAAAATCGGCAGGCAATAAAAATGCGGACGAATACCGCCTGCCAGCATGTGATTACGGTTATACAGCAAATGGTGGGCTGTGATAGTCGCGGCCACATTGTCTGAGGCTTGAGTGACAAAATCGACTGCATCTTTGGTGGTGATATGCTCAAGCACGATTTTAAGCGCTGGGAAATCGGCGACAATTTTACTGAGGATATTTTCAATAAAGACACGCTCGCGGTCGAAAATATCAATAGCTGAATCTGTGACTTCACCGTGGACTAAAAACAGCATACCGACTTCTTGCATGGCTTGGAGTACGGGATAGATGTTTTTAACATCGGTTACGCCGGAATCTGAGTTAGTCGTCGCGCCCGCTGGGTAGAGTTTAGCGGCAACAATTTTACCCGAAGCTTTAGCCTTGCGGATTTCATCTGGGCTGGTTTTGTCGGTTAAATACAACACCATCAAAGGTTCGAATTGTGAGCCCGCGGGCACCTGCGCTTTAATGCGATCGTAATAGGCCAGTGCGGTTTCAGTATCGATAGCGGGGGGCACTAAGTTTGGCATGACGATGGCGCGGCCCATATAGCGGCTGATATCGCGCACTGTATCTTTAAGCTGGGCGCCGTCTCTTAAATGAATATGCCAGTCGTCTGGGCGAGTGATTGTTATTGTAGTCATAGGGTTTGGTCTTTTGATCGTTTTTGCTGCGAGGGTGGCAGGATCTTATGTGGCAAGGATTTTACTGTAAAGGGAAACTCGGTAGTTTCGGCCAATAAATCTGTTAGGACATGTAATTGAAACGCTTAGCAGCATGGCTCGCGCTATATCGCTGTTTTTAGCATCGGACACTTTTGATTAATCTGCTGCGGACACTTTTCGATTTAAACCCCAGTGTCCGCGGACACTTCTATCAATAATTTTAATTTAAAGTTTTGAATAATAATGTGTTTAACTATTTGGCATAGGCTTTGCTATCTCTGTGGTATAGATTTCCAATAGTGTCCGTTGATTGCGTTCCGGCACTGATGATTCCAACAGGGAAGCGAGTAAAGCCATGATTAAAGATACTAGCGGCCAAGATACAGTACTTGTGCCATCTACCTCTAAACGTCTTAAGTTACCGCTGATCATTGGCGGTTGCGCCTTATTAGTCAGCGCCTTAGTTTGGGCGAGCTTGGGCACTGATAGCGTGAGCAAATCCTTAAGCCGCAGCGACATCACTACCGCAAAACTCTTCGTTGGAACGTTAACCCGCGATGTGGCGACCACAGGTAAAATCGTGGCGGCCAATGCGCCTATTTTGTATAGCACAGAGGAAGGTACTGTGACTCTGCTCAGCAATCCTGGCGATACTGTTAATAAGGGCGATGTGGTCGCCAAACTCGATAGTCCAAGACTCACTAATCAGCTAGCGCAAGCCAAGTCCGTATTAGCGGGCATGGAGAGTGCATTAGAGCGCGCTAAGTTGGATGCACGACGCGATCAATTACAAGCTTATCAAACCTTAGATATCGCAACGGTCGATCTTGAAGCGGCGGATAGGGAAAGCCGACGCGGAGAGGAGCTGATTCAAAGTCAGCTTATTGGCCAGATTGATTATGAAAAGGGCAAAGATGATTTACACAAAGCCAAGCTGAAGTTTAAGCATGCCGAGCAAGAAGTGGCGTTAACGAAAGATACGTTAACCTTTGAAATTAAAAACAAAGCCCTAGAAGTTGAGCGTCAAACTCTCGCGGTGCGTGAATTAGAACGTCAAGTCGATGCCTTGAATATTATTGCACCTGTTAACGGCATTATCGGTAACTGGATTACCGAGCAGAAAACCCGTCTTAGCGCTAACCAACCGATTTTAACTGTTGTGGATTTAAGCGCCTATGAGGCTGAGTTAGCCGTGCCTGAATCCTATGCGGATGATCTGGGTTTAGGCATGGAAGTCGAGTTGAGTTTTGGCAGTATTAAGTTAATGGGCAAGTTATCGTCAATTTCCCCAGAAGTGCGTAACCGTGAAGTGACCGCAAGAGTGCAATTTGACCAAAGCGACAGCCTAACACTGCGCCAGAATCAACGCATCTCGGCCCGAGTGTTATTAGAGCACAGACCTAATGTTCTTATGGTAAAACGCGGCGCCTTTATGACCAGCGGTGGGGGTAATGTGGTTTATCAAATCGAGGGCGATTTAGCCAGTCGTCGTGAGGTTAAGCTCGGCAGTACTAGCCTGAGCCAAGTCGAAGTGCTGGATGGCGGTAAAGCCGGAGACGAGTGGGTGATATCCAGTGTCGAGCCCTTTAACCACGCCGAACAGGTCAGGATTCATTGATGACCGATATTCGTAAATTACTAAATAACCAATCTGATGAATTTAACAGCGCAGTGATCAAGGTGAATGACGAAACCTGCTGCGACATGGACAAGAATAGGAGCCGAATATGCGTGATAAACAATTTGATTTCAGCATGTTGATGTCATCAAAAATGTTTGGCGTGTTGGCCTTACTGCTACTGGTGGTCGCGGTGGAGTTGAGTATCGGTGAAGCCAATAGCTGGTTTTTCCTTGGGCTGAATGTGCTGGAATGGACCAATCCATTGGAGGAGGTTCGCCAAGTGGGTGAGGTTTCGGTCGAAAGTGCCGACCTTATATTGGGCGTTTTTGTGTGGCTTTTAGAGTCTGTCGTTGAGCCATTTTTCGGCTGATGACGCTGCCATGCATCGAGTCGTTTAGATGCAGCGTAAAATTGATTTGATTATTTTAAGGAAATTAACATGTTATCAATGAAGAGTGTGAGCAAGGTTTTTAAAACGGATTTAGTGGAAACCCACGCCCTGCGCGATTTTAACCTCGAAGTGAATGAAGGCGAGTTTGTTGCGGTAACGGGTCCTTCTGGCTCAGGTAAAACGACTTTTTTAAATATCGCGGGTTTGCTCGAAGGTTTTACCCATGGTGACTATTTTCTCGATGGCATTAACGTGTCTAACCTGAGCGATAATAAGAGCGCTGCTATCCGTAACGAGAAAATCGGCTTTATCTTCCAAGGCTTTAACTTAATTCCTGACCTTAACTTGGCAGAGAATATTGAAGTGCCGCTGCGCTACCGTGGTTTTAATGCCAAGGAACGCCAACGCCGCGTACAGCAAGCATTAGAACAAGTGGGTTTAGCTTCACGACTCAAGCATTTTCCCACTCAGCTTTCGGGCGGACAGCAACAAAGGGTGGCGATTGCCAGAGCATTAGCCGGTGAACCTCGCTTCCTGCTCGCCGATGAACCGACTGGTAACCTCGACAGCTTAATGGCGCGCCAAGTGATGGAATTACTTGAAAATATCAACCAAGCGGGCACGACTATTATCATGGTGACCCATGACCCTGAACTCGCTCGCCGCGCCCAGCGCAATATTCAAATTGTCGACGGTCAAGTGTGTGATTTTACTATGTATCAGCCCCATGGCAGTGTACAAACTGTGGCGACCCCGCACCCATTAGACAAACTTGTCGCCAACGCTGACTAAGGATACGCATTATGTTTTTTTATTATGTTGATTTAGCCTGGCGCAGCATTAAGAAAACCCCTGCGCTCTCGCTGTTGATGGTGTTGGCGATTTCGATAGGTATTGGCATCACAATCACCACGTTAAACGTCTACAAGATGATGTCGTTTAATCCTGCGGGTGAACGCTCAGATGAGTTAAATGCGGTACAGCTTTGGAGCCAAGGTCCCGATTCTTGGGATGAGCTTAACTCGTTAGTGACTTATCAAGATGCGATGAATTTGCGCAACAATACCTTACCTAAACGCCAAGCGGCGATGTTTCGCACTGGGATGGCGCTGCAAACTGAGGATGTCAATTTCGCGCCTATTTTAGAAAGTATTCGGGTGACAGATAGCGACTTTTTTAAGCTGTTTGACGTGCCATTTTTGTACGGCAATGTGTGGGATAAATCCGTTGACACTGAACCTGCTTATCAAGTGGTGATTAACGATAAACTCAATCAAAAGCTGTTTGCGGGCCAAAACAGTGTCGGCAAGGTTATCTATCTTAATCGTAAACCTTATCAAATAGTGGGGGTGATTAAAGCCTGGGACCCTAAGCCTAAATATTATGATCCTACTAACGGTGCTTTTAACGACACTGAACAAATTTTTGTGCCGTTTTCACTGACACCTATCGAAGAGTTTGATGTATGGGGGAACACCTCGGGTTGGAAGTTTGAGACGATGAATAGTTACAGCGATCGCCTTAACTCTGAAAAAGTGTGGCTGCTGTATTGGGTTGAGTTACCCAATAAAGATGCAGTAACCAGTTACCGTTCTTGGCTCAGTAATTATGTCGCAGAGCAAAAAGCATTGGGCCGCTTTACCGATAAAAAATCTGCCGCTGACTCAGTCAAAGTCTCCGATGTCGCGACTTGGCTTGAATACAATAATGTGGTGCCTGAAGACAATAAAATCTTGGTTGGCTTGAGCGTACTATTTTTAAGTGTTTGTTTAGTCAATATATTAGGTTTAATGCTCACTAAGTTCCTCAAGCGAGCGCCTGAAGTTGGGGTACGCCGCGCAATCGGTGCTAGCCGAGCCCAAATCTTCGCTCAATATATGGTGGAAGTAGGCATGATAGGTTTATTAGGCGGCTTACTGGGACTCGCTTGGGCTTACGCGTCACTTTACGGCTTATCGGCACAGTTTGAGGTCTCGAAGGGGTTAACCCATTTATCGGCGAGTATGTGGATTATCACTCCTAGTATTGCGGTAGGCACAGCCTTGTTGGCTGGCTTGTATCCCGCGTGGGTCGTGTGCCGGACTAAACCTAGCGTTTATCTGAAAAGCCAGTAAGGGACTTATTATGTTACATATTAAACCTATTCTCAGCAGTTTGTTGCGCAGTAAAAGCGGTCCTGTCTTACTGCTTATTCAGATTATTTTGTCTGTGGCAATTGTGGCGAACGCGAGCTTTATTATTCAGGAGCGTTTAGCCCTGATGCAGCGCGTTTCGGGAGTCGAAGAGTCTGAAGTCTTGACCTTTAGCTTGTTCAACTTCGATCCATTGATCGATAAAACCGCGCAAAACAAAATTGATCAGCAAATTTTACGTGGGCTACCCAATGTGATTGATGCGACCTCAACCAATATGTTGCCATTAAGCGGTGGCGGCTGGTCGAGCACCTTCAATCTGGGGCCCGATCCGGATAGCGCTAAATCGACACCGCAATTTGCCATGTACTTAGGGACAGATCACACCCTTGAGACCTTAGGCCTTAAGCTGATTGAAGGGCGTAACTTTTACCCCCATGAACTTAAGGACAATCTCGATAGCCCGAGCCGATTAGCGATCATCTCCAGCGCGTTAGCGAAAGCGATTTGGCCTGATGAATCACCACTTGGCAAAGTGTTGTACGAGGGCAAAGATGCACAGATCACTGTGATAGGGGTTGTCGATAAACTGCAAGGCGCGTGGATTGACAGTTCTAGCCTTGAAAACAGTGTGATTCAAAATGTGGATTATGGCAGCAGTTCTTACATGGTTCGGGCCAAACCTGAGCACCACACCGAGCTTAAAGATGCGATAAAAAAAGCGTTGCTGGCCGAGAATCCTAACCGAGTTCTCGATGGCTTTAAGTCAATCGAGGCCTTAAAAGATAGCTCATACCGTGATCATAAATTGATGATTACCGTGTTGATCATGATGGTAGTGTTGCTGCTGCTGATCACCTCGCTCGGTTTAACGGGTATGGTGATGTTTAATATCCAGCGCCGCACTAAGCAGATAGGTACCCGCCGTGCACTGGGTGCGAAAAAGCGCGACATTGTCAGTTACTTCCTCGTAGAAAATTATTTGATTTGCTTAGCGGGAGGCGTGCTGGGCGGCTTGTTAGCGATACAGTTAGGCCAACAGTTAATGAAAATCTATAGCTTGCCTATGTTGGATTTAAGCTACCCACTATTTACTGTGGCAGGTTTGTTTATTGTCACCACGCTGGCGGTTTACTTACCGGCGCGTAAGGCGGCAAATATTTCGCCAGCAACGGCAACCCGCAGCGTATAGCGAAATATTTGATGTCACTCAAGGTACGATAAAAGCCTGATAAAGTGCGA
This sequence comes from Shewanella sp. SW24, assembly GCF_025653395.1. Taxonomy (NCBI): domain Bacteria; kingdom Pseudomonadati; phylum Pseudomonadota; class Gammaproteobacteria; order Alteromonadales; family Shewanellaceae; genus Shewanella; species Shewanella sp. SW24. The sequence goes on from NZ_JAKKSH010000028.1 coordinate 39,099, forward strand.
TAACAATAGGATGTTATTGCACTTTTTGTTACTTTACGGTTAATAGTTTTATATAGGACAACACTCATACTTATGGATACTATCCTCATCGTCGACGACAATCACGCCATCTGCCAAGCCCTAGGTTTGATGCTAGAGCTTAATGATTATCGGGTGCTGACTTGCCATAGTCCGGAGGACGCCCTTGGGTTATTGGCGACGCAAGATGTGGATTTAGTGATCCAAGATATGAACTTTACCCGAGATACCACCTCGGGCGAGGAAGGCAAGCAACTGTTTTACGCCCTGCGCGAACGCCAAGGCGATCTGCCGATTATTTTGATGACGGCGTGGACGCAACTCGAAACCGCCGTTGAATTAGTCAAAGCGGGCGCGGCCGATTACATGGGTAAACCTTGGGATGACGCTAAGGTACTCAATAGCATCACCAATTTGATTGCGCTTTATAAACTCTCCCGTGCTAACCATCGTCTCGAGCGGGTGAATCATCAACGCCAAGTGGCGATCGCCGATGCGGACCTCTGCGGGATTGTCTTTGGCAGCGGCGCGATGCAGCGTTGTATTGATTTAGCATTGCAACTGGCACGCTCCGATGTGTCGGTCCTCATCACTGGCCCTAATGGCGCGGGTAAAGACAAGCTTGCCGATATTCTCCATGCTAATTCTCCCTTAAAAAACAAACCTTTTATTAAGGTTAATGTCGGCGCCTTGCCGATGGATTTATTAGAGGCAGAGCTGTTTGGTGCCGAGGCGGGGGCTTTTACGGGGGCGACTAAAGCGCGTATTGGTCGCTTTGAAGCGGCCGACGGCGGCACACTGTTTTTAGATGAAATCGGTAACTTGCCCTTATCTGGCCAAGTAAAACTGCTGCGCGTGCTGCAAACCGGTGAATTTGAACGCTTAGGTAGCCATAAAACCCAAAAAGTGAAAGTGCGGGTGATCAGTGCGACCAATGCGGATTTGGCCCAAGATATTGCCGAAGGGCGTTTTCGTGAGGATTTGTTTTACCGCTTAAATGTGATTGAACTGGCGTTGCCACCGCTGAATCAACGCACCGATGACATTTTACCTTTAGTGCAGCATTTTATTGGCAGCGATTTTAGCTTGAGTAAACCTGCGTTGCAGGCGTTATTACAGCACCGCTGGCCGGGAAATGTGCGCGAGCTTGAAAACGCCTGTAAGCGAGCGGTATTGTTGGCGCAAAGCCATGTGCTGACTGAGGCTGACTTTGGTTTGGCACCTGTTGCGAGTGTCATCAAATCTGCTTCCAGTGTTTCGGCTGTATCTGAGTCGCGGCTATCTGGCTTGAGACTGTCTGATCCTCTGCCTGTTTATTCGCCCGCTTCCATCCCCGTAAATACCGCATTTTATCATGAGTCTGTTCGTGCCCAAGTGTCAGATGCCAATGAGGCGATAGACGTGAGCCGAGAAGATATCGAAGCGGCGCTAAAACAGCATCATGGCGTAATTGCTCGGGTGGCAAAAGCGCTTGGACTCAGTCGCCAAGCGCTGTATCGGCGGATGGACAAGTTTGGTTTAGATAAGTCATAGGCTAAGTGTAGATGCTAGGGTAAAGGCTATCGATTAAGGAATCAGAGTGTTAATTCGAACTAAACTTATCATTTATTCAATGGCTTGCTGCGCCTTTGGCGTCTTGCTGAGTTTTGCTTTGGTGAAGTATATCTCACCCTATGCTTCGTCTGTTGCCACGTCTAACACGATTGAAATCCCTGATGTGAATGTGCAACTCGATTTTGCGGAGCTTGAGAAAACGGTCGCTTCCATCGAACTCGCCCTTAACAATAGTGAGCAATTGCAGGAGGCTGCGGCGATGCAAGCGCACCAGAGGGCCGAGCAGATTAAGGCCGAGCTGCAAAAGCTTGAACAACTTAAACAAGAGCAGTTACAAATAAAACTCTTCAAGTTAGAACAACTTAAAGAAGGGCTGTTTAATTCTATTCCTCATGTGGTTGAGCCTTTACGTGTAGAACCGCTATCTATTTTACCGCCCAAAGCACCTGTATCTCCTGCGATATCCGCTGAGATAGCTAAGGGAGATCGTGTCTCGAGTTTGACCTTAGGTGAAGGTTTGATCGTGTTGTTTCTCGCTTGTGCTGTCTGTGGTTTAGGTATTGCTTGGTTGACTCGACATCTCGGCCGCAGTTTAGATTCCCTTGAAGTCGGCTTGCTAAATTTTAGTGATAATGACTTTAGTGTGAGTATTCCTGAACATGGCGAAGGTCAGCTCAAAACCTTAGCGCAGTTATTTAACCATAGCGCTGCTAAATTACGCCAAGAAAGGCAGTACATTTACCAGCGGGAGTTATTACTGGATAAGGTGATTCAAAGTTCTCCCAATGTGATGTTGTTACTGGATGATCATCAGCGGCTCATTTACGCCAATGATGCGGCGCGTCACCTATTCCATAAAAAGGGCAGAATGGAAGGCTTGAGCCTAGATGAATTGCTGGTGGATTTGCCCGAAGTATTGGCCTTAGCGCTTAAACATGAAAAGAACGGACTCTTCGCCATGGGTGAAGATGATGTGGAAACTTGGTATTTAAGTCGTGGTCATTTTTTATTGAATAACCAACAGCATAACTTGATTTTGCTCAAGCAGATGACCCGCGAGATCAATCGTCAAGAGGTGGCAGTGTGGAAGAAAGTGATCCGCATTATTAGCCATGAACTCAATAACTCAGTGGCGCCCATCGCCTCTATGGTGAACTCGGGGCGGTTACTGACTAAAGATCTGGATAATCCAAAACTTAAGCTGATTTTCGATACTATCGAGAATCGCACCAGTCATCTAAGCCAGTTTATCTTTAACTATGCCCGTTTTGCTAAGTTGCCGCTCCCGCAACGGCGTCAGGTGAATTGGACGCAATTTACTGCCCAGTTGACTCAGCATTATCCCTTTAAGCTCACTCATGAGTTACCTGAGGTTGATGGTTTTTTCGATCAAGGACAGATGGAGCAAGTGCTCCTCAATTTACTTAAAAACGCCCATGAATCTGGCTCAAACCCCGAGGATGTCACTCTATCGATTCGGTATCAAACCTTAGTGGATGGTGCAGGTTTTAGCATTGTGATTGAGGATCGCGGCACTGGTATGTCTGGTGAAGTATTAGAGCAGGCGCTACTGCCGTTTTACTCAACAAAACAATCGGGTACAGGCTTAGGTTTACCTTTATGCCGTGAAATTATCGAAGCCCACGATGGCAGTATTAGCATGCATAATCGCAGTGACGGTGGCCTGTTGGTTCGACTATGGTTGCCACAATAATGCTCGCGTTTTGAATCAACACCGTAATGCGACTCTTAAGTCGCATTTTTATTGCTTATCTTATCCGCTTGTTTAAAGCATAACTTCTATCCTCAACTGCCTCTTGGCGTATTAGCCAAATGGACTATTTTTGCCTTTTTACCTTAGCTCTTCGGGCTAATTTGCCCCCCAGCGTAATGACGAGAGATCTTTAACCCTGTTAACCTGTTTTATCGAAAATTTGCGTTAATACTCACCTTGTTCTAACAGAGGTTAGCGCGGTTTTTAAGGTTCGATTAAAAAGGTTAAGGAGGGATAAGTGAAACAGTTAAAACAGCGTCTGCTTACTTACGTTTTATGTCCATTCCTGCTGCTGGCTTCCCCTATCACTATTGCCGATAACGACATTGAAATTAGTGGCTTAGTAATAGATAGAACCTTGACTCGGTTTGGTAAGGACTTTGGCTTTTACTACTCAAGCTATTGGCGCGAACTGCCCTTTACTCAAGGCTTTAACGTCACTCTATATGAGACAGTGTTTCCACAGGCTGGAACCGTTTTAACCTTAGAGGTAAACGGGACTCGGATTTACACTACTCATTTTGGTCGTCGTGCAAATCCGATTAAAGAGAGCGCAGAGCAGGCGATTTTGCTTACGATTGATTATTTAGCGCAAGTCAGAGCCAATGCAATAACAGGTGATTTTTCAGGAACATCGGACGACTTTTAGGATAATAATAATGACATACAGGACGTTACTTGCTCTTGTCACGCTATGTGTGGCAAGCAGTGGCCAAGCCACTGAATTGATTTATACGCCAGTGAATCCCAGCTTTGGCGGCAATCCACAAAATGGGGCTTTCTTATTAAATAAAGCTCAAGCCCAGAATGACAATAAATCTACCTCGACCGAGAAGGACTTTGTCACCCGTTTTAAAGAATCCCTAGAGCGTAATATCATTAACTCAATCACCCGCGGTGTTGCTGATGGTGAAATTACCGATGGTGTTTACGATACAGGTGATTTTCGGATTGAAGTGGCTTCTACGGGAAATGGCGTGATGCTAACTATTACTAATACTGAAACCGGTGAAGTCACTGTGATTGAAATGCCGACATTCGGAGGAGTCAACTAATGGCCCGTCTAGTGTTAGTGGGTTTATTACTGTTAAGTGTGTCGGCTTGTAGCCTGATCTCCAAACCCGATTTAAATATCACGGCTGCCGAGGTTAACCCCTTGAGTGAGGTGATGCGTGGGTTGCAAACTCAACCAGGACCTAAGTTTCCTATCCCTGTGGCCGTGTATTCCTTTCGCGATCAAACTGGCCAATATAAGCCGCAGGCTAACGTGAGTTCGTTTTCGACCGCGGTAACTCAGGGCGCAACATCGATGTTGATGCAGACTTTGCTCGACTCTAAATGGTTTACACCCGTTGAGCGTGAAGGGCTACAAAATTTGCTTACCGAGCGTAAGATCAGCAACAAACAGAGCGGTACTAAGGGCGATGAAGTGCCCGTATTATCCACCGCCAGATTGTTACTCGAAGGTGGGGTGATTAGTTATGAGACCAACACTAGCACAGGCGGTAGCGGGGTCGAATACTATGGTATTGGCGCCTCTGAAATGTACCGTGAAGATCTGGTGACCATTTATCTACGCGCCGTGGATGTACACACAGGTAAAGTCATGATGTCGGTCTCAACCAGCAAACGTGTTTTATCCCAAGAAATGCGTGCGGGCTTGTTCCGTTACACGAGTTTAAATCGACTCGCTGAGGCTGAAGTCGGTTTTACTACCAATGAGCCAGTGCAATTTTGCGTGTTACAAGCCATTGAATTGGCGGTCGCTGAGCTGATTGATAAGGGTATCAAACAAGGTTACTGGAGCCCAACTCAAGTGGCGCAGCCAGCAGAAAAAGCCCAGGAGTTGAGTCAGGGCTAGGTGCTTGAAAGTCGGTATTAGATGCTAGAGCAAAGCAGACTTCTGCTTTAGCACTTAGTCGCGATAGCGAAAAAGAAAACCGAGCCAGTTAAGCTGACTCGGTTTTTTATTGCAGTTATTGCAGCAGTCAGTTGATATTTGGCTATTTTAGTCCGCTTGCATGGCCTTCCAAAACAGTTCAAAACTGGCATCGCGGTATGTTCTATCTGTCCCCAAGTGCGGGTTATCGATAAAGAATCGGGTTGCAGCTAGATATTGGCCGTGGCAGTTTTCTAGCATCAATTCGACTGGATAATGGGCGATTAGCCCCATCATTTGTCCCTGCTTAATGAGTTCGCTAATAAAGCCTAAGATGCTATTCATCGCTTGATCGCGCACCTTAGCTGCAATCATGGGCGACATTGAATATTGCTGAAAAAACAGTTGCTTGACAGGGTTATCTAGCGACCAATCTATCGCACTTTGCCATAGTTGTAGGGCATTGTGCTTAAGATCGCTGCCCTTATGGGTGTTTAACAGTAAGGCATCGGCAAATTCTTGTTTTATGGTAAGAAACAAAGATTCCATCAAGGCTTCCTTAGAAGGGAAGTGATGGAACAAGGTGCCCGTTGCTACACCTGCTTGTTTCGCAATCGAGGCGGTAGACGTGCCATGAAATCCTTGGCTGACAAAGAGCGCTAAAGCAGTATCGAGAATAGCTTGGCGTTTATCAGTCATGGTTTTAATGGGTTGTGCTGTTGATGGTTTATTCAAGATTTATCCCCCAATGACTAGCGCAAAAATAGCTTCATTAAGATGCGCTGGATAAAAGTGCCGTAGGGCGGGTGAACAAATTTGCCTGTGTTGAATCGGCCACGGCTGAGTACCGTTTTAGCGTGGCTGAAGGTCAAAAAGCCTTCCTTGCCATGGTAATGCCCCATGCCCGACGGGCCTATTCCGCCAAAGGGCGCATCGTCGGCGGCGACATGAAACACGGTTTCATTGATACAAACACCGCCAGAATGGGTCTGCTGGAGGATCTTTTGCTGAGTTGGCTCATCGAAACTCATCACATATAGCGCTAAGGGTCTGGCTCTGTGGTTGATGTACTGAATCGCTTCATCTAAGGAGTCGTAGCCAATGATCGGCAGTAATGGACCAAAGATTTCCTCTTGCATCAATAGCATGTATTCACTGGTGTGAGTTATCAACTGAGTTGCGAGTTTACGATGTTGGCTATCTATGGCTTCGTCAGTTGCTGAAATAACACGGGCACCTTTTGCTTTGGCGTCTTCGAGCACTGTCATCAAGCGGTCAAACTGACGTGTATTAATGATGCTGCCATAGTCCTTATTGTGGTTAATGGTGCCGTACATGGCCTTAAACTTAGCTTGGTAGGCGGCGATAAAGTCATCCACCTTGGTTTTAGGGCAAAGCACATAATCAGGGGCTACGCAGATTTGTCCGGCATTCAAACACTTACCGTAAATCATTCGTTCTACTGCTATCTCAAGCTGCATATCGGGGGCGATAATCACAGGCGATTTACCACCCAATTCGAGTGTTACTGGGGTGAGGTTATTCGCTGCGGCGCGCATCACATGGCGGCCGACTGTGGTCGAGCCTGTAAAGAGTAAATGATCGAAGGGCAGGGCAGAAAATTGGGCAGCAATATCCGCCTCACCTTCAACAACCGCCACGTGGGATTCATCGAAGACTTGTGCCAATAACTGTTTGAGCACTTGGTTGGTCGCTGGGGTAAATTCAGACATTTTGAGCATGGCATGATTACCCGCGGCAATGGCAGTCACTAGCGGGCCAATTGACAGCATGACGGGGAAATTCCACGGCACGATAATACCGATCACCCCCAAAGGTTGATAATGCACTGTGATTTTGGCGGGTGCGAGTAAGATGCCCGCATGGCGAGCGCTGGGCTTGAGCCATTTTTTGAGGTTTTTCAAGCTGTAATTGATGTTGTTGATGACAGGCATAATGTCTGAGATCAGGCTGTCATCAATCGATCTATGGCCGTAGTCTTGGCTTAAGGCTTCGACTAAGGGTGTTTGAAATTGCAGTATGGCCGCCTTCAGTCGAGTTAATTGCTCCACTCGCGTAGCGTAATTAGGATTCGGCGCCGCTAAATAACTGCTGCGTTGGCGTTGGAGCAACTGAGTCAGTGGCGAAGTATTAAGGTGTTCGGTGGCCATATTCATAGTGGTTGCTCCAAGGGAAATGGTAGGCTGAGTCTTATTCGGTACTTTATTTAAGTAATCGTCTCGATTGAGTCTTTTATTAAATCAATACCGACTGATTAGTCGGTTTATCCTAGCTTGCTTAGTGAGATGGCGCAAGGTATCTGGTGTATTTTTGAGCAAGATCACGGCTTGTTGTGGCGTTAGCTTTTACACTAAATCAAGGGTTGTTACATAAGGAGTATGTATGGCATTGTTAAAGCACGGAATTTCGATTGGTATTGAGCGTTATGGTGATGATGATTTTTTCGTTACCTTTAAAGCTATCGGTACCTTAACTCATCAAGACTACGAAATGATGGTGCCTGTGTTGGAGTCTGCATTAGCTGGGGTGAAAGATCCTGATATCTTCGCCTTGGTAGATGTCACCGAGTTGGAAGGCTTGGAACTACAGGCCGCTTGGGACGATCTCAAACTTGGGGTGAAGCATATTCGTCATTTCGAGAAAATAGCCATCGTCGGTAAGACGACTTTGCAGGAAGTGTTGGCTAAATTGGCAAACTGGTTTACGCCTGCTGAGGTAAGGTTTTTTGTTGATAATGGCGATGCTGTTGCTTGGCTGAGAGACTAAGGTTGTGAGATGAAGTTTGTGGTCTGCCAATGCGCTAAATCGGGCGTTATAGCAGCACCGTAAAGATTCACCCAACAATCCATTCGCGCCATAGAAGGAGTACAAATTATGCGTACAGGTCAAATACTCTGGCCCACAGATTTTTCGGAAACTGCGGCCCATGCACTGAGCTATGCCATTGAAATGGCTAATCTATACCATGTAGGGCTAAAAATTTTACATGTGGTTGAACAGCCGATCGGTGATGAAAACTTTATGATTCTATCTATTACCCCTGAAGAACTTGCTAAAAGCATGGAGGAAGCGGCGGCAACTAAAATGCGAGCACTATTGGATGGATTGAATACTGAGCTTCCCATCACTACCTTGATCCGCCGTGGCGATCCTGTCTATCAAATTTTAGAAGAGGCCAACAGTAAAGACATTGGCATGGTAGTAATTGCTAGCCATGGCCGAACTGGGATTTCGCATTTTTTACACACCAATGTCTCAGAAGCGGTGGCGAATGGTGCAGCTTGTCCTGTGCTTGTGGTTAAGTAACTGGCTTTGACTCTATAAATCCAAAGGGCGCTTATAGCGTCCTTTCTTTTTGATTGATAAAGAATAATTAATTGAAATGGGTACGCAAGAAGCATAGCAAACTGCTATAAAATAGTGGTATTTTGGCCTTAATAATTAGCTTAATTAAAAACTCAAATGATGGATAAGCTTATGCGTACTCAAGAAGTGTTATGCCCTACGGATTTTTCATCCACTGCGGCCCATGCGTTAAAATATGCGGTTGAAATGGCAAATGTTTATCAAGTCGATATTCGGTTGTTGCATGTGACTAGCCCTGCCCGTGGCGCCCATTGTTATGGTATTGCGGTCGATATTCCCGCTACATTGGAAAATGAACTCAAAGCTTTCGTTGATGCAAAAATGCAAAGTTTGCAGCAGGAAATGCAGCAGAACCTTACCGAAGGGCTCAATATTAAGTTAGTCGTGCGCCATGGTGATGCTATTGATGAGATTTTAGCGGAAGCCGTTGATGTGGGCATGGTGGTTATCGCTAGTCATGGGAGCAGCGGTTTAGCTGACTTTTTAAAACCCCACGTTACACAGGATATTGTTAAGTACGCTAAGTGCCCTGTGTTGGTGGTGAAATAACACTATGGGATAAGTTTAGTAGGAATCATTTTTGATCATTTTAGGTTCTGTTAACTTAGTCGACGCCTCGGCTTCATTGTCAAATGACATCAGGCGTCGATACTTTTCCTGCAGAGCCACTAAGCTACCATCTTGGGTAATTTGTTTGAGTCCCGCATTAAAATCATCCCGAATTTGTTCACTGAGAAACGCGAACTTGTATTCTGTAGGTGGGAATATTTGGTGGCAAATCGCCTGTTGTTTTAAGTCTTTCTCAGTGAGTTTGCCCTCAAGATAGGCCTGCTTTAAGTAGTATTTGAAAATATTTTTATCCATCACAACGACATCGGCTCTGCGCTTCATCAGCATATAAACCTGCTGCACTTGCCTCGCTTGTTCTTGGTAGCCGCTATTGGTCTTAACCATGTTGGCAAACTCTTCCCCCAGTAACGATGATGCACGTTGAAAGGCGACGACTTGTTTGTTGTTTAAGTCTTCTATGCTATTGATGTTAAATTGATTACTCTCGAGGCTAATGGCGCAGTTTTGGTAGGTTATCGCAACGTTGGAATAAAAAATGTTGTTAATCATTCCTTCTTTGATGTTGATGATGCCATCGAGTTTACCCTCCCTGAGTTCATGGAAAGTGCGCGCCAGTGGTAAGTAGTGGATAGAAGCAGTATGGCCTTTAACGGCGAGGGCTTGGTTAAGTAATTCGAGTTCGATCCCGCTATTGGTTGCTTGGATGACATAGGGCGGGATAGACAGGCTGACGCCTATCTTAATTTCAGCCGCTTGGCCGAGCTGAGCGCCGCATAGGATGAGTAACCCCATCAATTTATAGCGGTTACGACGAGCCACTGAGCTATTTGGCTTATTTAGTTTATGCGCCATAAGTTACCAACACCTCCGCGGTATACACTTGCAACTGTGTTTGATACTCGCCAAGTCATTCCATGACTTTCTTGAGTAAGTGTAGTGTGTCTGTGAACTCAGCACGGCTTTATTTATCAAATACACATTAACGCTTTAACCTATTACAGGCTCAAAAGGATGAGCCCGGTTAAGTCAGAAAAGCAATTTCTTCCGCCGTAGACTCCCTGCCTAAGATAATATTTCTATGTGGATAGCGGCCAAACCTGTCGATAATCGCTTTATGGCGCAGTTCAAACGTTAGGTTTGTTATCGCAGCTTCGCGATTAAACAGTTTTACTGCTACTTGGTGAATGGTTGCCGATTCGCTGTGCATATAGGGCATAAATAGAAAAGGGACTTGTTTGGATTTTAGTGCGGTATCGACCCGTTGGGCAACGGCTTCTTGGGCGAGCACTAAGGCTATCGCATCGGCTTCGAATGCGGCAGGCGTATCGCGGTAAATATTACGGGAAAATTGATCGAGCACTATTATCTCAGCCAATCGACCTTGAGGCGTGATTCGCCAATGTGAAAGTTCTCCCCGTTTAGCTTGAAGTAGTACACCTTCGAAGCGCTGTTTTATCTGGGTATCAAATTCAACATCTTTAATCCACCAGAGCTTTGGGTCAATGTCTTCAAACCAAAATGTCAGTATTTGGTCTGCTGTGATTGTCTGGCTCATTTTAGCCTTTCTTCATAGGTGTTGAGTGATATTAGAAATAACAGTTGTTGGGGGAGGATGACAAGTCGTTTCGTTTGATTTAAGTGCAGATTTGTTATCTGATGATCTTGTCGCGAACCGTAAGTATTTAGCATTGGCTATTGCCTTATTGACTGAATATAAAGTAGTTTTGATGATAATTACTTTTGTTTCCAGACAGGTCATCCTATGTCACTTTCAATGCCAGCATCCCAACAGGTTTCAAAGCAAAATAAAGCGTTTCTGCGTAAGTTATATTTGGCGCATTTAATGGATGATGACCGCCATAATCTTTTATCACTCAATAAGTTAACCGGAATGCCTCGCCGAACTTTACAGGATGCTATCGCAGCTTTTGAGGATATAGGTATTCGAGTCGAGTTTGTGCAGGAAGGCAGCCGTAACAATTCAGGTTATTACCGCATAGTCACCTGGGGGCCGATCAGCAGCGCTTGGGTCGATACCCATCTAAGCGAAATCGCTGAGCTGATAGGGTTTTACGAGAAGTCAATTTAAACGCTGTTTGTTACCAAGGACGAATTTGAGAACTCTTCAACTGTTAGGTTTTATTCTTGCCATCGCAGGCGTCATTTTGGGATATATAACGCTAGCATCTATTGACGGTCAAACATCTGAAGCTTCTGCTGGGGCTGCGGGTTTAGGCATGATTTTTATGGTATTACCAGCCTTTGGCTGTTCTGCGTTAATGTTGGTACCTTCTTCTTTAACATTATGCAAATCAGAAGTAAGGCTACGTACATATTTTAAAGGGAGTTTTTGGTTGAGTCTGTGGAAATTGAATTTAGTTATTTCTGCTGTATATATTCTTGTTACTCTTTATGTAGGCTGTTTATGGCTACAAATCAGCATTGGTCGCTAACGAGTGAATCATCTTGTTCATAATGTGTTCATTTTTTAGGCTTAACCTTCAACGCGAGTCTCACCCGAGGATATTGCATTCGTTTGCATAGATATTTGAGCATTTTCTCTTCGTTACTCCTTTGCCAATTTTCTGGCCTGACCAGCCTAAACTCCCTATAATCGGCTGCAAATGTCATCACGTTACATAGTGTTTACATCTAAATACCCTACATACTTAAAATAAAAAGGAACCTTGTTCCATGTTAGAAAAACTGTTCAAACTGAAACAAAATCAAACGAGCATCAAGCAGGAAGCGGTCGCAGGTTTGACAACATTTATGACTATGGCCTACATCATTTTTGTGAACCCAATGATGTTAGCCGATGCGGGCATGGACCATGGTGCTGTATTTGTGGCGACCTGTTTGGCTGCGGCTGTCGGCTGTTTGGTTATGGGTCTGATGGCGAATTATCCCATTGCGCTTGCTCCAGGTATGGGACTTAATGCCTTTTTTACCTACACAGTCGTGGGTGAAATGGGTTACAGCTGGGAGACTGCGTTAGGCGCAGTGTTCCTGTCGGGAATTTGCTTTTTAATCTTGTCCTTAGTGCGTATTCGAGAATGGATTGTAAATAGTATTCCCATGTCGTTACGTATCGGTATTGCTGCAGGTATTGGTTTGTTCCTTGCACTGATTGGCCTTAAGAGCGCCGGTATTGTGGTGGCAAGTCCTGCTACGCTAGTGACACTTGGCGATATCACGGCATTTCCGGCGGTTATGGCTGTGCTGGGCTTTTTCCTCATTATTGCTATGGTGCAGCGGGGAATGAAGTCGGCGGTGATTGCCAGTATTCTGATTATCACTGGCCTAGGATTAGTGTTTGGTGATGTGCAGTATCAGGGCATTGTATCAATGCCACCTTCAATCGCACCTACATTTATGAAGATGGATTTATCCCAAGTATTTGAAGTAACTATGCTATCAGTCGTTTTTGCCTTCTTATTTGTGGATCTCTTCGATACCTCTGGCACCTTAGTGGCGGTTGCACAGCGCGGTGGTTTTCTCGATGATAAAGGCCGTTTACCACGTCTGAATCGTGCCTTGACCGCTGACAGTTTAGCAACGATTGCGGGGGCGGCTTTTGGCACTTCCACCACGACAAGTTATATCGAAAGCACCGCGGGTGTGAGCGCAGGTGGTCGTACTGGTTTAACGGCCGTTGTGGTGGGATTACTCTTCATTGCTGCGTTATTTTTATCGCCATTGGCGGGGATGATCCCGGCTTATGCGACTGCGGGCACACTGTTTTATGTAGCGATTTTGATGATGTCGGGGCTGGTGCATGTCGAATGGGAAGATTTGACTGAAGCCGCGCCTGTGGTGGTTGTGTGTATTTTAATGCCGCTGACGTTTTCTATCGCGACGGGCATTGCCTTTGGGATCATCTCATATGCAGCAATCAAATTACTCACAGGTCGCTTTAGCGATCTTAATGTGGGCATTTTAGTATTAGCCGCATTGTTTGTAGCTAAGTTTGTCTATGGTTGATGCTGTCGATTAATTCACCTGCACAGTAAAAACTCGCAGCGTAGATTGTTTACATTTTTTGAGGGCCATCTAATCGATGGCCCTTTTTAATGCGCGATTCTAAGCAAAAACGAAAATTTATCTCGAGTTAATAACTCCTTGCTACCAATTACTCAGCGGATTAGGTATAAGGATTGTTCGGTTATTTTGTTACAAATGAATAATGAACTTAAGTGAGATTGCGTATCGCCGCGTGGTAGTGAAGTTAGGGACGAGTGTGCTGACCTCTGGCAGTAAACAGCTAGATAAAGCCCACATGGTTGAGCTTGCTCGTCAAATGGCCGCACTGATGAAGTCAGGGGTCGAAGTCGTATTATGCACCTCAGGGGCAATTGCCGCTGGGCGCGAACATCTCCAATACCCGACGCTGCCCGACACTATGGCCAATAAGCAATTGTTAGCCGCTGTCGGGCAAAGTCAGTTGATCCTCGCTTGGGCACAACTCTTTAGTATTTATGGGCTGCATGTGGGCCAATTGCTGCTGACCCGTGCCGATCTGCAGGATAGAGAACGCTACCTTAATGCTCGTGACACGCTCAATGCCTTGTTAGCGAATAATATTGTGCCGATCATCAATGAAAACGATGCCGTTGCCACCAATGAGATCAAAGTGGGCGATAACGACAATTTATCGGCGCGCGCAGCACTCTTATGCGATGCTGACTTATTGATTTTACTGACGGATCAAAAGGGCTTATTCGATGCGGATCCACGCACTAACCCGAACGCTAAGTTGATTTCACAGGTGGTGAAGATTGATGACAGCCTGCGTATGCTGGCGGGCGGTTCTGTATCGGGTTTAGGCACAGGTGGTATGTCGACTAAATTGGAAGCGGCGGATATTGCTCGCCGTGCTGGCATCGAAGTGGTTATCGCCTCAGGCCATCACCCAGATGTGATCAAAAAAGTGGTCGCCAAAGAGTCCGTCGGTACTCACTTTAGTGCCATCGAAAATCCGCTCGAAAGCCGCAAACAGTGGATTCTAGCGGGACCTGCAACTCAAGGTTCTTTAGTGCTTGATGCGGGCGCGGTCAAAGCCGTGACTGACAAGGGCCGCAGTCTATTGTCTAAAGGTATCGTAGGCGTTAAAGGTCAGTTTGAACGTGGTGCGACGCTACAATTAGTTGATCAACAAGGTAAAGTGATTGCTAAAGGGATGACACGATACTGTGGCCAAGCCCTGAGTTTGATTGCGGGTAAGCATTCCGACGAGATCGAGTCTGTACTCGGTTACGATTATGGTGACGCAATAGTGCACCGCAACGACATGGTTGTCTTATAAGCGAGGTCTGTTTTGAGTCAAATGAATCAAGATCAGTATTTACAGCAACTTGGCCAAAATGCCAAACAGGCCAGTTATGCTTTAGCCAATTTAACGGCGAGCCAAAAGGCTGACTTACTCGAAGCTATTGCCGATGCGCTGACGGCAAACTCCGCCGCCATTTTAGCGGCTAATGCTAAAGACGTTGCCGCCGCTAAGAACGATGGATTAACTGAGGCGATGATCGACAGACTGTTGCTCGATGATGCGCGTTTAGCGGGCATTATCGGTGATATCAGCGATGTGATCCGCCTTGCCGATCCCGTGGGCGAAGAGTTTGGCAGCAAGTTATTAGATAACGGTTTAAGGCTGACTCGTCGCCGCGTACCGCTGGGCGTGATTGGGGTTATCTACGAGGCGCGCCCGAATGTGACTGTCGATATCGCGGTACTTGCCCTTAAAACGGGTAATGCGGTGATCCTCCGTGGCGGAAAAGAAACCCTTGAATCGAATAAGCTTATCAGCGAAGTGATCCGCGGCGCGATTGTCGCCCAAGGTTTGCCCATAGATGTGGTGCAATTTATTGATTCTTCAGACAGAGCCCTAGTGACAGGTTTACTTAAGCTCGATCAATATGTCGACATGATAGTGCCGCGCGGCGGTCAAGCATTGCAGCGCTTATGTGCCGAGCAAGCGACGATTCCAGTGATTTTAGGCGGCATTGGTATTTGCCACTTGTATGTCGATAAAAATGCCGACCTTGAGCGTGCCTTAGGCGTAATCGCTAATGCCAAAGTGCAGCGTCCAACTGTGTGCAATGCCCTTGATACCTTGCTGGTGGATGAGCGCGTGGCGAGCAGCTTTGTACCGCAAATTGCCGAGTATCTGCATCGTTTAGGCGTGCGTTTTTCAGTTTGTGACACAAGTTTTAGTCTACTGGATGGTTTAGGGTTCGATGTGACGCTTGCTAAGGCTGAGGATTTTGGTATTGAATGGCTGTCATTAACCTTAGGTATCAAAGTCGTGGGCGATATCGATGCCGCTGTTAGCCATATTCGCCAGTATTCTAGCGGCCATTCGGAAGCCATTTTGACCGATGATATTCATGCAGCGGCGCACTTTATGAATGAAGTGAACTCAGCCGCCGTGTATGTGAATGCCAGTACTCGTTTTACCGATGGCGGTCAGTTTGGTCTTGGCGCTGAAGTGGCTGTGAGCACGCAAAAACTGCACGCCCGCGGTCCAATGGGGCTTGAGGCATTAACCACATATAAGTGGTTAGCTTGGGGTGATTACACCAGTCGTGTTTAGCGGTAAATACTGATAAACCCAAAGCCGTTAACGCATTGCGTTGACGGCTTTTTTGTTTGCGGTATCCAACTGAATAGCGACATCAATATGTTTGGCTAACGAGTTTAGCTGCTTATGGTGAGCGGGGTATAAGTAACAAGTAACCAGATACAGAAAAATATCGTCGACATAACGACAGTAAATTTACGAAAGGCCTTGATGTATTCCAAGGTATAAATAAAGTACTTTTCTTGTACTCTGCGAGTGAGTAAAACCGAAGGCAGCATAAAACTGCAATAGAGCATGACTACCATAGTGGTAAAACTGTTTCCCCAGAAATGCTCATAAATAAATAAGGCGATGCAGAGTAGCATGGCGCACCAACTGATAGGGCTGATGCTATTTTCTGGATTCCATTGGGTTGATTTTTCCATCTGACTATCCTTAGTCGATTTGTACCTCAGTACAATTTATAGACGGATATCTCGACTTTATCAAACGCTTTCCACGGTTAGACTCAGTACGCTGGCCAGTTTGTTGCCGTTTGAGCCTTGTTCACCATTTATCCAATATGAGCGCGTACGACTTAAAGTGGAGTGAATTGCTTACTTAACGTTGAATGACTTGTGCTTAATGTGGTCGAGATAGCTTAAAGCATCTAGCTTAAAGTGTCTTGATATCGGCAAATTCGCCTTTGCAAAGCAGGGCTAAGTCTGTGGCCGCTAAGCTTATCTCTAAACCGCGTCTGCCCGCGCTGACATAAATCCTGTCGAAGCCTTGAGCGCTGGCATCAATCAAGGTTGGCAATTGTTTCTTCTGCGCTAAGGGACTAATACCGCCAACCAGATAGCCTGAGGATTTTTGTGCTAGGTCGGCATCGGCCATTTGTAGTTTCTTTTGTCTTAAGCATTTAGCTACGGCTTTTAGATTAAGCTGATGATCGACTGGCACTAGCGCGACGGCAATCGGCGCATGGGCTTTGTCGATGGCAACTAAAAGGGTTTTAAACACTTGTGCGGGTTCGAGCCCTAAGGTGTTAGCGGCTTCTTCGCCGTAGGCGGCGCAGTGTGGATCGTGGCTGTACTCTAAGATATCAAACGCGATCTTGGCTTTTTTAGCCAATCGGACGGCCGGGGTCATTTTATACTCCTTCACAAAACGGGGGATATTAGCGCTTAATCTTGGCTTAAAATGTTAGCCAGCTCTTTTAATTGGCTCATTGCCGTGAGCTAACATTATTTAAGGCTGTTACTCAACGATTATTCCGCTAGCTTTGTGCTTATCTTGTTTTTACGCTCTAAATAACGGGGCAGAAGTTGCTGCAACATCATCCCCGATAAAATAAAGGCTAGGCCGAGATAGGTTGCCATCGCAATCGTTTCTTGCAAAATCCACGCGATAAAACCAATCGACATCACAGGGGATAAAAACACCATAGTGCTGATGTTCGCGGTGCGAGTGGCGGTTTTCAGCGCCATTAACCAGAGCACGAAGGTAATGCCCATCTCAAATAAGCCCACATACATACCTGCAAATATCGCCTTAATACTAAAACTGGGCAGGGTATCTGTCAGCACTAAGGTGACGGCAACAAAAGGTAAGCCGATAAGAAAACTCAATAATAAACTGACCACGGGATCGCCTTGATCTTTAGTGTTGACGATCCAATATAGGCACCAGAGTAAAGTGCTGGTGAGAGCAAGACCGATACCGAGTGGGCTATCAAAACTAAAGCCGCTGATATCGCCGCCGGTGGCAATGATAAATACCCCAGTGTAGGCAATCAGCGCCGCAGCAATGTCGCTCTTACGCAAATGTTGCTTTAACAAAGGCGCGGCAAGTAACGGCAGTAATACCGCCCAAGTGTAATTAAGTGACAACGCTTGCTGCGCTGGCAGTAAGGAATACGCTTTAAATAGCACGACATAGTAGAGGAAGGGATTGATGAGTCCAGTCACCAGATAAAACATGGGGCGGCGTAAAAACTGTTGCTTGAGTAAGGAAAGATTTTTTTGCCAAGCAAGGATTCCGGCAAGGGCAATAATCGACGTGAGCACGGCAACAAACACCAGTTGCAGCGGTGTGTAGTAACTCAAGGCAATCTTAAAGGCCGTGGCCACTGTAGACCAGAGAAAGACCGCCGCCATGCCATACACGTACGCTAAATTCGAAGACTTCACTCTGCTACCTTACATGGATAAACATCCGCCAAATGTGGGCAGATTGAATAACAGCTTGGGTTGATAAGCAAGACTATTTTATGTGATTGGATATTTTATCCCGCTGTAGATGCGAGAAAGATAAATCAGAAAATTTTTTTGTTCGCCCTTGTAATTAAATTCCCTGTCCCAATATAGGTATCAAGGCAGAGAAGGTGGCCAACGATGGACTTGATATTTAAACCGTCTAGCCCCATATCAAAACCAACTAAACAAATTTAGATTGAATGAAATTTTTCGGAGGACCTCATGGGTAAAATTATTGGTATCGACTTAGGCACAACAAACTCTTGTGTAGCTGTCCTCGATGGTGGCAAAGCACGTGTGTTAGAAAACGCTGAAGGCGATCGCACAACCCCGTCAATCATCGCTTATACAGATGATGAAACCATTGTCGGTTCGCCAGCAAAACGTCAAGCTGTGACTAACCCGACTAACACATTCTTCGCGATTAAGCGTTTGATTGGTCGTCGCTTTAAAGATGACGAAGTCCAACGTGACGTGAACATCATGCCATTCAAAATCATTGCAGCCGACAACGGTGATGCATGGGTTGAATCGCGTGGCAACAAGATGGCTCCACCACAAGTTTCTGCAGAAATCTTGAAAAAGATGAAGAAAACCGCAGAAGACTTTTTAGGTGAAGAAGTAACTGAAGCGGTTATTACTGTTCCTGCTTACTTTAACGATTCACAACGTCAAGCGACTAAAGATGCGGGTCGTATCGCAGGTCTTGATGTTAAACGTATTATCAACGAACCAACGGCTGCAGCATTAGCCTACGGTATCGATAAGAAACAAGGCGACAACATTGTTGCAGTATACGATTTAGGTGGTGGTACATTCGATATCTCTATCATCGAAATCGACAGCAACGATGGCGACCAAACATTTGAAGTGTTGGCAACCAACGGTGACACCCACTTAGGTGGTGAAGACTTTGACAACCGTTTGATCAACTACTTAGCTGACGAATTCAAGAAAGAGCAAGGCTTAGATCTGCGTAAAGATCCATTAGCAATGCAACGTCTGAAAGAAGCAGCAGAAAAAGCGAAAATTGAACTTTCAAGCACCAACCACACTGAAGTGAACCTGCCATACATCACGGCAGACGCAACAGGTCCTAAGCATTTAGTGATTAAAATCACTCGTGCTAAATTGGAATCACTGGTTGAAGACTTGATTATCCGTACATTAGAGCCACTAAAAGTTGCCCTGGCTGATGCAGATTTATCTGTAACAGACATCAACGAAGTGATTCTAGTGGGTGGTCAAACACGTATGCCTAAGGTTCAAGAAGCAGTGACAAACTTCTTCGGCAAAGAACCTCGTAAAGACGTGAACCCAGACGAAGCGGTAGCCGTAGGTGCTGCAATTCAAGCGGGCGTACTGTCAGGCGACGTGAAAGACGTATTACTGTTAGACGTAACACCACTGTCTCTGGGTATCGAAACCATGGGCAGCGTGATGACTAAGTTGATTGAAAAGAACACTACTATTCCTACTAAGGCGCAGCAAGTGTTCTCAACAGCCGATGACAACCAAAACGCAGTGACGATTCACGTACTGCAAGGTGAGCGTAAGCAAGCGAGCGCGAACAAGTCATTAGGCCAGTTCAACTTAGACGGTATTGAGCCAGCTCCACGTGGCCAGCCACAAATTGAAGTGATGTTCGACATCGATGCCGATGGTATTCTGCATGTGTCTGCGACAGACAAGAAAACCGGCAAGAAACAAAACATCACCATCAAAGCTTCTTCTGGCTTAAGCGAAGAAGAAGTGGCGCAAATGGTACGTGATGCCGAAGCTCACGCAGATGAAGACAAGAAGTTTGAAGAGTTAGTGCAAGCACGCAACCAAGCTGACGGCTTAGTCCACGCGACTAAGAAACAAGTGGAAGAAGCGGGTGATGCATTGCCAAGCGAAGACAAAGAGAAAATCCAAGCTGCTATGGCCGCTGTTGACACTGCCAGCAAAGGCAATGACAAAGAAGCCATTGAAAAGGCAACTCAAAACTTGATCGAAGCATCTGCTAAGCTGATGGAAATCGCTCAAGCTAAGTCTCAAGCTCAAGGCGGCGACAATGCCGACGCGGGCAAACAGGCTAACGCTGCTGCCGATGACGTTGTCGATGCTGAATTCGAAGAAGTGAAAGACGACAAGAAATAATGACTTGTTTTCAATCAAATAGATTGATTTCAAAGCGTTAATTTCTAGGCGGGCGTTACGGGGCAACCCTAACGCCCGTTTGTTCAACGCCAGCTGAGAAGCATGAGATTATGTCAAAGCGAGATTATTACGAAGTATTAGGTGTCAGTCGTGACACCAGCGAACGTGAAATTAAAAAGGCCTACAAACGTCTGGCCATGAAATTTCACCCAGATCGCAACCCAGGCGACAAAACCGCAGAAGCTAACTTTAAAGAAATTAAAGAAGCCTACGAGATCCTAACCGACGCCGACAAAAAAGCGGCCTACGACCAATTTGGTCATGCGGGTGTGGATCCTAATCGCGGTGGCGGTGGTTACGGTGGTGGTCAAGGCGATTTCGGTGATATTTTCGGTGATGTCTTTGGCGATATTTTCGGCGGTGGACGTCGTGGTGGCGGTCAACGCCAAGCGGCCCGCGGCTCAGATTTACGTTACAACCTAGAGTTATCACTGGAAGAAGCCGTTAAAGGCTTAACCAAAGAACTGCGTATCCCAACGCTGGCGACTTGCGATCTATGTGAAGGCAGCGGCGCTAAAAAAGGCACCTCTGCAACCACTTGTGGCACCTGTCATGGTCAAGGCCAAGTCCAAATGCGCCAAGGTTTCTTTGCGGTGCAGCAGCCTTGTCCAACCTGTCATGGCCGCGGTAAGATCATCAAAGATCCTTGCACTAAGTGTCATGGCGATGGCCGTGTTGAAAAGAGCAAAACCTTATCGGTTAAGATCCCAGCCGGCGTTGATACGGGCGACCGTATTCGTTTAGCGGGTGAAGGCGAAGCGGGTGAGTTTGGTGCGCCTCCAGGGGATTTATACGTTCAGGTCAGCGTGCGTGAGCATGCGATTTTCGTCCGTGATGGCAACAACCTTTACTGCGAAGTGCCGATATCCTTCAGTAAAGCGGCCCTAGGCGGTGAGATTGAAGTGCCAACACTGGATGGTAAAGTCAGCCTGAAGATCCCAGCCGAAACGCAAACGGGCCGTATGTTCCGTTTACGTGGCAAAGGCGTCAAGTCGGTTCGCAGCCATGCGGTAGGCGACTTGCTCTGCAAAGTGGTTATGGAAACCCCAGTTAACTTAAACGATCGTCAAAAAGAACTGTTACGCGAATTTGAAGCCACCTTAACTGGTGAGTCGAAAAAACACAGCCCAAAGGCTGAGGGCTTTTTCGATGGCGTGAAAAAGTTCTTTCAAGATCTGAATAGCTAACTTGGTCTAGTGTCGCAGAGGTTAGCTGCGCACTAGAAGAAAAAAGCCCTGCAATGGTTAACCTTGCAGGGCTTTTTTATATTCGGATTTATGCCCAAATATTAAAGTGTTTAAAGTTGAAGCAGCCTGCGGTGGTGTTTCACCAATTAGCTGCTTAATTGTCCTGTGTCGTACTTCGGAGTTGAATTCGGAATCAAGCAGTTGCTATAAAACAAAATGACTATGACCGTAAATAGCGTTACTATAATGAAAAGTAACACTTAATATGCACCGTAACTGCTAATGAGAGAGTAATTATGGATTCAATAACTGGAGAATATGGACAAATCAGAAAACCCTTAATTTACTATAAGGGAAATCTCGTAGCATTGAATATATCTGAAGAGTCTGAGTCATATTTTGGCGGTAACTTACCATTAATATCTAACTTTCCCGAGACAGCGAAGTTACATCTTTTGTTTACATTAAACAGAGATATATTAGATTTATTCGACAACATCCAGTTTTCTAGCATAGCATTAATTTATCCGTTTATGCATGATGGTGGTTCAATCAAATATCAAATAAGATATGACGGAAGTATCAAGATACAATCAGTCCATCCCCGAGAAGCTGAAAATGATTGGCCCTATGAAAATTACCCAACCTCCTTTTTAAAAGTGAAATTTGCACACGAACAAATCCTAAAAATGGATTTTAATGATTTCAAAAATCTACTTCCACAAGGCCAATTCACTAACAATAGTGAAGAAATAATAATAGTCATTCCTCCTCAAGCTGGTTATGAAGTTTCTCTTTGGGGCGATGATGGTGATGCAGAAAATGTTTTATGTGTTTTTAGAATCTGCCCTAAAACTGGTAATGTATATGCAGACAATCAATGCAGCTAACAAGAGCAGACCACGGACTTGCAAACCTATTAATTTAATTGTCCACTAAATAATAAAACTTGTACCAAATTTAAATATAGCCACTACTCCCTTCATGATAATGCCCAGAAGATCAGACGGGCATCCACAGTAATTGCGTGGTAGTTAATCTCCAGCTTTGCTTAAGCATTGAACAAGGAGGTTTGTATGTAGTGGCACACTAATTTTGGCCACCTAAATAGAGGTGATATTATTACCTCGTAGATGACTTTAGGTGAACACATGAGATCGACAACCAGAAAAACATTTAGTGCTGAATTCAAACTTGAAGCAGCCCAATTAGTCCTCGATAAAAACCATAGCATCATCGAAGCTGCAAAGGCGATGAACGTTGGTAAGTCCACTATGGATAAATGGGTGAGACAGTTAAAACTAGAACGCCAGGGTGGCACACCAA
>NZ_JAKKSH010000029.1:0-58386 GCF_025653395.1 Shewanella sp. SW24
TGGTGTGCCACCCTGGCGTTCTAGTTTTAACTGTCTCACCCATTTATCCATAGTGGACTTACCTACGTTCATCGCCTTTGCAGCTTCGATGATGCTATGGTTTTTATCGAGGACTAATTGGGCTGCTTCAAGTTTGAATTCAGCACTAAATGTTTTTCTGGTTGTCGATCTCATGTGTTCACCTAAAGTCATCTACGAGGTAATAATATCACCTCTATTTAGGTGGCCAAAATTAGTGTGCCACTACAGCCTGTGTCATTGCCATTGCCGCCTTTGTTGCTACATAAGAGCGGTGTGTGTCGTCCCACGGATACCCCATAGAACCTGAAGCATCAAGCAACACACCAACTGAAAGGTTTGCCGCAATATCACGACGGATATTTTTAGCGCCAGGACTCCCCAGAAAAGCATCGACCAACCGATCCTCGTCTAACTCCCCAAACTGCGTCACGCCGGATAATTTCATGTTTCGTTGTCGGAACATGACCTTAACAGCATTGGCGACAGCGCCATTCACCTGCAGATTTGCCGCAGGGAAAACATTGCTTGGATTACCACGCAGCAACTCCTGCACTGTGTAAGGAACGACTTTGATTGGTTCAGGAACACGAGAATAGTTACTCATATCTTGCTGATATCGGTGAGCCTCTAACAGTTTGCCAACGTCCAAGTCCTCGAAGGATTGCTCCAAATCGATTTCATTGAACCCTTTGCTATTGCTAAGAGTCTTCCCGCTTGTATTGCCGTTGCTTTTACCTTCAGCATCACCTTCAGCATCACCTTCAGCTTCACCTTCAGCGTCACCTTCAGCATCACCTTCAGCGTCACCTTCAGCATCACCTTCAGCGTCACCTTCAGCATCACCTTCAGCATCACCTTCAGCATCACCTTCAGCATCACCTTCAGCATCACCTTCAGCTTCACCTTCAGCTTCACCTTCAGCTTCACCTTCAGCTTCACCTTCTTGCTGATTAGCCTGTTGCATTGCCGCAAGCTCTAACAGAAGGTTTTCTGCCAACTCACGCACTTCTAAGGTGTCTTTCGCCGTTTGTGCAAGCTGTGCGTATTTCAAACACAACTTATCAAGCTCCGGTGTTACCCAATCAAATCCAGCTAATGCTTGTTTGATCGCAGTAATCCCGTTTTCAAGGTTTCCGACTAGCAGTACGTAATACAAAATGTCATCGAGACAGTTTGTAAACTCACGCTTGGTAATGATGTCTACCAATATTCTTCGGCTTGATTGATAAGACTGTATCGCGCCAGGAAATTCCCTGATATTGCGCAAGTCGATTCTTATGTCCTCAAGCACGTTGATTGCGTTTTTCAACACTATACTGGTCTGCAGCATGACGCTTCCGATTGCACTGAAGTTGGTGTGATTGAGATGGGCCGACTCGTGAAGTAACGAGCAAACCATCTGATCCCACGGGCCAACCCCAATGACAATTCTTTTACCGTTGGTGTAAGAACTGCCACCAGCAATCGTGACGTTAACGCCTTTGCGAGTTAACGCATTCGACAGCATCGAGAATGACGCTTGTTCAGTATTTCTTTTCATTTCTCACTCCAATTGCACCCGTAAGGTACAAAAAAATGGGGTGAGAAAGCCCTTGGGGGCGTACTCACCCCCAAGGGTTAAATTAAGCATTCGCAGCTGTTAGCGATTGCGTAAACATTTCAGCTAAATGCAGCTTGCCCAACTCATTAAGCGCTAGACGCTCTTCAGGAGTTGAAGCGGCTGTAAACACAATCTCAAACACCTCCTGCATCGTGAAGTCAGGCAACAACTCCCACATTACCGCCCAATCAACTAAAACACGAGTTGATAGTGCTGATTGAATGCAGTGCTGAGAATTGCCGTTGACAGCATCGGTGTTCATCGCATCACGTACCGTTTTGGCAAATTTCGCCATAGCAAGACGAATACGATAAGACAGCTTAGTCATATCACCGAGAATATCTGTATCCACAGAAATTGCTGGATATTCAAAGCCAATCCAAAGGAAGCGACGTTTAACCGCCTCGTCCATATCGGATGAAATAGAACCGTAACGGCCAGACATGTCGGCTATACCTGGGGTCTGACACGTTGCAATTACTCTAAAGAGCGGGTGAGGATTTACCACCTCGCCAGTTTTCTCAATCGCAAGAGGTTTGCCCTCGAGGATTGGGTGAAGACTAGCTAGCAGGTCGAATGAGCCTTTATCCAGCTCGTCCAGCAACAGAATACCGCCTTCGCGATACGCTTTGACCACCACGCTCTCTTCAAAAACGGTTTCACCATTTTTGATACCAATGTTGCCCTTCAGCGTTTCGGGGCGCATGGTTTCACTCACGGATACTCGGTGCAGAGATAAGCCAAGAGAAGCCGCAAGAAACGCGACAAACTCCGTTTTACCCGTACCTGTTTCGCCATAACAAGCCAGTGACATGTTACGACTCTTTCCGAACATCCAAGTCAGCGCAATGAGCAAATTACGCTCGTTTGGTCTGTACTTGGGGTTCACTTTTGGCACGTTAGCCATACCTTCAAAAACAGCGACCATTTTACCGCTTAAAGTTGGGCATAATGGGAATACTGTTGCACCGGATACTTGTTTAGCTTTAATAGACATAACTCACTCCAAAATTTTAGAAATGCCCGTAAGGCATTAAAATAAAAGGGTGAGTCTGCCCCATGGGGACAAAACTCACCCCCAAGGGTTTAAAAATTAATTAAAAAACGCAGCAAAAGCGGCATCTAACTCGGCACTTAATTCCGAGTGCTCCACTTCTTCAGTCACTTTTGCCGTTGTAACTTCCGTTTCACCACTGTCTTCTGTGGATCCGCGTAACGCATGTAGCAACTGAGCGACATCTTCATCAATCTCAGCCATAGGCTCGTTAACAATTTCAGGCTCAACCATCGCTTCCAAGCCTAGTTCGTCGTATGACGTTAACAGAGTTTCAAGCGCGGTTTTGTTGCTTAATGACGTTAGTAACAGCCGTAACAAACCTAACGATTTGCTATCCAGTTGCCCATTCTTAGGGAACGAGTTGCGCATCTCATTGAGACATGCCGCAAGTCCGACCCAAGTATCAGAAAGAAAACTGAAGTTCGCCGCCTTTGCTTCCATATCAGCAAGGAATGAAATTGCCTTTTGACCAATCACGTCGCCGCGACCAATCTTATTCAACACATCCTCTGACAAATCCGCAAATTCTTGAAGCAGCTTTTTATCCAAGTGAGTATCAGCAGCAGCCGATTCATCATCGGACATAGAACCGATAACGATAGACATTGGTGGGCTCATGCTCATATAGAAGCGTGATTCCACGTCACTGACAGTAGGCGCATCACGGCGAATGAATCTTGCCGCTTCAGGATGTGCCGCACACTGGTTATCCAGCAGCTCTTCGTAATCTTTCACGAAGGCTTCTGCTTCCTCATTAAAAGCACGCTGAATTGCTTCAAAGCGAATTTTTAAGGTATCGAACTCACTCTCAGGGACTAACCACCCACCCCAAACAGGAATGCCAGCAGTATCCATGAGTCGCTTAGCTCTCATGTAATATTTACTGACGAATTTGAGGGCTGATTTATCAACCAAGAACTTACGAGGCTTCTCTGTGACTTCTGACACGTCCCCACCTTGATCATCAAATACCTTTGATGATTTCTCTGACTTCTTGCCCGAAAAGGACGAGAAATCTAAAGACAGATGGAGACCTTTTTGGCCTTGCAATGAAGCAATTTTGGCCTGACGTGCAGCGATGTTACCTGCGGTATTAAATTTCATGACTCACTCCAAATATGCCCGTTAGGCATAAAAAAAGGGTGAGTCTGCCCCGGGGGGGACAAAACTCACCCCAAGGGTTAATAAATTGATTTGTTCACCAGCTGCAGCAGTCAAACTCCGTTAGCGTTTTATGGCTCGGATTCTACTGATGCAATTGGATATGCTGGAGCGATACTGACTCAAAATAGTGCCAATGATTCGCCCCAAGAAATAGTCTGCCAAACGCCTTCGCCATTTCGCAATTGCGATTGCTGCTTAGTGCGTTTTTTAGACCAAGTTTCGTTGTTGAGCTTTATTCTGGCATTGACGATTTCAACTGGGTCAACGACGTCTAAGACACCATCCCTCAGTAAATCACAATCTAAACCAGCATAACGACAAGCAACTAGAAACTGCTCTGAAAACACCCAGTCAAGAATGTCTTCCGCTTCAGTCACCGAATCTCTCAGTAACTCCAGATTTGCAGAAATGATTCCGTCCCAAAAAGCGCGACATTGTTCAGCGCTCCAATCAACAGATTCATGAATGCCTAATTCACCCAACGATTTCTCGCGGGTTTGATATTTTTTAGCCATACCCACTCCAAATAAATAAGTTGCGGGTACGGCCCTTTAGTGGGCAGAACCCACAAGGGAAAAAATGCTTAACGCAGCATCAAAGCGCCCTTTCGGGAGATTGTGATGGTCAAACTAGATGCTCTAGTAGACGCACCACAACCAAACAACAACTCGGCAATTAAATTCCAGTTTCGCGTAGGCGATTGGAATACTGATGTTCAGCGCTTAATTGGGAGTTGTTGTGAGGAAGCATGGAGTGGTACTAAGCAAAATAGGCTTGAAAAAACCCACTTTGGTTAGTTGTGCCAATCAGCACCGGCACTGATTGGCTGACACGTCCGTAAGACGGTCTTACTAGCCGGTTAGATAACACCTAGAGTTTCCTCTGGTGACAGAATGTTTTGAGATTTTGCCCAAACTGATAAACGCTCAGCCAGTTCGCCATGATCACTGCTGCTCACATCAAAACCAACCTTGCTTGATGTAATAGCAACACATTTTTCAGACGCGGTAACGAGCACATTCAGATCAGAGTAGAAAATCGCAGATAGTGTAGACATAAGTAAAATTCCTGTTTATAGAGTGTCGCTAGTGCTGTCTATTGCGAAAGAGCATTAGTGACACCCCATAAACAGTCCTAGAGGACGCTTAAGTGATGTCGATTTACAGTGGTTAATTTGGCATTACCAAACTAGGCCCAATCTCTCTAATACAGGTCTAACTAAAAACAGATAGATAGTCATAAAACCCATAAAGATTGCCGCAAATACGATAGCGTCCATAGTCTCACTCCAGTTTTAATAAAATAAAAAAGAAAAGGGGTGAGAACGCCTTTTAGGGCAATTCATCACCCCAAAAAGGTAGGTTTGTTAATCAATGTAACAAGTTGAATAGATTCCGTTTGGCCAAGCGTGTACGTGCGCCAGAGTCAAGCAAGGCATACGTAAAACTGTCTTGAAGCTCTAAAGGGAGTCGATTCATTAGTTCTTTAAATGTCGCAACCATCTCTGATTTCAAAGATTCAGCCGCAGATAAATAAAGGGTCCCACACAACTCACCAGCTAAATCAGCATGGAATTTGGCGTTTTTTTGAATTTTTGAATTGACATCACGAAACGGAGAATCGTTAAGCAAGGCAATCTGAGCTGAAGCAGTTTGAATCTCGCCTTCAGCGTCACAAAGTGTGATTTTTTGATTAAGGGTGATCTGATGCAGAACACTCTCGGCCGAAAAAATACTATTCATAGTTCACTCCAATAATTAAAAATTGGGTGAACAATCCCTGTGGGGGAATATTCACCCACAAGGGAAGATATTTAGAAAATCTAAACATCTGGTTTCAGGTCGCTAATCTGAATTGAGTCTGAGTCCGAGGCTAACGGAGACTTTTGGTTGCTGCGTAGCAACACCTTTTGAACTAAACGCCGAATCTATCTAACTGAATTTTTCAGTGATAGATTTTTCGTAAAGAAATGGAAAGCTGATATTCAGCGAGCCAGACGTTTAGGTGGGAGGTTCGGTTGCGCAATTGCACTAGGAAATCGTTATTTCCTAGTGAAACTGGAGGTAAATCAGAAATAGCTAAAGCCACCGATACGAAAGCCATGAACAGGTGTGTACATCATGGCCCTGAAAAGAATGCCTACTGAAAAGTAGAACACTTAGAAAGGCGAAGGTCATCCGCCTGCTTACACATTATTTTAATTTCGTAAGCTTGTCAATCTGTGTTTATCGGTGTTACAACAATTAGACTTATCCACCTTATGCGGCGTCAAAATCGTCGTCATCGTCTTCATATCCAGACTCCAGCTCTACAACCCTTTCATTGTTAACCTCGTACAGAAACTCACTGGGCTCACTGGTGTAACTCATAGTGAGCGACGAGATAGCGCGAGTCATGGCCACATACATTAATCGACGTTCTTCCGCTATCTTACCCCCTGCTAACGCCTCTTTGCTCGGGATGGTTCCTGTGTCGCTCCCCACTATCCACACGTTGTCGAACTGCAAACCTTTTGAAGAGTGCATAGTGATCAATGACAGCTTAGGTGCGGCCTCTTCTGATTGGTCTTTGCGCTTTTTGCTGTCTAACGAAGACTTCAGTTGCGCAATACTTTCGCCCAGGCTCTCCCAGTGACGTCCAGCAATGACATCACCGACGACTTGAGCATGTTTTTGGTCGCGCTTATCGAGGTGTATGACTAACAATTTAACGATAGATTGCATGTAGGTTCGCTTCGCATCCTCACGCCCTGCTGGTATGTCATGCCAGCCTTCAGCTAATGAGTGGAACTTTTGCAGGTCAGCATGATGACCAATCTCCGCATGTTTAAGGCCGCCAAAGGTCGTTTTCGCCGTCCGGCATAAACCTATAATTCTTGCCGTTTCCGCCTCTGGCACTGACAAAGCCGCCAAAGCCCGATGTAGGGTATGGTCATCATGTTTGCCTGAAATCACAGAGGCAATTTGAATCAAGCTGTAGGGTGCAACGCCATCAAAAAACGACTTACCGCCGCGTCGATTGTACTCAATGCCATGACCCTGAATAACCGTTTCAACCCGGTCAAGGATGGCATTGTTCCTCGCAATTACTGCCCACGTATGAGGCTCTTTGCTCACCGCATCTAAAATCCTGTTAAGCTGGTTATCCATCGTGCCAGACTTAATGATTTTGACAGTCCCTTGCTCTTCCCTAACCGCATTCATCGGCTTATCAATCCTATCGGGGTTATTGAACTTAATCAGCATCCCCGCTCGATTCAGGATTTCCTTTGAGCATCTAAAGCAGTCTCTCAGCACGTAAGCATCTGCGTTAAACTCTGACTGAAAGGCCACCATATTGTCGTATCCTTGACCACCCCTGAACGAGTAGATAGCTTGATCGTCATCACCAACGACCACCAGCTTTTTACCAAGCAGCGCGTGTTCACGTAGCCACATGTATTGCAGTGCATCGGTATCTTGAAATTCGTCTACCAGAATATGCGTAGCCGACACAGGGGGGATTTCCCTTTGCGCCAGCCAGCTCACGGACAGTTGGCATACGACGTTAAAATCCGTCTTGCCCTGCTTAATAAGCATATCTTTGTAAAGCTCGTACAAAGCAACTTCTGTGTCACTATACTCTTTTGACAGGTCTTGGCTTCGGCCCATTTCATCAAACAGCCTAACAACGTCCGGCACCTTAAATCTGAACTTATCAATGAGGTCTAAATGGTCAGCTTCATTGAGCACCGACTTAACGAACAGCATTAACTCATTGGCCATTAATAACCGGCGATTAAGTTTGCCGCGAGTCATCGCTAACGCAGTTGAATGAAAGGTACTGATAGTTACCCGTTCCATAGCTCGTGGGGTAAGGGCGTGAAGCATTCGCTCAGTGAGCTCAACACGAGCCGCATCCGTGAAGGTGAGTAAATGGACAGAATAGGCGCCATCTCTGGACAGTAAACGCTTAGTCAGCTCTACCAAAACATAGGTTTTGCCGCTTCCAGGTAATGCACAAACAAGGGTATTGTCGTCACGCTCGATGACTAACCCCTGATCTTTTGTTGAGCCCATTTAAACTTCACCATTAAATTTATGTGTTGTCCGAATGATAATTTTCACAGGCAAAACAATCAACCTTTAACCACTCATATTATATTTCAAGAAATTTGCCAAGTATTAAGCCTGTGTTAACATTGTTGGTAATTCTATCAGGAGTTCACCATGAAAAAGACCTACTCACTTGCCGCTGTTCTTGCTTGCACCGCATTGTTCTCTGGTTGCGCGTCAACACCAACTGACAAATCAGCACCTAAAACAGTCTCTCAACTCGATATTCAATCAGACGATTCGTTTGCTCTAAAAGTGCTAAAAGCAGCTGGAGGCGATAAAAACACTCAAGACACTGAACTATCTGCGGAAGATTGGCATAAGGTTAATGGTGCTTCAGGCTCTGTCATGGCGATGAATATGGCTGCAGGCACTGCTGGTATTGGCGCATTCGGTGGCAGTGGATTAAGTGGCGGTTTAATGAATGCAGGCTTGTTCTTTCTCGGAACTACGAACAAAAAGCCTTTAGCAAAGTTTAACCTTATTCAAGTGATTCCTGCCTCAGATTTGGTAGGACATTCTCAGCAATTAGCCGACTATTTAGGCAAAGATGTTGGAACTGAATATAAGATCGGAAGTGTAAAAATTGGGAGCAAAATGACTCACCCAATGTTTGTTAAGGATTCTAAAGCCCAGTTAGCGCCAAACAAGAAAGAAGCAGGTTGGGCATGGTTAACTTATGGCGTCGCCACCCCAGCGACATCATTAAATGCTGAACAGGCTTCTTCCTTATTTGATCAATCATTTGATGTTGGAGACTATTTAGTAGTTACAACGTCAGTGAGCACTTGCGGAGAGCTCGTGCTGCTAGATAAGTTAAATGCTATCTCGACCACTTATCCAACTTACCTATATGTGCCTCCGGTGGATGCTGTTGCGAATAGAGACTGCCCCGATGCTGATAATTTGAGAGCAAAATATCAGCAGGTAATCGACCTGAATAAAAAACAGACCCATTTATTCATCAAACCTAAAGCCTAACAAAAAGGCCGTTACAATAAACGCTGTAACGGCCTTTGTTTTTATACAGGACAGCTCGGCGGTCTTGGGAAACCTGAACAATCTAAGTTAGTCGCAGGTGATGCGTTCTGGAACGCTTCTCGAACTTTAACACCAGTGTCAACCCCTAACTGATTTTTAATCCTGTCATCGGCACTATCTCGAGCTTCTCGGTTAACCACAGCATCTTTACCCGTCTTTTCCATGTCTGGTTCAGGGAACATACCTGATTCAGTCATCAACCCTACCCATTCGCTGAAATCCACTTTACCCAAGTCGATATTTGCTAACTCGTCTAGAGTCAATCCGCGACACGTTTCGTTGTCATGCCATGACACCGGATTTTGACCTAACTGAACAATTACTTGCTCCATAATTATTCTGGCCAAGGTACTCTTGAAACAACAATACTCGTTATGGGCCTTGTCGGTACATATCCCTAATGTCTTTTTACAAGGAACCTTACGGACAAAGAAACACTTTCGTTCTTTCAGCTCTGTACCCATTTTTAGCTCATCGTCATCACAGGCCGTCAATATCGTATAAAGCAATTTCAGCATGTTATAGATGGTGTAAAGCATCATAACGAAAGAAAGTGCTGCGACGAGGTTGCTGACAATCCCTTCCATCGCTTGAGCACCTGCTTCCTCCCCAGCCATCTTAACCCCAAGCGCTTCGGCGCCAGCTAGAATCGCTTCTTGCATTGCCTCTGGCATCACATCGTAAACCCATTGATAGATTTCTGTTTTTACCGTATCGATTGAGGTAGCCAAATCCGTAAAAAAGTCAGTAACAACGGATCCAGCTTCTCCTGATACGGTAGTTGTCGCATTACCTGCTGTAGCAGTAGCTTCAGACGAAAAGGATTTACCTAGATAATCCCATGCACCTTTTGCAGCCTCCGTCGCTGGTTTAGTTGAGTCAGATACCCAATCGACGGCATCATTCCAACCACTTTTTACCATGCTCCAGCCTTTTTTGGCATATTCCCCGCCTAAATACTCATTCACCCACGCGTTCTCACTGGACACTGCGTTTTGCCCAGCTTTAAAGGTCATTAATGACAGTTTAAATAAGTTGGATGTGGTATCGGTGCCTTTGGTGGAGCAGCAGTCATTTACCTTGAGTTGATCCCAACTACATTGCTCAACACTGCCGACGAACACTTGGCAGGTATCAGGATTAGTTGGGTCAGTACATGATGATCCGTTATCTAACTCGTTAATCGCCGCATACATCGCCGCGGTTTGAACAAAGTCTGTATTGGTCTCTTTAGCTTTTGTCTCGCAATTTCCATCAACGCAAGATGCATCAGTGAAACAAGTATTATTCTCCACGGTTTCGGTTTTAGTTATGACCGAACCGCTTTCGCAGCGATACGTGACATCCCAACCAAAACAGGTATTCGTTGCTGAATCTAGCCAACCTTCCGCACACGTAGAGGATTCAATACTGCACTTTTCATCTGAAGTGTACTGGGTACATTGGTCACCCATTGTGCGAATGTCAGAATAACCAACTGAACCACCATTAAGCGGTAATCGATTTCCCTTGAGAGGATCACACACATAATCTTCCATATGTGCGTACATGCAAGGGGTAAGACCATCATCACCCTCATATAAGGGGTCTAAGTTGACCAGTGCAAACATATCCTTGGTTTTTTCTAGTGCGTCGAGCACTTGTTGATCCGAGGTAATATCACGAAGCACTTCCCAATGAGCCAGATAGAGTGGCGCATTCGCACGTTTGGTCCAATCCTGTGAGGTATTCCCTCGACCAATGATAATTCGACGCTGCTTTAATGAGTCAAAGCTTCCACCATACATCTGCTTAGCGTTAAATATCTGACCATTTTCATTGTAAAACCGAGATGTCAGACCATTGTTAATTTTTACAGCGAAGACAGACCATTTGTTCCTCTTGGGTAAGACGTTTACAAACTCTGTCCCGTACATTCCTGGGCCACTATAGATACTGTGGGTTTGGAATCCGATGCCTTCTTTACACACCCATAGACCGTCATCGTTTTTATTATCGCCCTCGGAGTCAGTGGTGCCAACTATGTTACCGCAGTTTGAATTAGTCCCATTTGCCAAACTTGGTTCAAAATCCCTACGCATAACCATTAATACTACGTCATTTGCCCCGGAAACTGCCTGAACACCCGGAGCTCCTTCAATATCCGATAGATTCAGAACACCACCGTTGTTGATTAACTCTGAATCTAACCGAGCATCGCATTTCCAATCAGAAGCCGTACAAAAACTGTCAGGCGTTGACAACGAAGCCTCGCATCCTTCAGGCGACTCAACAATGTCCTCAACCCAGTTAGCAAGCAAATCCTGATCAAAATTGAGAGTGATACTGGTATATCCTTCCCCCAGATGTTTTACGGATAGCATCTGCTCGACAGTCAGTGTGCGATTCTTTGCCAATGCTTTTTGAAACGGCACAGT
The DNA here is from genome assembly GCF_025653395.1 of Shewanella sp. SW24. Taxonomy (NCBI): domain Bacteria; kingdom Pseudomonadati; phylum Pseudomonadota; class Gammaproteobacteria; order Alteromonadales; family Shewanellaceae; genus Shewanella; species Shewanella sp. SW24. The sequence goes on from NZ_JAKKSH010000029.1 coordinate 11,395, forward strand.
CACATCAATGGGGGTCGCGGCGATGGTATTACCCACATCGGAACAAGACTGCCCATCGAGTGGGAACGTCGAAGATTGATTCAGAATTGTGTCGTTAACTGACAATTTAAAATAATCGTCGTACCTCGATTTTCCGATAGTCGCGGAAACAATGTTTATTCCGTCAAGCAATCTGAACGATGTTGCATTGCGATAAACTTTACACGTACCGTCTTCATTGTCCGGCAGAGCATTATTAGTTTCATCACCCAAAATTATTGAAATACAGCGCTTACCGCAATAGCCAAACCCACTTCCAAAAATTTTATTCTCGTTAGGTGGCGTTAAGATTCGTTCTCTATTACAGCTTGAAAGATTGTTTCTGTTTGGCTTGAAGCATTCTTGAATCGTATTTTTAACCAGTGAGTCATCGATAGTAGTTTTGGTGACAGTATCAGTCGAACAATCTCCGAAAAATTGTCCTCCACTACCATTAAGAATGTTTTGCTGTTCCTGTGATCCAGATTTAAGGAATGAAGCATCCTTTCCAATAGTGTGTGGCGGGTTCTTGTTTTGAGCATCAAGCAAGGTTAGATAAGCATTGGCACTATGATCTTGCGCATCATTCGTTTCATCTTGATTTGCCCCAACAACGGGCTCTGACTTTCCATAAGCCGTGTTTCGCTCAACGGCCTCTTTAATCGATTTTTGTTGCGCCTTTTCGTCCTGATAAGTACCTGTTGCAGATACGTTGTAACCGTTATTGGAGTCAAGCCCGAGCATATCAGCATTGGTCATATTAGATGTGGTCATATCTGTTTGACCAACATTCCGGTAATTAAGCTTAATATTGTTAGTTGTACCTCCTGGCAGCTCAATGGCGCCTACCGCGGATTTGCCAAAATCGCGGCCCATCTGCATAAAGTAATCAGGATCTGATAAGTTTCCCTTCGCCGTAATACAGGTATTGCTGTAGGGATCTAACTCTTTTCCTGCTGGGCAGCTGGTTACTGTACCTGACGTGCTCACGCATGAGCCATTCTTATACGACGTTCCTGCTGGGCAGCTCGGGGCCGTCCCAGGTGAACACTGACCGCCATCTTGGTAATAGCCGGACGGACAACTTACCGTAGACGGGGTTGTTTGCACTTTCACACAGTTGTCATCACCGGCAGGGGTGTAACCCGTTGGACAGGTGGAGACCGTACCTTCGTAAAGAGTGCGCTTACAAGTAGATTCATTCTGCTTTTGCCAGCTTTGGTCAGGCAGTGACACAGTGACTGTCTCGTCTTTTTTACAGAGTCCGAGGTCTACATAGGTCTGGGGACAGATTTGCTCAACCTTTTCAGAGGCTCCGCCCTCATTTGGACACGTTTTTCCCAATGGAGTTTGTAGCTTAAAACAGATCCCATTGCTATATGTCGTGTACCCACTGGGGCAATTCGCTAATGAGGATGCGCTTTGCCTTGCAGAGCAATAATTGGGATACAGTGGGTCTTGATAATTCCACGATTGCTGGATATCGAGCCAGTTAGTCCCAGTGGGGCAACTGTTAATCGTTGTCCGGGACTCATTTTTGGCGCATGTTTGTAAGCCATCAACAGTGGTGACGGAATAACCAGCTGTAGGGCATGTCACTACTGGCGCTGCATAGGTGTACTTAACACAAGTGCCATTTGAAAAGCTCCACCCTGTTGGGCAGGAATACTGAAGAGATACTGGCAATGGGAGATCTGCAAATGCAGGGCTACTTGTGAGAAATAGCGCCAGAAAACTCATAGTTAAAATATTGAATAAGTAAATGCTTCCTATTCCGTAAGAGATTGCCTTTTCCCACCACGTAACCAGTTTATCTTCCATTGTTATTGAACCCTCACACAGCAATCGGTGTATCTGAAAATTGAATAAACCGCGTGTTGGTCTTTTCCATTACCAGGAGACTTTCTACCTGAACCCCACCAAATCGTAGGCCAACCGAGAGGGTGACAACATTCATCCCATGAACCATCTAGGGTTGATTTATTTTTATCTTCGCTGTTGTCGTCATTGCCAGTTTCAGGATTTTGTAGATCCTCAATATTAAAAGCCTTCGTGGGTTTCACAGCTGATGCTGCTGCAGGATTAGCTTCAGGAGACGGATACATCATAGAAATTTTGTACTGCGCCTTAGGGATCATTGGACTGTACTCGGCGTTACACATCGCCTCTTTACCGTAAGTTTTTCGCGCTAACCCCCTGCGATGTAGCGCAGCAAGTGAACGAGTCGTGATTAACTGGGTATTGCGGATAAAATCATTGTCAGCCCCAATAAAGCCGGTTAATGGATACAAGGGACCATCTAAACCAGCGCAGAACCACAGCGCCTCGTTAGCACTGCCGCTACTAGCAGTGATCATCCCATCGGCAACACAAATGGCGCGGCCAACTGGATTCGCAATCGGAATTGCGTCAGGAGTGAACAGAAATGACAGCGCCGAGTTTTCGTAGGTGACATCGAGGATTGACATGTACGCAATATCGAGGTCAAAGTAACCAGGGGATGTGTCGCACTCAGGCAACAAGAAAAGACCTAACATCTTGAAAACCGGATTGATGATGTAGTTGTAATGTAAGAACGATACCGTTTCGGCAGATTGAGTTTCTGGGTTGGATGCCCTCCCCCGCATCGTCATGTCATTTTGTAGCAAGGTTCCACCCAGCGTTGGACTGCACCATGGCGTTGCAGAGACTTCAACTAAATGATCAGGTGACCAGTAACCCAGAGATACCCCAAGCTCCGGCACACCCAGAGCATCCGAGCATGAGCATAAACGACTCGAATTAGCCCCTTTAGGCACATTGTCCGAGAATCCGGCGAGGTTAAAAGGTAGCGTACATGACCAGCAAAAAGAGTTAATCAGGTTTGAGAAATAGCCAGCATCGGGGCAAACCGAGTCCGGCTTACTGTTCGCACTCACATTTACGGACATCATGGAAGCCAGAAAAACAGCTACTTTTGCGAACTTCTTCATCATTTGGCACCGCCATTTGGAGCTACTAATAGTGTCGGTAATCCCGCATTACTCAGAGTTCGTTGACCAATCTCAGTGACGCGGATTTCTCCCTTAAACAAATCAACCAATGCGGGTAAATGCTCAAGCTGAAAACGAGACACCATCGTCGGTTGCATCAAGTACAAGCGACGGCCTAGTTTTGTCTGCAACCGGTTAAATTCGGTTAAATCGCTACCGGCCGGCAGCGCAGATAGCAGCACGTAAACTTGCTTGTGCTCAGTCACGGAAAGTACATCATTCATCCACGCCAGCTGACGTTCACTGGTTGGGTCAATCATGAATAAGCGGGTTTCCATTTGGAGTAATGCTGTAGGATCTACAACATCACCGGCCTTGGCAAAATACTGGCCATCCGGCGTTGTTTGGTCTTGGGTAAAGCGAACACGCGGGTCAATTTTGTAACGCACATCCTCGTCTTTAAGGCTCTCTGTCAACTGAACCTCTTTACGGTTAACGAATCGGCTAACGGCCTCGTGCTTTTTCTCTTCCCAATCTACTTTTTTGAGCTTCTGTTGGATAAGTTCGAGCATGTCCATCTCAGTAATGTCGTAAGTGTCTGACAACTTCCCGAGCGAGCCGCTTTGCAACAAGCCTTCGGACTGCTTAACGAAATCTTCTAATGACTGTAGCCCTGTCGCGGTAACCACTTTGCCACCGTTGCGATACACCATTGTTGGCGCTACTTCGACTGCATAGGTATTAAACAAACGAGGGTCTATGATAACTCTTGGAGTCACATCTAAATCTGCTTCATCTATCACTCTATGAATGGCGTTGGAGGCATCACGCAGACTTTCAGATTCATCTTTCAGGCCTCTAAATACGACTGTTGTTTTAACTTGGCTTTGAGATGCTGCTCTCAGCGCTGATTTCAGCGTGTATGCTGGCATACCGAATGAAGCGAAAATGAATACCTCTCCGTTTGCGGCTATCTCTTGCTGCACAACAGGCGTGACAGGTTCTGGCTTTGGCAGCACTTGATGCCTGATCGCATCGGCCTGCTGGGTGAGCATTTGTGCTTGTGAAATGTAAGATTGCTGCCCCCAAGCAGCGGGGAGGCCACCTTGGGGCTGCTGGGTATTGTTCTGCCTCATAGCCTCGATTTGGCTACGGACTTCATCCATCTGTCGTTTTGCATCCAGAATAAACTGCTGGTTATCGTCTGTAGCCATTGCATCGAAATAAATGGCAGACATCGTTACCGCCACAAACAAGCTAACAAGAAACTGTCTATTAGATAATGAGGTAAGCACGACCAATCACCTGCTGAGTTTTGATTGAACCAAAGAAACGACTGTCATAACTGCCAGGTTCTGTGCCTAACACAAAGATCCCGCCATTCTCTACAGTCCGAGTACCAATGAGCTTTTGTACATCGATATTCAGCGCATTCGCCGCATTGTCGATAGGTGCTGGGAACCTGTGTTTTTTGTTGGTCACACTAAACCTCCCTATTTCTACGAGGTCTCCTTCGACACCTGCCACTAACTTTATGATGTTGATCCCTGACGGAAGAATGTCGGTTTGAGGAGACATGAACATCACCAGCTCGCCGCTATTAACGTGTTTTTGTCGTGTGTCTACCACGAATACTGAACCTGGAATGCATTTATCGCTGTTGAGTACCAATATCAGTTTATAGCTATGACTAAACCACGTAGTAGCAGCTGTAATGACGGCAGCAATACAAAATGGAAGTAAATACGTGTGACGCCAGTGAGCCTTGTCGAATTTGATCATCTACACATTTCTATTAGTATACAGTTCATGTATATTACTAGACGGAATGCAGTTCAGCAACAACGAGAGCGGCGATGAAATCTACTGTGAATGACTTAGAGCTAATTTTGAATCAACTAGGAATTGACCCGACAACACTGATCCCAGTGAATATTACAGGTCTTACAATTGAAGAGTTGGACCGCATTTCCGCACACGTAGAATGTGGGAAGAGTTTTGTGAATTGCTGTAGAACTCAGAGCATATTGAATGCTGAACTTATAGTGCAAGGGATCGTGATTGTCGCGATAGGTGATAATTTAATCGCGCTAGATCATCGATGGTTAAAGCGTGGCGACTACTATTTAGACCCCACATTTAGTTTATTCAACAGCACCAGCAGCCCTAATGATACCTATGTTCTTAGCTACTTTATGCAAATTGAAGTTGCAACCGCAAATGCTGCTAATGATTCAATATCCGATATTTCGATCGATTCATTAAGCAAACTAGCTCAATAGTGAACAACCATCTTCCGTTTAGACCCATTTAACCGAGGCCTCAACCACCTCGGTTTTTTTTGGTTTGGGTTAGATTTTACTTGTCATAAATAAAATGAGAACCCGCTTAACCGAGTTGTCTATGCTAGCTAATCAACAACTTAAATTAGTCTTGGATCGATTTGATATTTTAAATCAACGGCATTCTTAACCGACTCAATTACAACTGGATTGGAAGGGTTGACCAACACATTGTGCTCCAAGGGCACAATAAACGAGGGCACCATCAGTCCAGCCGCCGATTCAGACTCTATAAACGAATCTCCAAGCCCTCTGGACATTATGTCGTTGTATCGCCACCCCTCGGCCAATTCGCTTTGTGGCAACATCATCAATTCACTTTCGGGCAATTCCAGTTCAAGCGTGACGAAGTTATCGAATCTTCGGGGTGAATTGAGATGCACTAAGACTTCTAGGATTGCTAGAGATAGTGTAGGAGAGGTATACACCATCGGTACTCCCAATGAGTTCCAGCGCCCCCCATACATTGCAGCCCCTTGTCCATTCCATGCAGAATCCACGTACTGCTTTGATACAATGCGATAGAGCTTCACATGTAAACTCCGTGCATTAATCTATTAATTAGACGAATGACATCTAATGTGCCCGACTCAGAGCCCATTAACTCAATTGGTCTTTTACCGTTCAATCCAATTGCGGGTTCATTGAGCCATTGAATAGCATCAGCCTTGTTTCCACCAAGCATCAAAGTTGCTGCTTCATACATTCGTATCATCCTTGCAAACGCTTCGCTTTCACTAGGTTTCAGTCGATGTTCTTTATCCTTTACCCGACGGGCGAAGGTTGCCCGGCTTAAACCGGCATACTGAACAAGGTTCGTAACGGGCATGGAAACGGCTTCGGCAAAGCGATTCACAACATCAATACTAAACCCATGATTTATTGCGTCACTTAGCACAGGGCCTTCGCCAGCAGGCAACCCCACTTTAGCCCAGATAGATTGATGTGCTTTAGGTTTTAATCTGAACTCACGTAATTGTTGAACAGCCATATCAATGACTCCTGCATTCCAAAATTATGATTAATTATCGCACTATACGTCTCATTTGACAAATTTTAATGTCTCACATGAAATTAGCATTTATAAAAAATCCCGCACTTGCGGGATTCTTTATTTGAACGGTTTAATATGTGTAATGTTTCTCAATAGAATTTGAGTAAGCGCCAGAGTCATCCACGCCTCTAGCGATAATCACAGCACTATAACCAGTTGACTTACTTACGTAAATATAAGATCCAATGTAGGGTGATACTTCACCGTTAATGTTCCACTCGTATTTCGCCATCTTACCATCTTCGTCAGTACATATCAGATCGAGTCGGAGAATGTTGGAATAATTGCTTTCCTTCACGTTACATTTGGGTTCTACGTTTTTGGCAACGGGGATTTCCATTTCGTACTCCCGTTGGATGTTGAATACGGATGTCATAACCGCTTTTAGTTTGTGAACACCCGCTTCAACACCACTTACCATCACCCTCAGATTGGTAGGCTCCACCAGCTTGCCATCTAGATACCAACTAACCGTGTTGATTCTGTCTAATGGATGTCCCATTTTGCCTGACAAGTTTGCTATCACGGTTAATGGCTCGCGCATCATAGTGTTGCTATAACGTGGCTCAATGCTCAACTGGGGCTCCGGCGCTTGGTTGGTGCCAATATAGCTTGAAACCACCTTAGCGTTTCCTCTGTTATCGGTGACCGTAGCTTGAACATTCTCGGTTCCCGCTTCCGTCACATTGAAAACCACTTGCTTATCTGACTTACGAACCACTTCAAATGTCTCAGGGATTTTCCATTCTACTGAGAAAGTCACTCCTGAATAGTAAGGAGGGAGATCTGTCGGTGTGTTAATCAACATTGAACCAGAAGTTGGGGCATAACTACTGTTCGTTTTGCTGATGATCTCAAAAGATGGGAAAGTATATCTCCATGCAGCAGGCGTTAACCGTTTCAGGTTTTCAGTCTCAGCCTGATACCCCTCTGCCCATGCTCTGACTTGTAGTGTAACCAGCTTATTAGTGACATCTGCCGCTGTTGGGGTGTAAGTAATAGATGGTGATAGAGTTTTAGTACCGTCCGGCAAAGTCCATTCAGTAATGATTGGAGTACCTGCGGCAGTATCAGCTAAGGTAGTTGTCACATCTAGTGTGTAGGGTACACCTTCTTCCATCGCTTTGATTACTGGCAACGACATTCTCACAGGTTGTAATCGTGCAGCACGTACAATCTTAGTAGCCTTCGAGAATCTAGCACCACCAGCCAGCTCAGTATTCACGTAAGCAGCGCGTGCATAAACGTTGTAGCGAGTATCGTTGTCCATTGTTAATGTAAAACTATCATCACCATTAACCCAGTTCACACCATCTAAAGACCATTGGACCTCCGTTGAAGTCAAGTCGATAGATTCGTCATTATCCAGAAGTTTGTACTCACCAGTTTCCCCACTATGCAATGCACTAACCCCTTCAATCTTCAGATCAGGTTGCTCGTACACCAACACCTCTTGAAAATCAGTGGTTGTTCTAATTCCACTGTATTTGTTCGCAATCTGCGCTCTAAATTGGTAGATCCCTTTTGTTGATAATAGGAGTTGAACAAAGTCTTTGTTAGTGGCAATTTCTTCCCACGTACCGCCACTATCTTTCGACATTTCCCAAGTCACGTCGCCTTTAGCACGACGGTCATTTAGTGTATTAGGTACGTATAGCAGTTGAGCCGCGAATGGCGCTTTACCCGCCATGCGCTTTATCTGGATATCTCCGTCAATAGCCTCACCTTTATAAATCTGGAAAAATGCAGAATTACTCTTAATCGTTTTTTGGTAATCAGCCAGTTTACTGTCCACAGTCACCAGAGCCACTAAGCGAGAACTGCCGATAGAAAAGTCCTTGAATGGGATTTCCGCAGATGCCACACCTTCACTGTTAAGCTTTAATGGCTCTGTTAGGTTTTGATAGCTAGTACCTTCTTTGTTTCGCGACTCCAATGCAATGACCGCAGACCAATCACCCATAGTCTCTTTATCGTAAGTCATTTTTCGAGTTAAGAAGTCCAGAGAGCCAATACTCACTTTAGCAGTGATCGTAGACTGAGTGTTTTGAAGTACCTCGGGGGTTTCTAGCTTCGCCACAATAGTATTAGCTGGCACAGTCAGAACTTTAACCTTCTTAGTGCCTAACGCGGTTTTGTCCCCAGTGTACTGAGCTTTTAGCTCAATATCTCTTGTGGTCCACAAGGCAGATGCCCCCACACTTAAAACTTTACCAATCCGCTTTTTAGACTGAGCTGAGCCTGATTGTGTGTAAGGGTATGACACCTGAGTGCCATCACTGCTAGTGATTGAAAAAGTTAAATCACCGTTAATAAACTCAGCTGACGTGGTGGTAATCACCCCACCATCAACTGTCGTCGTAAAAATGTCAGGTTTAAATTCACGGTATTTAGCAACAGTTACTACTGGCGGCTCCGGCTCAGTCACTTTAAATGCTTGCGAACCCACAAAGCTGAGCGCTTCTGAGTTTTTTCGGTTGATCATCCAAACCTTGTACTTAGCCTCGTTAAGTGAGGATGTACTGGTCGCTTTTTGGAACGTACCCGCGAGCACTTGCTGAGAGTTAGACCATTGAGAGCCTGTGCCATCAGGGAATTGTAGCCATTCAATAAAACAGCGATAATTTAACTGACCACCAGCTTTACGTGCCTGCTCAGCTGACGCATACATGCGACAACCAACCCCCTCGGTGTTTTTGAGTGGCATAGAGACCGCTTGAACACCTCTTCGATAGGTCTGGCTTCTGTCATCTATCTGCCATTTTACTGGCATATATCGAATTGAGACTTCCTGTACTGATGTGTTACCAGCATTATCCTGGACTACCACAGATAGTAATTTATCAGTATTGGGCTCTAATGGAGTATCTGGAGTTTTGAGCATTTTTAAATACTCAATCCCTTCATCAATACCATCTCCAAGAACTGATTGGCCATCCACTGACGCAGCAATCACCTTCCCCCCACCAGACATGGAATCAACAGCCGCAACGAGAATATCATCAAAGAAATAAATAGGGTCGGCAGCGTTAACAATGCCGCCGTTAGTGTTGTAAATCCTGATAGTTGGAGGATTTCTATCGATGTTACTGGACTCACCTACGACACCTTCCCAGGTGTTGCTGTAAGCGTCCGTCAACGTCGCGTATGGGATGTAAACGCCATCTGGAAGCGAAGACAGGTTAAACTCGAATGCCCATACATCGGAATGCTGCTCAACGAGCTTAGGGCTCAGCTTAAGTTCTCCCGTAGGTAAGGTAATAACATCGGTAGAGAGAATGTCATTTCCTGCCAGGTTATAGCTTGGTTGTTTGATTGAATACTGTGGATCTGGTTTTAACGTAATAGTCGCCTGTGGATGCCACCACGTACCGGATTTACCCGCGTGAGGGGTAGCTACTGTTAATAGCGCTTTTTCGTTCTCGATAGTTAGTGTCGTGCCGTCTGCAAATGTTTTAGTGATTGGCACCTCGTTACCTGAGGCCACCGCTTGCATCATATAATCGTCGAGTGTCGCGGTCCTGAAGTCCCACGCGAGATTGTATTGCGACTGATATTGGCCATTGATGGTTTTGAAATAGCCATTATCCGAATCCACGCTCATGCTGTAGTTGGTTGAGCCCGTCGAACTGCTTGTGTCGGTGACAATAGTCGTGCCAGCTGTGGACATGGTACATGATGTGCTGCCAATCGGGATGGTACACGCCCCGAGACTCGGCGCATTAACTACTTGGGTATATGGCCTTGAATCGGTCTTAACTTGGACGGTTTTGAGGATGTTTCCCTTGCTGTTGCTGGTTACGTCCGAGCCTAACTGGATACCAGTGGTTAAGTCACTTACGATTTCAACGATGTTTGGGGAAATAGCTTGCGCCGCTTCCACAGTCATCGAGCCTGTTTCAACCAGCACTTTTTCACTGCCACTGCCAGAATAAATACTTACGGTATACCCGATGATGTTATTGCCAGAGTTATTAAAGTAACCCTGAATACCATCGCTGTAAGTGCTTAACCCTGATGGCAAGCTCCACTCCAGTAAACAGAGCATGTTACCTTGGGACTGCGTAAAGGCTTTTGCCGCCGCTACATCCGTCGTTAAGCTACAACCCGCACCGGTTCCTTGAGTTGGTTTGATTTGCACCTGCTGGACGTTAGCCACCACTCCTGAAGGTGGGGTCAAGACGATTTCGGGCATTTTTGCAGACAGTTCACCAGTGATGGTTACACCGGATACAGCTAAAGCGTTAAATGACCACGCCGATTGCGCTAGTATAAGTAGCGCTATGGCGGATTTACTGAAAATTAAGTCGCTCATTCTGAATCCAACATTTTTTTATGATTACATAGGTTATCAGAATTATATAAATGGATATATTTATTTACCCATTTTTTAAGCAATTAACGGGAATTTTGCGATGAATAAATGCACATTAAATTAATCAAATGAGTTTATGATACCAAGGAGATCCCATATTGGGATCTCCTTATGGAGATGGGAAATTAATTGACTGATGCGGAGAGTTGTAGCGAGTTTATGGCTTGGGAGATTGCGGCAAAGTTATTCACAACTTTGACCATTTCACCACCATTGCGATAAAACAGCGTTGGCGTACCTTGGATGCCCAGTGTACCCATGAGCTCAGAGTTTTGGATGATGGCCATCTTAGTTTCTGGGGTTGGTGTTGCAGTGGCATAAGCAGCTTTAGTTTGCTTCGCCTCTTCGTGCTTCCACACCGCGTCCTTACCGCCATCAATCATGGATTGGATTGCTGGGACAGAGTTGGCGCTGATCCACGCTAACGGCACCAAGCGCACATCCAACTGTTTGCTTTCAATCTCGGGTTTCAAACGTGCGAGTAAACTACTGCAAGCACTACAGAAGGGTTCAAAGAATACATAAATAGCTTTCTCAGCTGACGCTTGTTCATAGCCCAGTTGAATGTATTTCGCCGCAGTGAGACTTTGCCAATCCTGCTCAGTGTAAGATTGCTGAGCAACAGGTGCGCGTTGTGCTTGACCTGCTTGTTGTGGCTGATTCCTATCGGCTTCGGAGATGCCCAGCGTCGTTGCCCACTGCTCCGTTAAGTTGACGCCATTCGCATCCACCAGACCACCAGCAATAACAAAGTCACCCGTGCTCCAATAAATTTGTTTTTGACCACTCAGATCCACCAGCCAGCCCGTGATATTTTGCGAACCGTCGGTGACACTCCATTTCTGGATCACTTTGTTATTGACGTTACTGCTCAACAAAGTTGCTAGGGCCGTTGGGCCATCTTTGGCAACACCCGTTGGTAGTGATGTTTTATAGCTGTTGAACTGGCTCACTACCCAAGCGAGAAGGACAAGAGCCAAGATAACAATAAATGCGATGAACGATTTTTTGCTTAACGATTGTAGTTTCATACCTTGCCCATAAACTATAAAGCGCTTAGATTAATAAAATTGTGTTGATTTTGGCCTAACTTGAGGAATCAATCAACTCAATTGCATCGTTTAAATCATCAAGATTGATTTTGTAACCGAACAAATATCGCTGATTAACTCCCGTTTGCGAGCGACCTGATTTGGTTAAATCGCCAAATCCTCTTAATTTCATGTCCTCAATCGCTAGCGTCACGCCATGAGAAATTTGAGAAATTAACTCTAGCCTATCCTTTGATTTTGGGCTTATTTCAAGGGGTAACAGTAAATCAAAGTACCCTACCCCTCCGTGCCTTGCTAAGCGCCCTCTAAGCTGATGGAGTTGGACGAGACCTAGCCTGTCTGGATTCATCACAATGCAGTGGGTTAACCCTTTAATCGTCAGCCCAGTTTCAACTAATGTCGTCGCTACCAGCACGTTTGCATCACCCGTATTGAGCGCATCGATTGCCGCAGCATTTTCTTCGTTTGTTAGCCCTCCATGCGCCAGAACTACCCCGCTACCATCCGGCAGGACGTGACGATTACTATGGATGAATCGGCACCATTTCTCGTATGCCTCTGTCGCATTCTGAATATCCGCAAATGCCTCACACTTGCTTTCATCTTTAAGGGCGCAAACGATCAATAACTTTTGGCCGCTTTGAAGCGTTTTTAACGCTCTTATTGCCAAGTCTCGACCTGCGTAATGCTCTAACAAACGACTCTCAATACGCTTATCTACGAAGCAATGCTTTAGCTCGTATACCTTCAGCACTCCATGTTTCAGCAAAGCCGCAGTTCGCGGTACTGGGGTTGCTGTCGATTCCAGTAAATGCGCCCCGTCAGCGCAAAAAAGCTCACGCTGTTCTACTGAAAACTTGTGCTGCTCATCCACGACGGCCAGATCAAATGTGAATGGCCACTGTTTGTGTATAATCGCCGTTGTACCAATCAACATTCGACATTGGGAAATCTCTTCAATGATCTCCCCTTCAATGACTAACGTCGGGCTGATGTCAGGGTAATACTCAGAGAACTCTCGATGTAACTGACGCGCTAAATTCGAAGTAGGCAGCATAATGGCCACTCGCCCACCAGCATCCACAACTGAGGCGGCACAGGTGCCAATCACACAGCTTTTTCCGGTGCCAACGTCACCAATTAACATCATGTGTTGAGATACTGCCGTGGTCATTTGCACGACCATACTTAATGCCGCGGATTTTTGTTCCTCGGTCATTTGGAATGGTAACGATTTAATGCGGTTATCTATCGCCTCTGACTCAAACTGCAACGGGACACGCTTTACTCCCCACTGTGACGCCAATTTCTTTGCCTCTGCACCAATGAGGACTGCTGCTAACTTACTAACTTGCCGAATCCGTGCGTAACCTCGTTGAACACAATCGGGGAAATGGATCTCCTGTAACATCTGCTCGATGTTGTCACTCGGGGCTGCACCCAGAAATTGCTTTAGTCGTTTGTTACTTACAGCGGTAGCTGAAAGCAGCTCTCTAATCTTGTCAGCACACTCCTTGATAACATCACGTTCTGACAGTAAGCGGCTGAGGAAATCGATTACCTTGGGTTCCGCTTTGCTCCTTCCCTTGGCCAGTTCATAGCACACATGCAACCGCCCTAAATCATCGGGGGCAATAAACTCCTGATTTTTTAAAATCAGTTGTTGGTTTTGATATTCCGGTAAGCCATAGACATAGATAGGGTGATGCTGATTAGCCATCGCGAGCCCGTTGCTCAACGATTTTAGGTTTTCAGCTGTGTCGTAAACGAAGGTTTTCAGTCGGAACCCCTGTTGGTCTGTCAGCTCAACAATGATGAAGGGACTGCGTTTTTTAGTGCGTCCTAACTTGATGTCAGATACGGAGTGAATATGACCGCCGAAAAGCGTCATCCCAGAGAAGCCTTGATAGGGATTCAAGTCATATTGAACAAGGCGTAAATCTTTGTATTGCAGAGGCATTACAAGTCCAACTTGCCATAACTCAGTTATGCCAAACTTGGATAATTGCTCTAAAGACGTGTCTGTCATGCCCCAATCCGATTCGTGTTCTATGTCTCCATTAGATCACGCTTCTTGATTGAGGCAAATTTTGAGAATTAGCTGTTGGGACTAGCACACTGCACGAATTCTTGGAATCCCCTTTTCGTCGGCTGCGCTTCTCTTTCGTCACAGCGTCCTAGGAACTCGATTGGCTTATTAATAACCCCCATACACGAGGCCAACGTCCAGTAGCTCCCAAACGATGCGCTATGACCCGATTGATAGTTGTTATATGCCGTGTGAATTAATCGACGAGTAATTTCAACAGGGATCTGATTGCTACCCTCGGTGTACTCTTTAGCAATATAATAATCAATAATCACCCCTTCTGGATTGACTTCGCTTTCAGCGTACTTAGGTGCCTCTAAACTGCCTGGGATCCATTTAGCCCCAGTCTCATAACCATGTGCGTAATAGCGAAACTGGGCCATAGCAACAGCACAGCTTTCAGCCTCATTAGGCGCGGGTGATGCGAATGCTGGCGCCGTGAACGAATAAAAAACAGCCAACATCAAACCTAACACCATACAATTTATATTTCTCAACATGCGACCCCCATAGTTAAAGTAGTTTATACTAATTAATTTTTTTGTACGGCATAGATACTGATGTACGATTACACTCAATCAGGTGTTTCATGATACTCTTCAGTCTAAGCGTCTAAGCGTCTAAGCGTCTAAGCGGTTAATTAATGGATGATTTATGGCTAACTACACCATATCGGCTAAATCAATAACTGACGCAACCCAAAGCGCTCAGTTTGATTTACTTATCAAAAATGTCCCCGTACCGGAGATCAGGGAAATTTTGAAGCACGACGATCCCATTAATGAACTTTACCGACTTGTTGGTAATGATGCTGCTCTCGCTGCGTTGTTCCTTCGTGTAGCCAATTCAGCTGCATTACCCGTCATTAAAAACTTTGATGATTTAAAACGTGCAATCACCAAACTAGGAACGCTCAGAAGTGTCAATCTGATCATTACCTACATGCTAAGACAACTGTTGCCTAGCTCCGCTTATGACGTCAGTGCTCAACTCATAAACTATTCAATCGACACCGCCATCGCACTCGACTACATTCAGCGCAAACCCAGTTCGTATATCACAGGCATTGCGTTATTCGGTGGAGCTATGCTGGTAGCTGGTTACGCTGATCACATGGGTATTAATGTCACAATTGGTGAATGCACAGCACTCAACCAAGAACTACTTCCTGTGTTCATTCGACACTGGTCATTCCCTGAAGAAACACTGCAAGCAATAGAGCTGTATCTTGCCAATGAACATTCGAGTATCACATTAGCGATTTCCGCTGTTGCCCATAAACATCTGTTATCCCCCTTCCCTGGGGTAGATTCGAGCCTCCCTGAGAGACAGCTTGAAGAAGTTGTTTCCAGTATCAACGCTAATCCATTCTTTTAAGTAAGAACGCGAGGCCTGCGAGCAGCAGGCCTAAGATTCATTTTTGGCGTCGAATCGACGTCGCCATGTCCCGACTAGATCTTTTCCTTCCCTTTCAGCAATCATCTGGCAAGCGGTAAACATATCGACCCCCTTGTCTTTCATCATGATTTCAATCTGTTTTTTCTCGTCTGGAGCGGTAGAGTAAGTCAGTGCTTTAGCCCTTGGCAGATATAGCCTGCCTACAGATTTTGTGCCGCCACTGCATAACAGAACTTCACTGAAAAACGGCCTAACCGTCTTGATATTCCTCAGTAAAAGGTAATCCTGCTCAATGAACTTACCCTCTTTATTGAGTCGGGCCAGTTCCTCACCGTTTTGCATGAGGTAGAATAAGTGAGCCGAGTTACTGGCCATCGCGATACCCGCAGGCGACTCGTTGGCATCCTTCATCGATTGCGAAATACACACACCCAGGCTGTTGTACTTACGGAAACGACGCCAACCAGATTCGAGGAATTTTGCCAGAGTTTGAAGAACCTGACGGGTCTGCTCATCTACACCCTTGTTTTCCTTTAAGAACTCCCACGCTTCATCGAGAATAAAGGCTTTCACAATATGCAGTTGATCATGCCTAAACATTTCCTGCTGAATACGTTGAATACACAGCATGATACACACCGCTTTGAGCTGGTCTGAACCGTTAAGTCCGTCTAGCTCTAACACCACTAAATCCTTCTCAAACTGAATGGGCGGCTTGCTAGGGTTGAACATCCAACTGTTTTGGCCACCGCGTAAGTAACACCAAGGAGTCAATTGGTCGCTGATTTGTTGAACTTCTTCTCGGGGATGTTTAGCACAAGCATCAGCGAAATCGTCAATACTGGTTTCCCTACCCTTCTCGTTCCACAGTTGCATGAGCAATACTGACATTGCAGAGTATTGATAGCTGTTACAGTCTCCAAGTGGGAAAGCCATCAACTTCAGGATGTTCAACAGCATTTCACCTTGAGCGCCTAAATAGTTGTTAGCGTCACTATCTACAACGCCTTCATCAGTATCTTTTTGAGATTCGTCGATACTCTTAAAAGGACATAGGTTAAACGCAAAGCGGTTGTCCGGAATAACCTCTACGAACTGTCCTGCGTACAACTCTGTTGTTTTAACGTATGAGCGACCTGAGTCGATGATGAATACGCGGCCACCATCAGGATCACCGTGGATATTACCAAGTGCATCTGGATAACGGTTTTCTCCGGTTGAAAGTAGACCTTCAATCAAATAGTTAGCAGAGACCGACTTCCCAGCGCCAGAGGTTGCGGTTATAAAGATGTTGTAATTGGAGTCTGACTTTAATGGGTCAAAGGTGATTAACTGACCATCACGGGCAATGTATGTCAGCACAGGGTGTCGCACTGCGTTTCCTGGCCACGATGCCACCATAGGAACGAAGAACTTGACCAAGTTACTAGGGAGAAAGTCAAAGCGTTCAATGAAACTACTGACTTCACTTGAGGTACACATTGGCAGACCATTTAGCCAAGTGAAACGGCCAATCAAGCTATCCACGCCAGCTGACCAACTAAAGCCTTCCATGCGCGTGATTAGTTTTTTAGTGCAGTTCTTAACTGACTTTAAAGTCGGTCCCCACATTTGAAAGTTTAAATGAAAGCGGCAATGCTGAGCCTTTTCTCGCTCTAGATAATGCTCGTAGTATTCAAAATCTTGCAGGCCGTATTTCAAAGACGAAATCCAACGAGCCCACGGACCTTCACCTATCTGTTTGGCCATTAGGCGGCGCTTGGAGTAATCCTTAGCGACTTTCTTAGGGCTCATTTCAACAACAAGGTTGATCATGAAATTGCCGGGAATAGCGCCATCATCCCCTTTCAACCAATCGCCAGTCATTAAATGTAACGTGCCTTGGTAAATGGAATCTGGGAACTCTTTAATGCTCACACTTTGAATAAATCGTGTAGAACCATCTTCCGCTTTAATCGCCATATAATCAGAACCATCGACTTTGACCTCAGTGCCAGGTTCAAGCAACTGCGCACGGATGGGCTGAGTAGAACGGTAACAGCCTTGTCTACCATCTACTTTAATTCCACGGCGCCAAACTGCATTCGGGGATGGGTTGTGGATCATCTGCAATCGGTTAATTAGGATCTCAGGTTGCATTTTGGTCGCTACACCAAAGATTTGTTGTAATGACGCTTCATGGTTGTTAGCCATATCTACAAAATCTTCGACTTCCTCTGTAGTCGGCATGGCTTTCTTGATAGGCACCTTGATTGAGGCCCATACCTCGAAGTTGCGAAGCGGTACACCTTCCATATCTCGCGAAGGGATTGAGGTATCAGCAAGCGCTTTATAATAATCAACCATGTATTCGGTCATATTGTCATTATCAATGACCGTATCGAACCGATTACGCTTGCCACGGCAATGTCGGTAATTGTCTAACACTGTTACTAAGTCGTCTGAAGCCACTAGCGAGAATTGCAGCACAGTCCCTTCTGGATAGACTTTTTTGAAAATCGAATCCAGCGTGGAAATCGTATTTGCACCATAACCACCTGACGGTGGACATAGCCACGTTACGCCAAGGTAACCCCCTTCTAAGATGTAACCAAGATGCTCCCCTTCCTCACTCACAAATTCATCTAAGATTGGGATGATTGAGGAATATTTCTCAATGCCTTGACTATTTTTCCAGTTATTTACAGTTGTCATTTCGCACCCGTGTTAATTGCCGTTAGCGCGTAACGCTTCTTGAACTGCTTTTGGCGCTTGGTCCAAAGTGGCCTTTGCCGCTTCTAGATCAGCATTGAAATTATTACGCCCAGGTTTACCTGTCTTAATGCCAACTCCGTTAATTTCGCTTGGGTTACCCCTTCGCTCTTCTTCAATGGATTGCTGACGAATATAAAGCGGAGTGATTTGAGCAGGCATGTTGAATGCTTCACGGCCATAGGTGTATTTACGGGTTTCAATTTCGGTATAGACATAACCGACGTTCTGTAAACGGCCTTTGTCGTCTTGCCATGGAGCAAATGCAACACGAAGCATTTTGGGCGCCTGTCGAACAGCGATAGGCTCTGGTGCGGGTAATGCACGGTTGTTATCAGCCCTAAACATGTAAGCATTACTGACGTCATTCAGGGTAATTGGTTGGCCGTTAGCGTCCAAGCCATAGCCGGATTGATTGGCCATTGCGCCGGAGGTAGCCACTGACTTCTTAGGTACGTTACAGTCAGGGCAATCTTCATCGCTTGCAGCTGCTCGCCGCGCTTTTTCTGCCTCAATGCCGCCTGGTGTATCAGCCAGTTTCAGAATTTCTCTAGTGGTGGTACAGGGTAATCCGCTGTTTTGAGTGTTCACACAAACCGTAGGTTCTTCACCCGTTTCGAACATCGACTGACATCCAAAAAGAGTTGCCAAACTAACTGCGACCATGCCTAATTTTAATGCTCGAGTAATCATTATTTCTCCGTTTGGGAAATGAAATCAGTTAATGAATCGGGTAATCCGACGTTGTGCAGTCCGTGTCCGTTAACGAAATAGGGTAAACGACGGATCTGTAGAAATTGAGTAACCCCAATCGTGGTGGATAGCTTTTTAATGTCGCAGTTTTCGAGGGTTTCTGGGGCTGTGGTGAAATCACTGTTAACTAGCAATCGTAGGGATTCACTTTGGTCTTTGGCGCACCACAGCTCCCTAGCTCTGATCGCAGCCTCTTTACCATTCACTATTGGGGTAAGCAGTAACGCGATTTGCTTACCTTTAATCGAAAGGAGCTTGTTAAATAGGTCAGCGTTTAACTTCGATAAAGGATCTACAAATACAACTAGATCGGGCTCTGTTTTTGCTAAATCACCAATGTAATATGCAGCCATATCCTTCACAGAAACCCCTAAGACCTTATCAATCTTGGCAAGCCATGCCGCCTTTGCGTTGGCTTCAGTTGCTATAGGTGAACGGTTCCAGCCATCGAATACCTCGCCGCCTTTAACGAGAATCCTTCCATCCGTGGAGGCGAGCACTTGAGTACCATCTCGAGAGACCATCATCACCATACCTTTCACGGGAAGCGCTTGAGACCATACGATGTCGTTTAACATCGAGAAAGCATTCTTGATAAGCTCCTTACCCTCTCCTTCCGGCATTTTCTCTGGTTGTGTTTGTGACTGCTTAGCTGATTTGTTAGCCTCTAACAAAGCATCTAAGCCACTGTTGGCCATAGCCAGCGGATGACACAAACCAAGCGATACTGCTAACGCAATTTTGGTTATCTTTTTCTTGATACTCATAGCGCTTACAATCCAAAAAGTGTGTTGCGCATTTCAGCAGTTTTGCATCCACAAGTCAATTTTCAAGTCATTTTTCGTGAATTTCTTGCGCAATAAAATTTGATTGGTATGATGCAGTCATTATTAAAACAACTAGAACTTATAGCTATTAGCTAAAAGCTCACTCCAATAGCCCGCTCTTGCGGGCATTTTTTTGCTCCATTTCTAAAAATTTGCCTCATTTGGAAGCCGTGTAATGATGGTTGCAATTGAAGATTTAGATTTTTGGAGTGAGTATCATGAGTTCATTTGATTTTGATTTAGATGCGTTAAATTCTGCTATGAACGCATTTTTTGATCCTGCCAGCGTGAGCACGGTTACCATCACCAGCCAGCAAACCTCAAGCATCATCCCCGCAAGCCTGACGCATTTAGTCAAGCCTGGTTATGTGGACGGCAAAGCACAATTCTTATCTGACACCGGTGAACTTATCGAAGGTGTTTACTCAGATATTCCAAACGATGTGTATCACTCATTAGATGCCATTAGCTCAAGTCAGGTTAAGTGCTATGCAGATAGCCCAATGAAATACGAACAAGCGTATATCAACGGTAAAGGTAAAAATTTCAGCGCTAAATCCCGCGAGTCCGGTGTTCTAAGCCATGAATTAACACTAGAGGGAGCCGATGTATTTAATGCTCGCAGATTTGCTCTGCTCGACTCAGAGCAATTCCCAGATGATCCAAAATCATTAACCGAGCTTAAAGATGCCTGCACAGCCAACAAACTAACAACCAGCGGCACCATTGCCGAATTAATCAAACGTCTTGAGCAAGCCAACGCTCCGCAAAAACCGTTCGAGTCTCGTCAATTGGAGTGGATAAAAGCGAATATTGGTGACGAGTGTTTTGCGTTATGCGATACCGAACTTCAGTCTACGGTGACCTGTGCTGCAATCATTAAATTACTTCAGGATAATCAACACATCGCGCTTAAGGCGCTTAAGCTGCCAGTGTCAAAGGAGATGTTTGATAGTGTTATCGGACTCAATCAAGCCATTGAACGCAACGCTCACGCGAACAAATTTTTAAATCGTAAAAACGGTATGGCGGAGGTCGCATTCTTTACAAGAGATCCTGAGACCGGATTGATGCTTAAGTGTAAAGTGGATTGGTTAACTGCCGTAAAAAAATTCATTGTTCCTTGCGATTTGAAAACCACGCGCAGTGCTAACCCAGCATTAGCTGCCTACCAGTTCGCAGACTTACGCTACGATTTGCAAGCTGTGTTTTACTTAAAAGTGATTAAGCCACATTTGAAAGAAACCGAGTATGCAGAGCGTCTATTCCCACTCATTACCGTAGAAACGGGAGATTGTGCAATTTGTGAAGTGTTTGAGCTTCACGATGATGATTGGACTATCGCTGAGCAAGATCTGCCAATAATTCTTGAGAATATGAAAAATAGCATTAAGAAAAACGAGTACCGAGGCTACACCGAACAAGGCAAGTCTGTTATCAAATTGGCAAGACGTAAATCTTCTCTGGCTGCAACTCGATAGGGAGGAGAAGGAACATGAATCTGCAACTCAAAGCACTTAAGGCCATTTACGATAAAAAACCTCACTTGGTGGCCAAGTACATCTCAGCAGGGCTCACGGGTAATCTATTGAACTTTAGGAATGGTGTTTTGCTGCGTGCGGCAATTACTTCAAATCAGCCTGAGATTGCTAAGGCGATACTAGATGCCGGAGCAAACGGGTTTGTGCTAAAAGGGGAGGCTTATGCAGCAGCATTTAAGCTAAACAATCCAGCATTGATTGAAATATTGCGGGACTGGGCGGAACGAAATCAGTTAGAGCTTAACACTATACCAGGGCTGGGCAGAAAACTCGGGCTTGATTCGGTGGAATCACTGATATAAAAAATTAAAATACATATTACTATCAACACCTTACGCGCTAGGCTGCTTGGTGCAGATATTTAGGTTCTATCTAAAAAACGCACCAAACTAAAAATCTCTTAAGTTGTTGTATTTAAAATATATATCCAATATTTTAACGCTTGATTCCACCGAATCACTCAAAAAAACCAGCATCACTGCTGGCTTCATTTTCTTAATGGGCCCTCTGTCTCAATTTCGCGCAACAACGATTAAGTTCCGCCAGTTCATAGAACTTCATTGCAGGAAGTCTGAATGGTTGTTTATTGGTAATCGCGTTGTTTAAGGCCGTGGCTAGTGTTAACATCACTTCTGCTGACATAAATACTCCGAATAAGTATGTTTGTTGGTGCATGACAGGTCAGGCTTGGCGGTCGGCCTGTCAGTTTCTTTTTACTACTGGTTTTTAGCTTCTACTAAATCAATTAAGAATTGTTTTAGCTTCTCAATCTCTTGCTCCGACAACCTTGTCACTTCCACCTTTGTCTTTCGGTTTTGAGTAGATAATCTAGCCCAACGATTGCGGTCATTACCCTCTGCAATTTTATCATTTGCCAACTTCTTGGGTTTTAATTGCTTATCGAAATCTTCAAACACCTTCAGTATCTGACTGTTTTTCAGGCCATCAACATCGAATAATCCCGCTACCGATGTTCCGCTTTCATTTGCATCTATGCGAATGTTTTCTATTGCCGATAGTAAATGCTCGTTCAATAAAACGGAAAGTTGATGCTTTTGAGTAATGTCATAAAGAGCCATAATCTGTGTCGAACTTAAAGCAGAAGGGCAGGGGAACAACTCAATAATTTCATCTGGAATTTCTGTGGCCTTCAGCGCTCTCGTTACATACGAATAAGAAACGTCGAATTGAACAGCTAGATCTCTTAGGGAGAGTTTTTGAGGCTTTTCTTTTTCGTCATTGTTAGCAATCTCAATCTCGTTTTTAGCGAGTGCTTTTTTCATCTGAAAACCAGCATCTCGGTAACTGTACTTTTCTGAGGTTTGGACGTATTTAACGATTTCGTGAACTTCTTCTTCCGTGAGCTCAAAATCAGTAAACAGCACATTTAGACCGGAACCCTCTAAGATTGCTGCCATGCGGCGGCGCTGACCATCAAACAAGTGATAGCCAGTAGAATCTCGTGTTGCCAATGCATCTGAAAATTGCACTTTTGCTATTGTTTCACGGATGAGCAGCAATGAATTTGGAGTTACATCGGCAGCGGGACGCGGGTTAAATGGGTGTACAAAAGACTTTGTTTTGAGTTCTTCTGCCGTTAAGTGCTTACGAGTGAATGTAAGAGTACGACCACTGGACAATTTAATTTTAATTGCAGCGGCTGATTCGTTCCGTACATCAGTATTAGCAACGAGTGCAGACTCAGCAGATTCTGGATGTAATTGGCTATTTAAACCAGCAGAGTCAATTAAGGATCTTCCGAAGGGTACGCGTTTACGTGCTTCTTTAGGATTAGAAACCATATTCTGATCCTCTAATTCTTGAAATGTGTTGGAATAGCGCCAAGGTAAATTGGTCTAGTGACTCTCTAGCTTTTTTAAGGGCTTTTGAGTCCCCTGTGTAGCTACCAGGATGTACTGACACAACGGTATCAAATGTTTCTGCACAACGCTTGAAAGCAGATAATTCAGGAATGCTAGCCATCATCATGTCTTCAGCAAAAACAGCGTTAGCAATCATTGAGCTGTTAATATCCTGTTCGCTCTGCGAATACTTAGACATAAATGCCAAATGGCCTTTTAGATTTGTTGCTGCGCCTTCTGCTTCTAAATGATCTAGCATTTCAGGAATACGAGTCACATATTGCAATGTTGAATGCAAATCGACAGTTGATGGTGGTAACGGAGTAACTAAGACGTCAGCTGCACACAATGCGCTTTTTAAAAGTGAGTCTAAGTGTGGGCCGCAGTCGATAAAGATAAAATCGTAATCGTTGATCAGCTTTTCACACACGTTGCGAGATAAAGCCTCAAACGGATTAATATCCGAACCAAAACGCTGAACGCATAGAGCTTCCCATTGTGAAGCAATAAACGCATCTGCGATGCTTGAAGGTATGATGTCTACACCTGGAACTTGAGTAGGTATGACAAACTCATCTAATAGCTCTTCACGGGTCAGGTCTTGAAACACCGCTTGTACAACTGTGTTATCAATAGTGCCAATAGAGTTTTTATGGCTCATGAACATACTGGCTGAGCTTTGAGGATCAATGTCCAGCACTAACACTTTTAAGTCATGCTGGATCATTTCAGAGTGGCAACGTAACGCTTGGGCAATGTTCACTGTAGAAACTGTCTTACTTACACCGCCTTTGAGGTTACAAAGGAATACTACATAGCCGCGTTCAAATTTTTCTCTTAACGCTTTGTGTCCACGATGCTTGTAAATATCGATTACCTGTTCAACAGTGAGATCATAAACCTCAACACTACCGTTTAGTTTTTTATCGAATTTGTAACCGGCAGCTTCCATCTCATTAATCGACTTTTCCACGATTTTACGTGTAAGGCCTCTCAAGTTGGCTAATGCGCCTTTTGAGTAACGCTGGTGAAAGGTGTCTAAACCAAATTCGATTTTGTGCTTAGAAATAGAGTCTGACATTGTATTGAGCATTTTACGTGCTCTGTCAGCAGTGATTTGCATTTTGTCTCTGAAGTGATCATTCATCGAAATTTAACTCCATTTATCAATTGCGTATAAGACTACTGCTAAAAGGTGTGGATTTCAATAGTAAGTGCGTAAAAATACACACCTCATATTGAGTGAGTTATTTTCCGCACCTTGTAGCTAGTTTTTGACTGCATGAGATAAATCCACTGAATAATCCCAGAGAGATTTTCATTATGATTAGTAGGGGGTTTTTTAGTGATATTGTCTAAAATGATCGTAATGCCCATTAGTGCATTGGTTCAGGTCTTAATGAGGGGGTTGATGCTTTTGATCTTAAGAAGATCAAATAAACGATCTATTTGCTTGGGATTATAAAAAAATATGATCTTTTTATTAAGAACTATGAAAGATATAAAGATCTATAAGGAAAGTATTACCTTAATTTTTCAGCAACTTAAGATAGTTTTTTAAATAGTTTTTTCGCTTTACTCCTAGATCTAACTCGTCGATTACCCAGATCTAACTCGCTTTACACCCAGATCTAATTCGTGATCAAACTTGAGTCTACTCGTGTAATACCCTGATTTTACTCGTGTTACCCATAGAGTTTATTAGTGTACTTATCCACAACCTAAAAATTAGCTTATTTATTGTACTAAAAATAGGGTTGACTCCCTAAATTGAATAAACTTTGTACTTAAACAATTAGTTTATTCGTGTGACTCATAGAGTTTATACGTGTCGAGACATGTAGTTTACTCGTAATATTTTCAATGTAAGTCCTTGATACATAGGTTTTAAGATTTTTGACTAAATACTCATGTAGTTTGCTAGTGTATATACCAGCAGTTTACTCGTGACTTTCTGTGTATTTTATTCGTGTGCAACCCAGTAGTTTACTCGCAATTGAGTAAACTACTGGAATAGATCTAGGGAGTGATAGGGGAGGAGTTATTTGTCGGTTTCGACGTTTAACAAGAAGTCTAATTTATCGAGGGCTGAACTCTTTAGTTTGGGCCGTTCCGATTCTGTATAGTTTTCCGCTTTTTCAATTGAAATTTTTCGGTAGTGTTTGTAGATATCGTAAAATAACTCTCTACAGCGGGGTCTGTATTTTTCATAGTGTGTTGAAAGTACGTAGTATGCGACGGCCAGCTGCTCGGTCTCTTCCTGTGTAATCTTTTCTTTCTTCAAACGGAGGCGATTTTCTGCATTCATTGCGACTTCCGCTGCCGCCTCGAGATCCATTGGATGCAATTTAATGAATTGATCTATCCAAAGGTACTCGAACTCGATGCTCGTGATTTTGTTGCCAGTTTTATTTTCGATAATGCCATGACGTTTTTTGCCCGACGCATCTGTGTTGAAAAACATCAATTCGTCACCACAGGCTTCTTCTATTTCTTCAATCGACTTTACAAGTGCCTGATTAACGAACACCGATGTGTCCTTCATCGTTTTCTTGCCTGGAAGATAGTTATCTTTGTCGTCAACTAACCCGAAAACACCTTTGAGCGTTATAACGTCTGTTTTATACAACTGCTTGTCAGGTGTTTTGAACCGAGATAATAGGTCATACATCGGTTTAGAGTATTTACCTCGCAGTCGTAGGAATCTTGCTACGTTGACCGAAGCATAACCCTTAGAAGCATCGTGGAAGAAATCTCTCAAATCATAGTTTGGAACCATTGTTAACTTTCCTCGAGCGTATTTCACTGTAGGAAAAAGCACGGATGATTCAAATTCATGAGTTGTTGGGTGCTCTGCTAGAACAGTTCGTTTCTGAAGCCGAAGTGCCACAGGTTTAATTGTTGCAGCTAGGCTCTTGGATTCGACTTCCAGCCAATCAGCCAATCTTGAAGCTGGGATAGAAATTTCGAGCTGGGTATCTTCTTTCCATTCTGTCTTTTGCATCTGGATCAGAAATAGAGCTAGTAGATTTTGCTCATGAGTCGTCATTGAAATGCGACTGTAGATTAAATTGTGGTTCTTTCTATAAGTCTGAGGCAGCTGCGCTTCAGGATGAACATCAAATTTGTCAGTTTTGACCTTTTTCGATGTTGTTGTTACCCCATCTGAACCATTTTGAATCTGCGTGTTGTTTGTTTTATCTGTCATGGCATCCTCCCGTAGCATCAATATAACGGTCACCAAATAGCTATTCCATATTTTTTTCGTGTTTACTCCATATTTTTTTCGTGTCCTACCAATTTTTACAAGTTGACTCCTATATTTTATTCGTGTTTCTCAATATTGTTTTCGTGTTTGCACAATATTTCACTCGTAATACACCAATATTTTATTCGTGTAATCCATATAGTTTACTCGTCTTAAAATGTGATTAAAATTCGTCATTCAAGTGTAAGCTGCTGTTCTATATATATTTATTTTCCATGCTGAACAACAGGATCTTTCAATTAAAAATCTGTATTTTTTTTGCGCAATTTTGTTAAGTTTTTGATTCAGATTTTTTCAAGGAGGAAAAATGATTTGTAATTTGCGTTAGTTGCTGATTTTAAATGTAATTTTCTGGAACAGATAGATTTTGATCTATATATTTGTGTATCAGTATTGATTTCTAGCATCAAACTGTGAAAGCCACTCCAGAGCAGACGAGAAAAATCTATGAGTAGACGAGTAAACTCTGGTGGTCACACGGTATTTATATTGAAATTCTGCGGTGAATCGTGGCAGGGGAGGGGATAGCAAATTTGCGTGAATTGATTCAGGTGCGAATATCGGGCCATCTTTCCCTGATTGCGAGGCATTCATGAAACTATCCAGCTCTAGTCAGTTAACCGATTTACTGTCTTCGTTGTGGCCCGATAACGAAGTTAACGCCTTACACAGTCTGCTTTCATTGTTTGACACGTTAATTAACCACGGTGCCAGAGTTTGCGAGCAGCCAACGCCGGATATTACTCCCGCTCAAAAGGCGTTGTTTGTTCACGCTGTCTATTCAGAGATTTCGAGCGGCAATCTCGACCCAATTGGTAAAGCATTTAGTTTCTATGGTGCCGATGCAGTGCTTACTCACGACAAGCAGGATTTCCGCTTGTGTATCCATGCTGGTGATCGTCAGCCATTAACTGTGAAATCGTATTCGTCATTGAAGTCCGGTACTGGGCTGGACGTGCAGGGTTATCTGTTACAGCTGGCCAACGGTTGTCTAAGCAACAACGTAAACGATCCATTTCATTCTCTTTGGTTACGACTAGAAGATCCGAGCCGTAGCAAGCTAATTGCCGCATACGTGCAGATTACTCTGCTAATGAAAGCGATTTCTAAGCGAGTAGGTAGGGCGGTATCACCGTTTTGTGTGGAACTGGTGGCAAGTAATATTTAAATATACAAAATTTGTGCGATTATGAGTCTGTGTTTTAATATACTCGTTAATTACTTCTTTGGAGAGAGCTAAATGGGTTCAGTTAATAAAGTTATCATCGTTGGTAATATCGGTCAGGATATTGATTTTAAAACACTTCCTAGTGGTTCAAGCGTAGCAAATTTCAGTGTGGCCACGAGTGACACTTGGAAAGACCAAGCGGGTATTCAGCAAGAGGTGACCGATTGGCACAAGATTGTTGTCTGGGGCAAGCTGGCAGAGATTATTAATCAATACGGTGGTAAAGGCCGTCAGGTCTATATTGAAGGCAAGCAAAAGACTCGTAAATATAAAGATGCTAACGGCCAAGACCGTTACACAACAGAGGTAGTCGTGGACTTTGATGGTCAGGTACAGCTTTTAGGTAGCTCACAAAAGGACAGTGCTGGCCAAAGCTCTGGTTACCAGCAAAATGCCCCGCAGCAGCAAGGTTACCAGCAAAATGCTCCACAGCAACAGCAACAGCAACAGCAACAGGGCGGTTACCAGCCTCAACCACAGGGCGGTTACCCACAAAATACACAGAAACAGAATTATAACTATCGTCGATAACTCGTAGGGATTATTCAAATGGCCGCTTTTTAGCGGCTTTTGTTCTGTCCACTGGGGCTCATAAAGCCTGCGGCGCCATGCCTTTAACTGGCCGATCCCAATAAGTCGGAGCCAAAATATTTTCAAATATGGGTTTAATGGATTCGGGAGAAAGGCAAAGCGAATTTATGCTTGCTCGAAAGAAATCGATGTTATCCGCAAACATTAATCTTAAATTTTTCAATAGTGCTATATAAGGATGTTTCTGTGAAATACAAGATGTTATCACTGGCCATCACAGTCTCTCTTGCAGGCGCAATCCACGCAAGTGAGTTTCCGCTCCCAATGAGCGGTTTTTTGTGCGTAATTTACAACCATATATGGTGACCGAAAAAATATTAAAGTAATAGGTTAACAGAGTAAGTTGATTCGTGCCTGGGAACCCCGAATTTTTGCGTGAATTTCCCAATATGAGTTAATGAGCATGAGTCAAATGGCTCGATAATTCTGAGAGGAAAGGGTAGTGGAAATACTGAATATTGCTGACATCAATGTGGCTGAATACGTTGAATACGATACGCCAGAGCAAACGCCTGTCTGGGCATGGATTGAAGAAATCGCGACGTATACGCATCGCAAGAACCATGACGCGGATAACTGCGGCATTTGGGAGTTCGTTGTGAACACCTGCTGCATTTCCGATGAAGATGGTGATGTATCAATAGATGATGTGCCGCAGGAAATCAGGGGTGCGGTCCTAGAGGCCATTGATAATGGCGCAGCCTATATTCTGTTTCATCAAGGCACCTAAGAAGCTGCCTAAGATGTAATTTAGCCCCTATAGATTTGATTCTATCTGGGGATTTTGTGTTAAATTGCTGATGAAACAGATGAAACCTAATTTTGTATTAAGCATATCCAAGCGTTATTCACAAAAATTGTGGATAAAAGGAAGGTTAAAATGAAAGTCAGATTTTTGTGTTCAGTAGCTCTAGCGTGTTCACTCTGTGTTTACGCAGACGGTGGAATAGAACAGAAAAAATCCTTTACCCAATTGGATTGCTCTGAGACTTCGCCTGTAGGTAAACAGCTCGGTTATCAGTCTGATTTTGATGATGGCAGTCGCTCAAGATTGTACTATCCCTTCGTGAAGGCTTTTGGGGGGATCCATCGAGAGTTTAGTTTGTTGAGCGGCTACAACGATGACCGCTCTCAAACCGCTGATTACTTTTACAAGCAGGCTGGGGTATCCCGCGTCAGGTATTTTGAAGCCACGGTCAACTTTAATTCTGAGTACGGCGCTAACAAAGTACCGTTGCACTGCTTCGAGATAGAACGCACCTATATTTTCCCGAAGGTCTAATCCACCAGATCTGAAATTTGCCAGAAATTCAATCATTGGTAGCCTATTCACAGTAGATAACCCAATGAGGAAAAATAGATGGAAACTCAATCAGTAGACCCAAGAGAAGCGTTTGTTAAAGAAATCACTGACGAGTCAGATGTTAGCAACTGCACTTCTTCAGACTACGAAAAAATTGAGGATGCGTTTCTTGCTGCCGCAAGCGAAATGGACAAATACCTTGAACAATGTGAAGCACTTCGAGCGGCTGGCTTTGTTGAGCTGGCAGTCAGCCTAGTCTCGTTAGACAATCATCGCCAAGCCTACGACTGGGCGCGTGAAAACCTCTAATGGCTAAGAGCGTCCCTTCTAATTAATACCCGCTTAGTGCGGGTTTTTATTGCCATTAAGCATGGAAAAAGGCGCTTAATCGCGCCCTTATTGCCGAATAACACAGTGGTCTCATAGCGATTCATTCTTCTTGTAGGCAATGATCACAAGCATTGCAGCTAAAACAGTATTGACAACCGCAACCCGCGCCGCCGTCGCTTACGCCGCAATCACAGCAATTAAAGAGAGAACTACAGTCCCACTTGCCGGATTGATTAAGGCATTGAGTGCTGCCACCTTCGCTCGTTGTTACTGTCCCTAGGATATTCATCGTCATCTTGTACGCTCCTGCTTTGAGTTTCTAGCAGCTTCTCACAGATTCAAAACGACACAAATTTCTAGGGAATCTCTCAAACGGGGATTGATGTTTTTCTGATGGCTCAAGTACGACAGCTCCGGGACACGCTTTCCCCCCAGGCTGACAACTCTGTTAGGCGATTACATGGGAATTGTTGATTTTGGCCAATGCCCGGATAGATATGAAGCGACGTTGAGATGTGTGTTAAGCACTGACATAGATGTGAGTGTTTTAGTCCGGGACTTCTTCAGCTCCGGGACATGATTCCCCCAGGTCCGTAACTCTGTTAGGCCTTTACATGGGAGATGTGTTGTTCCCGGCAACGCTCCCAGGGGACATATATTAAGGAAGGCGCACTTGATGAAAGCGTTCTTTGTATAACTCCCAAGCCTGATTCTCTAACTCATTTATTCGATCATTTTCCTCATAAGTGTCTGCATCGGGGCTCAGACCAAAAAAATCATTCCATCCATTCCACTCTCCGGCTTTTCTAAAGATAAACTCAGGATGCCGATACAATTTATTATGAGGATTGAACTCATTCCCCACGCTAAGCCATGCGGCTAAAATCGTTTCTATCTGTTGATTTGATTGAACCATGCGCAAATTCTCGTAGGGGTATTTAATAGTAAATTATGTCACATTATTTTAAGTAAGGGAGGGCTAAATTCAAACTTTGATTCGGTGGAATTAAGCTGAAAATATTTAAGTTAACACTTTACATTCATGCTGTTAGGTGTGATTTAGCTTGGTGCAGATTTGCAGGAATTTGAACGGTAGAAGCAAAAAACGGAACCATCGGCTCCGTCTGCGGCTTGTGTCTCTTAAGAAAGCACACACTCAATGCCATTCTTATCAATCATGTTAAGCAATCTTAACGCGGCACCCTGTGGCTTAGACTTTCCCTGTTCCCATTTTTGAATGCTCTCATTGCTCATATTCAGAATCGTAGCGAGGACACCTTGGCTAATGTGCTCACGCTCCCTAATATGCTTTATTCGCTCTGCTGTCATTTCATCTAGCTTTGCGCTGAGCGCGAGTGCATCGATTTTTCGCATGGTTAGCTGATCCATCGTGCCATTTTTAGCTAAACGCTGAGCCAGTTTGTGCATTCTATCTAAGCGTTCATCAGTCATTTCGAACCTCTCTTAACTCACCACTTAAGATGTTATTCGCAATATCATCCTCAGAGAAACTACGGAACGTGTTCCCGATTAGCTTGTACATCTCTAATAGCTTGTCAGGTATTTCCTTTCCACTTTTGGGGATATCGCTTTTTCGCCATCCGTCTATGAATTGACATCCTCCTCGCCGTAAACGACGAGGATTCCTACTGCGGTTAGGCGCGAACGCCGGACTCGCTTCGGTGGGTTCCTGCTGCTGGCGGCATTGTTGCACCACTCACTTCACAGGCTAATCGGGCGTGTCCCGCCCTTAATACATTGATCGCGCCGACGACATCGGCGTTTTCTTCAAAGCCACATTCCACACAGGCAAACCGAGCTTGCGTGGCGCGGTTATCCTTCGATATGTGACCACAGCACGGACACGTCCGGCTGGTGTTTTTCGGTGGAACGGCGATCAGGTGGCCGCCATTCCATGCCAGCTTGTAATCGAGCTGGCGACGGAACTCAAACCAGCCTTGATCAAGAATGGCTTTATTCAGGCCTGACTTCGCCCTAACATTCCTACCCTGTTGCTCGGCGGTTCCTGCCGCTGATTTTGACATGTTTTTGACCTGCAAATCTTCAATACAGACTATCGCGTGGTTTTTGCTAATGTCGTTTGATATTTTATGCAGGTAGTCACGGCGGCTGTTGCCGATATTGGAATGAATGCGCTGAACTTTGGCTTTGGCCTTTTTCCAGTTATTGCTGAATTTTACCTTGCGGCTCATGGCCTGCTGCGCCTTGCGCAAAGCGGTTTCGTGCCGTTTGAAACTGTTGAGCGGGGCGTAGAAACGGCCATCGGACAGGGTGGCAAAGCGGGCAATGCCCATGTCAATGCCGATGGCATCGCCCTGATGCACGGCAATTTCAACTTCCCGCTCGGTCTGGATCGATACATACCACTTACCACAAACCTGACTGACCGTGACGTTTTTAATCTCACCTTCCACCGTCCGACTGTTGCGGTAACGCAGCCAGCCGAGCTTGGGCAGGAAGAGTCGATTATTGCCTTGCTCCAGTTTCACCCCTTGTGGATAGCGAAAGCTATCTGACTGACCCTTCTTTTTGAAGCGCGGGAAGTCTGCTCGTTTGGCAAAGAAATTTTTGTACGCCCGATCTAAATCTTTCAGCGACTGTTGCAGCGTTTGAGAAGGTGAATCAGACAGCCATTTTGTTTCTGGCTCTGCTTTCCATTGTGGTAACAGATTATTCAGTTCAAAGGCCGATAGTTTCTTTTCACCCTGCTCATGTCGTTCTTTTTGCAACGCCAGCGCCTTGTTATAGACAAACCGACAAGCACCGGAGAAGCGGCGCATCTGGCGCTGCTGCTCTCCAGTGACAATCAGTTCGAATTTGTAGGCTTGCAGTCGTTGCATGGCTTGCTCATACTGTGTCAATACAACTCAATTATAGATTGGTCTATGGAAATTGAAAGCGATTTAAGGCATGGCAGGCATTGTGTTTTTAAAATGCACGTTCATTTGGTCTTTGTAACAAAATACCGACGAAATGTCTTTACCAAAGAAGTGCTGGATGATCTAAAAATCTTTTTTGAAAAGGTCTGTCTTGATTTTGAATCAGAGCTGGTTGAGTTCGACGGTGAAGACGACCATGTGCATTTGTTGGTGAATTACCCGCCGAAGGTGGCCGTGTCGAATCTGGTTAACAGTCTCAAAGGTGTATCCAGCCGGATGATCCGAAAAAAGAATTACCCTTCGATCAAAAAGAAACTCTGGGGAGGTGCGCTCTGGTCGCCCAGTTATTTTGCGGGGAGCTGTGGTGGTGCGCCAATTGAGATCATCCGGCAGTATATTGAGCAGCAACAAACTCCGGCGTAGCCCTCAGAACGGCTTCGCCGTTGCGCTATTCATCCTCGCCCTGAACGGCGAGGTTTTCCGCACTATCCGATAAACGTCAAGCGTGTTGTGGTGCGGAGTGGCGCATTGCTTACGCAACGCAACTAGCTGTTGATGGTCTTTGATAATAGCCAGCAGTTGCTCAGCACTGGCATTTCCTAGGATTTCTTCTAAGACGCAGACGAGGTGAAGGATCGGTTTTAACGCCAGCTGTTTTGGCTTAGCACGGTACTGATGTTCAACTAACTTACTGATTTTCATCTCTGGCCTATCTCTGTCATCGTTTAACTTAGAACCGAGCTGGTTTGGTGACTAACGCGGTACGCCAATCACACGCCAGCTCTGGTAAATCATCGTCATGGCCGCTATCCCTATGATACCAGCTATGTACCATATCCTTATGGAGAAGAGATGGCAGATCACCACGGCTTTCAGCGTCGTCACGCACTGACAATACAGTCTCCACCGGGGCTTTCCAGAAAATGATTTCACCGTCCTCTTCCTGAGTCGCACATGTCGCGCCGGATGGCCAATCGATGTTAGTCATTAACACCTGTACGACCATAATAAAGTTTGATAAAAATTATGGGTGTCATGAACGGTAATACCGCTATTGTTTGATAATTTATCTGAGGACGAATTTCAGTTTCTCATAATTAAGTTTGATCATTTTCAAACTCACTTTTGGACAAAAACGTTTCAGAGCCGAATGACGGCTCTGTGCCAATTCCTGACATTTCAGTTTCTTACATCGAACGTCTGCTTTCGAATGCAGAGCGGAATTCACTGAAAAAGCTTTCCTCATTTTGTGTGTTTTTTGAGCTTTATTTTAGAGGGCTTTGCATCTATACCAAGTGACTTCACCCTATGGTTTCTCAAAAAATCGGGAGGTCATCATGGAAAAACGTGTTGCATGGAATAAGGGCCGGATCATCGGTCAGAAGGCTCCATTGAAGCAGCAGGAGATCTGGGCTATTCGAACTAGGCTCGAAATTGTAAAGAACACTCGTGAATTGGCGTTACTAAATTTAGCGATAGATTCCAAGTTACGCGGCTGTGACTTAGTATCGCTCAAAGTTTCTGATGTGATGCGATCAGGGGAGGTCTTGGCCAGAACAAGTATCGTGCAGCAAAAGACTGGAACACCAGTCCAATTCGAGATCACACCTCAGACACGTAAAACCGTCAAAGCTTGGGTCGAATTGAAAACGTTGAAGTTCGATGACTTTCTATTTCCATCCCGAAAACACAGTATTCCTCACATGACGACCCGTGCTTATGATCGAATTGTCCATAAATGGGTCGAGTCGATCGGGCTAGATTCAAGTCTCTATGGCACGCATTCCATGCGCAGAACCAAGGTATCAATCCTCTACAAGCGCGATAAAAATATCCGGGCTATTCAGCTGTTGCTTGGCCACAAGAAAATTGAAAGTACGGTCCGTTACTTGGGAATTGACGTTCAGGATGCTCTTGAGGCGTCAGAAAACTTAGATATCTGAGGCGATAACAATGAAACAAACCGAAAAAAAGGAAGTTGTGAATTTTATCCAAGCGACACTGGCAGATGGCCACCCCAAGACCGGCACTCAATTGATGGAGCTATTCGCGGATCACGCTGGGTTACAGGAGTACAATCGCAAAAATTTAAAACAGGTTTTTCATAGGGTGAGTTTGAGTCTGGCTAATGAGGGCAAGATCGTTGTCACGCGGCAACCAGGTACCACTCCGTTGCTATTTTCAATCCCTACAGAAAATTCCCAACAGGAACAGTTTCAACAATCTGTTCCAGAAAGCCCACCATTAACGCCTGAACCGAATGCCATCATCACTCAAAAGCTAGAGCAGTTCATTGACCAAGAAGCCATGCTGGCTGGCAGAGAAAACGGCCTGCAAATCTTATTGGAGTTATCGCCCCAGAGGGAAAGCTATATTCGTGAAGAATTGAGGAAGATACGTTACGAGCGTTTGGCGCTTCAATCTTGCAGGCAAGTGTTTAGTGAGTTTGGCTTCAGCAATTAGGTACATTGGCGGGAAATAAACGCGGCAAAATTGAATTATTTTGCCGCTTTCAAAAACAATTTAGGACAACATGAATATCTACTTTGCCTTAATTGCAGACATTCGATTTTTCATGAGCCCACAGCTTATATGCAACAAATGTTCTCTCATCGCTTGGCACAAATTCAGTGTGCCGCTACAAAATGACTTGGTTTATCAATCTAGAAACTAAACAGCAGTTACCGAAGTATCATTGACCTTTTCTCAAATCTTACCAATTCAAATTCAAGCCATGACTTCGTGCATGGCTGCATTTACACGAACTCACATACGTTTATAATCGCCACAACTTCACTCAATGATGAAACACACATGGCTCAGCAATCAGTTCAATTAAATAAAAATTTGTTAAAGCACCTCAGAAAGAATAAACGTGAAACGCAAGCTGAGACAGCTGAGGCGTGTCAAGTCACTGAAAGGCATTATCAGAATATAGAGAGATATGGACGCACGACAACTGAAAAAATCCAGTTAATAGCCAAGCACTTCGATATTTCACCTGAAGAGCTGAGCACAAACATAAACTCAGATAATTCGCTATGGTACATCACAACTCCTTTCTCTATCGATGGTGAGATTGCCAGAGGATATTACCAGACTATTGAAGATATAACGTCCCGAGCCAAAGTCTATGGAGATGGATACGAGCCACGATTAACAATTATCGATGGGACTCAGGTTAAAAAGATATCGATTACTTTCTTCGAAGACGAACTTACTTGGTCCATACGACCTATAGAGCTTAATGAAAAAATCGGCTTGGTATGGGCTGAACTTTCTGACTGGCAAAAAGATACATGGGAAACGACTCGTGACCGATTGCTTTACGGCTGTGTTGAGAAAGTTTGCTTAGATGGTGATCCACTTGTTCCTGAAGGTTCAGCTTCTAAATTTATTGTCCAATTCACTGAGTACGGCCAACGCAAAATAATAGACACAGGACATCGCATCTTTAATTCCGCTGCTGAATTTCGTGTCTCATTCTCTGAATGGCTGGATACAGTCCCTATTTCTGATCCTCGCCGCTCTCAGCCTGGCATGTTCTATATGAATTACGACGATAAAGATGAAATGACCAAAGCAATACGCATCTACAAGGTTTGGGTAAATGAACACGGTGAAATCAAACGTGCACCTTGGTCAGCGGCCAATATAGATGACCTAATGAAAACGATAACCGACAGAAAAAGAGGCAAATTTGTACCTTTGCCTATTGGTATTAACGAGAGTTTTGATGGTGAAGAAATAGCACCATTCGAGCCAGATGTTACCTACAAAAAAGTGACCGAATTACCAGAAATACGTTTTTCAATCAAATTCGAATAACCAAAGCCTAGTGTAAAGCAAAAAGGAGACTAACATGGCGAAATCAAGCAGACCTGCCCCGGTAAATGGTCCAAGCAAAACAGGAGAAAAATCAGGTGGAGGGCGCGGCAATAACGCACCGCGTAGTAAATAAATGTCGAGTGAATATAAAGAAGGCTATAACGCCTATTGGAAAGGTAAATCCAAGTCTGCCAATCCATACGACTGGTCAGAAACTGATTGGTGGTCGCAAGAAGATTGGGATAGAGGTTGGGATGCAGCTAAAATCGAAGACTACTATGACGATGATTAATTGTACTAGCTCATATCTGACCTGACAGTCAGTTATGAGCGAACAGCGGCCATATAATGAATTCAGGTTTAGGTTGAATAAATATCTGGTTTTAATCACCAACTGCCATTGAGTATATAAAGGATGTGCTCCTATTCTGTTACTCGCCTTCAATATTAACGCACACTCGATTCCTGCCGCTGCGTTTGGCGTTGTAGAGCCTTTGATCGGAGGCGTTCATCATCATATCTGCATCTGCATAACCCGTTGAACTACAGGCGATACCTGCAGAGAATGTGCAGGAGAAGGATTGCTGCCCTGCACTGAAATGAATGTCCCTGAAAGAACCTAAAATAGATTCTATGAGCAATTTAGCGTCCATAGCGCTGCATTTAGGCAACACGACCATAAACTCCTCACCGCCATAACGCCCAGCTTTGTCGCTACGGCGGAGCCTCTTCCTAAGTAAGGTTGCAATAGTCCCTATCACAACATCACCAATAGCATGGCCATAAGAGTCATTCACACTCTTAAAATGGTCCAAATCAATCATCGCTATACAAAAGTGCTCACCAGAACGCCGCATCCGATCAAACTCAATCAATGCAGCGTCTTTTATACTGCCGTGTTTAACCAAACCTGTCAGGCTATCCCGCTCGATTAACGACTTAATATCTCTGTTTCTCGCAAGCCTTAACTTGACGGCAGTAACTAAATTCTCATTAGAGATTGGTTTAGTAATAAAATCATCAGCCCCGTAAGATAAAGCCTGTAACTGCAATTGAATATCACGCTCAGCAGATAAAAATGCAATATGAAGGCTACTTAACGACTCGTACTGCCGGATAACACCTGAAATTTCAGCGCCAGAAAACTCTGGCATATGCATATCAAGTAATAGAACATCTGGCTTAAAAGACAGTAACTCCGGTATGACTAATCTTGAGTCCCGGATCACCTGAACTTCCATTCCCGCAGATTCAAGCACCCAGCTGTAATGCTCAGCTAGTAAAAGGTCGTCATCAAGAATACTCACTTTCTTATCTGAAAATGTACTGTTATCAAATAGGCGGGTAATTCTTTGCATCATACTTGGGATATCCAGAGGCGAGACAAAATATCCATGAGTCTTATGTCTGACGGCGTTGATCCGTAAATCAAAACTGTCTGTGGCAGAATAAACCATCAGCCAGCGTTTATGCTCGCTCATAATGTCGATCAGTTCTTTTTGGTCAAACAAAAGCTGATCAGCTAACACTGCTTCAGAAAACAATAAGGCTGGCGTTTGGATCCTCAGCGCTTCAATACATTCAGCAAAAGTTGAAAAAATTTTGACTGGGTAACCAAAGGCGCCTAACTGAGCACATAGTTCGTCGCGCAAAGCCGAAGGGTTGAGCACTAACCAAACGTCTTGTGCCATCTCGAATGCAGGCAAAAGATTTGTAGCGAAGTCTCTGGGTCCAGTCAGAACCTGTTCAACCTCGTTAACAAAAAGTCTCAACGAATCAATCAAACTTTTGAGCCTGTCTCCCTGTAGTTTCTCTGAAGCATCAACACTCAAAGCTATGGTTTCAATTTGTCGGGCCAGCATTCCCAGATGATTCAACTGAAAAGTACCACAGGAGCCCGCTAACTGATGAGCTTCACTAATAAGTTCAGGGAAAGTAGTGAGAATACCTGATTCCAACTGATGAGATATCTCAGCAAATAATTCTGCCTTTAAACCTAACTTGGCCAAAAAACTTGCTTGCAGTTCTTCCATAAATTGTTGAAGTTGTTCAGGCGACTTTTTAGTTGGCAAATGCATTACTCCTGCAAAATTTTAGTATCAGGCTAGACTATCAATCTCTTAATGGGAAGCTGATGTAGAATCTTGCACCGCAACCAGGTTCGGACTCGAAGCCTATAGAGCCATGCATAGCTTCGACTATTTCCTTGCAAAGCGCTAACCCCAAACCTGTACCACCTTTCATCTTGGCACTGCTGGCGTCAGCTTGAGAAAAACGCTGGAAAATTTTGTGTTTAAAGTCTTCAGAAATCCCGGGGCCGCTATCTTGCACAGAAATTTCTACTTCATCAGAAATGCGTTTAGCTGACAATACAACCTCGCCCCCTAAAGGCGAAAATTTCACTGCGTTTGAAAGTAAATTGGTTAATACCTGCATCAACCTGTGTTCATCAATAGAGATCACAATATCCTTTGCATGTGTATCAAGCGTTAATAGCAAACGAATATTTTGCTGTGCTGCATAAGGCTGATGGTCATCCAGAGCTTTTTGCAGAACTGGCCATAGTTCCATTAACTTTATATCGAACAGCATTTTTCCCGCCACCAATTTTTCAATATCCAATAAGTCATTAATCAAGCGACTTAACTGCTGACAGTTGCTACTAGCAATTCCCAGTAACTTCTCGGCTTTAGGTGGAAGTTGGACTAAGGTAGACGCAGTCAGTAAATTTAATGCGCCATGGATCGAGGTAAGAGGTGTACGAAGTTCATGACTTACCGTAGAGATAAATTCGTCTTTTATTTGTTGTAACTTCATACGCTCAGTGATGTCTTGCACCGAACCTACCAATGTCAAATCGGGGTCTTTCTCTTCAGGCAGTAGTTGAGCCAGCTCATGTACCCAACGGATTTCACCATCTGGGCGCACAATTCGATGTACCACGTTATGAATACCTGTTTCTCGGGCACGTTGTTCACTCTGTTCCACTTTTGCCACATCATCAGGGTGTAAGGTGCTTTTAAACAGTGTAACGCTGGGCTTAGTTTCATTAGGATCAAAACCAAATATTTGATAAATAATGGGAGACCACCACAGCGAACTATTGTTAAGCGAAGCCTGCCAATAACCAATTTTTGCTTGTTCGCTGGCAAGCTCAAGGCATTGCTGGGTAAACCGCAATTGTTTATTCAGCACTTCAAGCTCAAGATAGTATTCTTTCGATTGAGTGATATCCTGAATATAACCGTGCCATAAAGTACTGCCGTCCAACTGTACTTCTGGCGTTGCTCTGCCAGATAGCCACATCAGTGAACCATCTTTTTTGAAAACCCGATATTCATGTTGCCATAGGGTCATGCCAAGACGTGAATCTTCAATACTTTTTGCTACGGCAGGTAAATCGTCCGGATATATCTTAGCGAAAGCCTGCGATGCATCGTTGATAACATCTTCGGCTTTTATTCCGTAGATGTTTTCAATAGCGGCACTGGTGTAAGGGAACGCTGTTCGGCCATCCGGCCATAACTGAAATTGGTAGACAACGCCCGGTAATTGCTGGGTTAGCTTTACTAACTGTTCCTGTAGCTTATTTTCTTTACTGACATCAAGAATAAAGCCGTCGAGGAATAGTGCCTTACCTGCATAATCATATTCAGCGGCGCCTCTTTCCTCTACCCAGCGAACTGAACCATCAGCATGTAAAATACGGTAATTCAGTACCCAATTTTTTTTGTTGACCATAGCTTTCGCAACGCTATCTTCCAACCATTTTCTGTCATCCGGGTGGATCACGCTGGCATAGCTACGCACTGCGTTGTTTATAAAGTCAGAGGCAGGATAGCCAGACAGAGGATCGATAT
The DNA here is from genome assembly GCF_025653395.1 of Shewanella sp. SW24. Classification (NCBI taxonomy): domain Bacteria; kingdom Pseudomonadati; phylum Pseudomonadota; class Gammaproteobacteria; order Alteromonadales; family Shewanellaceae; genus Shewanella; species Shewanella sp. SW24. Next base: position 51,737 of record NZ_JAKKSH010000029.1, read on the forward strand.
GAGAACTCATAAACAACATAGTCCAACTTTCATCGGCCTGACATCGGTAAGTAATGCCCAGTATATTGGAGACTAAGGTTTGAAACTGGTCTCTGCTTTGCAACAAGGCCAACTCACTGTTTTTTTGCTCAGTGATATCCGCATGAGTGCCATACATCATCAGTGGCTTACCATCTGAGGTCCATGAAATCACCCGACCTCTGTCATGCACCCACACATAATGGCCGTCTTTATGTTTCATTCGGCACTTAAAATCATAAAACGCAGCGTCCCCGTCAAAATGAGCCTGCAGTTGTTGGCCAGATCCAGGTAAATCATCAGGGTGTGCCAAATTTAGCCAGGTATTGATAGAAACAGGTTCCAGTTCGGCCAGTTCATACCCAACGATTTCAGCCCAGCGCTGGTTAAACAGGGTTTCTCCTGTCTGCACATTCCATTGCCAGGTGCCTATCCTTGTTCCTTCTAACACTGAGCGGTACATTAACTCGCTTGCAGCCAACTGCTGGTGGGCTTCTTGCTGAAGCCTGTCCTGAATTTCCTGCTCTACTACTTTGGCGAACTCCGCCGCGATCTCTCTTTCTTTGTCTGAAAAGTGGCGGGGACTGCTATCAATGAAACAAAGTGTTCCTATGGCCTGACCATGTCTTAACAAAGGCACTCCAGCATAAAACCGAATGAAAGGAGCACCTAAAACCAAAGGATTATCTGCAAAACGAACATCGGCTAGGGTATCTGGAACTTCGAAAATACCATCAGCCAAAATTGCATGGCCACAAAATGAAATATCCCTTGTCGTTTCACAGGCATCCAGGCCTTGTTTAGATTTAAACCATTGACGTTCTGAATCAACCAGAGAAATAAGCACGATTTCTGTACCTAAAGTCATTTGTGCCAGGCGTGTGAGTCGATCGAAACGAGGCTCTGACTCAGTGTCGAGTAACCCAGTCAATTGCAGCGTCAAAAGTCTTTCTTGTTCTGTAAAGGGCAACTCGGGTATTTGCATGAGCGACTCCAGTGTTAATAGTTATGCGAACGCATAAAAGCGTTGAGAAATAGCTTCTTGTTGATCTCCAAACTGATTAGCTTCAAATACGTACATGATCTTTTCTAATTGCATAACCCCGCCTGTATATTCTTGTCTACTGTGGCTTATCTGTTCACTGTCATGACGTTTCGTTTGTCATCATTTGTTTAATCTATTCAACTCAAGCAGAGCCAGATCGAAATTTAACTTTTCTATCGCGTCAAAAAGGTCTTTTGTCATACTGAGCCATTGCTCGTGACCAACAAGTTTTTCTTTCAGCTGCTGAGACAAAGTTAACACTTCCAGATTAGCAGTCTGCAAATATGGCCTGAGTGTCTCGAGCATTTGTACTAAGTCATCTTTATCGTAAGCTGGGGGTAAAGCAGCTTCAGAAGTTTTAGCCTCCTTTTTTGCAAGCAGCTGATGAATATCTGACAACTCATGCCGTGCAATAAAGTCTAAGCGCTCAGGAAGTCCGGAATAAAGAGTGCTAAGTTGGAACTCTTCTGAGTTAAAATCTTGTTTAAGCTGAGTTTCAAGCTGGCAAATTACCTGATATACAGTTGCAAGACCTATAGTGCCTGACGTTCCCTTGATGGCATGCAGAATAGCCAGAACTTCGTGGTGATCGTTTTGTTTAATCTTCTCCTGCAGACTTACTAGCTGGCTGGTAAAGTTTGCTTCGAATACATGGATTAACCGTCTGAAGAATGCCTCTTTCCCTCCAAAAGGCTTAAGCAACACTTCAAGATTTTTTCTTTCAAAATGAATTTCTTGCAATTCAGGCAGAGCAAGGTTAATCGTTTCGGATGAAGCCTTCTGACTTGCGTTCTCAACATCATTGCTAACTGCCACCTCACCAGAAAGCCTTGCTGAGTGAGCCGGTTGCTCCGTTGACTCATAGCTTAAAAAGGAAAGGTGAGTATCTTTATCAAGGTTCTTGTTGGTAAAAAATAAAATAGTTTCAATGACTTTATCTAAATCAAAAGGTTTGGCTAAATGCCCGTTCATTCCAGCCTTAATGCAGTCTTCCTGATCAGATGTATAAACATTCGCTGTCATAGCGATAATAGGAAGTGATGCAAAGCGCTTATCAGCGCGGATTTGACGTGTGGCCTCTAAGCCATCAACGACAGGCATCTGAACATCCATCAATACCAGATCGTAACTGGTATTCCCTTTAATAATCGCATCAATACCTTCCTGCCCACCGAAGGCCATATCTACCACTGCGCCTTCATGTTCCAGCAGCTCAGAAGCCACTACACGATTAAATTCATTGTCTTCCACAAGTAGTAAACGCAGGCCGCGCAAAGGTGATGTGCTTTGCTCTGGCCTCACTCGCGCGGAAGGTTTTAGTATATCTCCAGAGATGGAACCCTCAATAAGCGCGCCAACTTGCAGTGGTGTGACTGGCTTCGTCAGATAAGCAGCATAAGGAAGGACTTCAGTAGTTTGTGCTTTCATAATTTCGTCACGGCCAAAGGCACTGACCATAATCACCACAGGCAAATTGCTTGCATCGGATTTTGCTTTGATACACTGTGCCACTTCCAGGCCATTCATGCCTGGCATGCGATAATCCATCAGCACCACATGCAATGTTTGATTGGTTGCAAAACAATGCTCAACACAGGCCAACGCCTCTTCACCAGAACGCGCGAGCATGACACTCGCACCGAGTTGCTCTACTGTTTTTTGCAGTATCTCTAATGCCGTTGCGTTGTCATCAACAATCAACACCCTGGTGTCGGAACTGATAGTAATGAGGCGCTGCGCCTCCACTTCAGTGGCAACATGAAACTCCAGGTCGAACCAAAAACGACTGCCTTTGCCTAGCTCACTTTGCAACTGCAACTCTCCCCCCATCAACTCAACAATACGCTTGCTGATCACCAGACCAAGGCCTGTGCCGCCATACTGCCGGGTTGTTGAGGCTTCGGCTTGAGTAAATCCTTCGAAAATACGTTGCTGCTGAGACGGACTAATACCAATACCAGTGTCACGAACACTAAAACGGACCCGTGCTTTTTTGTCTTGTAATTGTAACAGCGTTAATTGAAGAACCACTTCACCCTCAGTTGTAAACTTAATCGCATTGCTGATCAGGTTTACTAACACTTGTTGCAATCTTAGCCTGTCACCTTCGACAGCCGCTGGTAATGCACTGTCACCTTCGACAGCCGCTGGTAATGCACTGTCAACATCGAACAGCAACTCAATATTTTTTTTGCCTAAACTGGGGGATAACACCACATCAAGTTCTCTAAGCAATGATTCGGTGTTAAATGGTTGTTGCTCCAGTTCGAGTTTACCTGCCTCAATCTTGGAGTAATCAAGAATATCGTTGATTAAATTCAGCAAGGATCTGGCTGCTATTTGCGCTTTACTGGTGTAGTCGTGCTGCTGTGCCGAGAGTTCCGTTGATTTGATCAGCTGCAACATTCCAAGGACCGCGTTCATCGGTGTTCGGATTTCATGACTCATATTAGCTAAAAACATCGACTTGGCACTATTTGCCGCCTCTGCTAAATATTTGGACTCTCGCAGTTGAAGCTCAAGTTCACGCTCAGCGGTGATATCACGATTAATACCCACCACCCGGATGGCGGCACCTTGAGAATCTCGCTGAACATAAGCACTGCCTTGAATATAGCGAACCTTGCCGCTTGGCAACTGTAAACGAAAGATAGGAGTGTAATCCCTTGTGCCAGCTACCGCATCTTGCAATAGGGATGCTGAAGCATCGCGATCATCAGGATGCACTCTGGATTCCCAATGAGAGTAATTCAGGCCATTGTGATTTAATGCGGAAGGCTGCTCGTAAAATTCGAACATTTTGTCATTCCATACCAGGGAATTGTCTGCTAAACGCCATTCCCAAATACCTAGCTCTGCAACTTTGTAAGCTAACATCAACTGTTCAGTCTTACTGCTTAGCTGTTGTTGTGTGGCTATCAGCTGGTTTTGTTCTTGTTTTTGTAGGGTAATATCTGTAGCAATAAAGAGATAACCAACCAGTTGATGCTTATCATCACGCATTGCAGTGATGACCAGATTGACATCTATTTTTTGTCCCTCTTTGTGCAGATAGCACCATTCCCTGAACCCCTCAGGATGCTCTGAAAGCTCAATGAGACTCTGAAAATCAGGTGAAGATAAAAGCGGATGCTTTTCATCAACAGCACCAAGACGACGAGCAAGCTCTTCTGCAGAATGGAACAGCAAAGGCGTTGCTTGTCCCATGATTTCATCCGCACTGTAGCCTAATAAAAGCTCAGCACCCCGATTAAATAACTGGATCGTCCCCTGCATATCTGTGGCCATGATGGCAAAGTCGGATGCAGAAGCAAGTACATTTTTGAATAATAGATTGAGACTGGCGATCTCCGCCGTTCTTTGAGCTACCTTGGCTTCTAAACTGGTATTTAATTCGCGAACTTCAGCTTCAGCTAATTTTTGCGCAGAAATATCTCTTACCGTTTTTGATGCTGCTACAACCTTGCCGTTTTCAGCGTAAATAGGCGATAAAGTGATAGAAACATCAATCAGTGAGCCGCCTTTTGTTTTATGCACAGTGTCATAATTGGTGATCGATTGACCTTTCGCCACGCAGCGCAGCCTAGCGGATAGCTCATCGGCCAGCAAAGGCTGGGCAATCAAACTTTGTAGCTCCGTGTTTATAGCTTCTTCACTGGTGTAACCAAAGAGTGATTCCGCTCCCTTGTTCCAACTTAAAACTCTGCCATCCAGGGTGCAAGAAATAATACCGTCCGCTGAGCTCTCCACTAATGAAACCAGCTTGGCTTGTTGCGCAAACAATCGTTCTCTATTTCTTCGATTAGTCTCAACTAAGCCAGCAAGCAGTGCCAGTAGCAAAGAAACCAAGGTGCCAAACAAACCGAGTTGAACAGGTGATTGCAATTGCATGCTTTGAATAAATGCAGGTTGAGCCGCCATATTAATGCGCCAGCTGCGTCCATAAATAGTGTGTACAGCATTTACAGCGTACAAGCCCGTTGCATCCACAGTATTATTAAAAAAACGAACCGGAGTTTCTGGTTCAGTTACATCGTCCAGGCTAAGTGTAAATTTACTGGAATCTACTCTGACATGAGCCAATACCTCAGTCATGATCAGGGGAGCATAACTCCAGCCAAAAGCTTGTTTTTCCCTCTCTGCCAAGGTCTCTGGTGTTTTCACGCTCCGATACAGGGGCATCAGCATTAAAAATGATTGTTCAGGTAAACCTGAAGCCTGCACCAGAGTAATGGGACCGGTTAATCTGACTTCACCACTCAGCATGACCGATGTTGCGGCACCGTATCTATTATGCTCTGAGGCGATGTCCAAACCCACTGCGGCTTTATTTCGTTCAACAGGCTCAATGTACTGAATCACATAGCGCTCTTTTGAGTTCGGCGATAGTTCCCTGATATTAAACTCAGGCCAGCCGTCTGCACGCGCATTTGCTAAAAACCGCGGCGTCTCACTGACAGGCACCCTGCGAATAAAACCAAAACCTCGAGCGCCGAGGAATTCGACATCAACATCACGCGTTAAACTATAGCGGTAAAATAGTGCCCGACTGACGCCATGCTCACCTGCGGTTAATACTGAACCTCTGACACCGCGTAAACCATACTGGTATAGCTTAACTTTGGTTAAGATGTCCTCTGAGACGAGATCAAGCTCCCCTTGCATCGCCTGATGAATACGCAGCATATTGTTGCTCTGGGTTTGATATCCCAGTAATACACTAAGCGTGATGCCTACCAGCAAGACCAGCAAAGACCATCGGTATTTCAATAAAACTTCAGCCTGCTTATTCAATGCCTATTCCTTATAGTTATCTGCAGATAGAGCAGCAACACACTGGAAGTAATCGAAAAAGTGCTACTGTATGACCAGCCTATCACTCATCAAATGTAGTCACAAATCGCCTGAAAATAGTTATTCAGAGGCATTAAAGTTTTGATAAATAGCGTCCAGTTGATCGCCAAGCTGAGTAGCTTCAAAAGGTTTTTCTATCACAGCAGCAGCGCCAGCATCTATGTACTGTTGCTTTTCAGCTTGTTGAATACGTGCAGTCATAAACACGACAGGAACCTTTGCATAGGCCGGCAGTTTTCTGAGCTCAATCAAGGTTTGAAGGCCATCCATCCCGGGCATCATCGCATCCAACAACACCAGGTCTGGTTCAAAATGCAAAGCTTGAACAAGGGCATCAAATCCACTTTCGCAGCTCACCAAAGTTAAACCAGATAAATCCACCAATGCCATTTCGACGATCATTCGAATTGATTCATCATCTTCGACATGTAACACTTTCTCTAACTGCATAAGGTCTCCATTTCAAGGTTGTCCAGCGTTTAGCACTGAAGAATCCCCTGATGATTTACAAATAAATCATCAAATTAGGGTGGAAGCGCATCTTGTTGCATGATCAAATGGTTTCGCCAAAAACTACACTTGGACAACAAGATGCGCGAAGCCAATATCCTACAACATTCTTTACACCAATACTGCCCAGAACTTCACCTAAAACGATTAAACAGCTTGATGCTGGCCTCTAAGGCACTGATTGAATGTAAGACACTGACCTTGACTGAGTTAGGTCGAAATT